>NZ_JPGU01000001.1:0-41573 GCF_000732115.1 Frankia sp. CeD
CGGCGGACCTGCCCGCTGACCTTCTTCTGGGCTTCCTTGCTGATCGCGGGCAGGAAGTTCGTGAAGAACTTCCCGTGCCTGCTGCGTGCCTTGCGGGCGCGGAAGGTGTAGCCGAGGAACGTGAACGACGTGTGCTCATGGGAGCCGCGCCGGTTGCTGTCCTTGCAGTACACGATCCTGGTCTTGGTCGGGTGCGGTCGCAGTCCGACCTGTCCCATCCTGTCGTCGAGCGCGGCCAGCACGTGGCGAGCCCGACTCCTGCTGTCGCAGTGCACGATCGCGTCGTCGGCGTAGCGCTCGAACGCGACGCCCGGGTAGGTCCGGGCCAGCCACGCGTCGAACGCGTAGTGCATGAACAGGTTCGCCAGCACGGGTGAGATCGGAGAGCCTAATGAGCAGCGCTGGATTATGCGCAGTGCTGGCCTGTCGGGCCTGGTGAGGACCCGATCGGGGCTTGAGCGCTGCGCATAACCTGTCAACCTGTCAGCGGCGGGGGCTCACAGCGAGGTGAGCCAGTTGAGCAGGTCGGGGTCCTGGTTCCACTCGGGGAGGTCGTCGGTGACGATGTCGGTGTAGGCGGCTTCGAGCGCCTTGCGCTTGGCTTCGGTCGAGGCCCGTGCGTAGATTTCAGTGGTGGACAGGTCGACGTGTCCTAATATGTCGCGGATGTAGGGCAGGGGAATGCCTGCCTCCCCCTAGCTGCATGTGGCGGTAGCTGCATGTGGCGGCTTGGAGCCTCCCTCCGCAGAGCGACTCCGAAGGGCCAAATCCTTCATCTGCTACACAGCACCGCAGTCAGAAGCTCTTCCTACAATTCACTCCCTTCCACGTTCGTGGCGCACCTTGTCGTTTAACTTGTCGGTCCTTCAGGTCCTGCGGTCGTTGACCTGTCCGTGGTCTTCCCGACCGGTTGGATGATCGCTTGTCGTCGGTTGGCGTGGCCGGGTGGGCTGCCGGGGCCGTGGCGGGGTGGCCGGCCGGACGCCTTCGGCGGGCGGGGCGGGCAGGCGGAAGACCCGGTCGCAGCGCAGTCGGCCGACACCGAACCACGCACCCGGCGGAACACACCACTTCCGAGCACCTCAGACGAGACTCGAGCGATCACAAGCGATCACGTAGATCGCAACCACTCAGCCAGTTGCCCGTTACAGAGAGACGTTCCTAGCGCCAACCGCCGCCGTCTGGCGACAGTCGCGAAGCTGCAGGTCATCCTGCCATCCCTTGGCTTCCAGCGCCAACCACGGCGGGTTCGGGCGGACCGTCCGTCATCAAAAATGATCATGTTCGCCACCGCGCCGCCAGACCATAGGTGACCGCAGGCCTCACGCGTCGCCCCGAGGACGCCCATATTCATCCGTACAGTTGACGACATGGGCCACTCGGTGGGCTATCGTAAACGAATCAGCTGATGTATCGTGGTTGCAGGGGAAGGTCAGGATCATGTTTCAGATCTTCGAGGCTCTTGCGAATCCGCCCTGGTGTGACCTGATCGAGCGGCTGAGCGACGGCGACGCCACGGTCGGCGAGCTCGCCGAGTGGTGCAAGGCCGACGTGCAGACGGTCTGCAAGCACATCGAGGTACTCGAGCAGGCCGGCCTGGTCAGCCGCACCGGGGATGCCCACCGCAGCCTGGTGCGCCTCAACGCGGAGGTGTTCGACCTGATAACCACACGGATTGTCGACGGCTTCCGTCCGGAGCATTGGGGCATCGCCCCAGACAGGGCGCAATTGATGGGGATAATAGTGAAGAATCCGGGGCGAGCGCACCGGATCGTCCACCGGTGACCTGATGGATATCCAGCTCAACGGCACGAAGGTCGGAGTTGTCGGGCTCGGCACGATGGGCGCCGGCATCGCCGAGGTAATGGCGCGCGCCGGCATCGAGGTGGTCGGCGTCGAGCTCAACGACGAGACGCTGGCCCGTGGGCTCGATCGGATCCGGCACTCCACGGACCGGGCGATGAGCCGCGGCAAGTTGACCAAGGTCGAGCGGGACGCCCTGCTCGCCCGTATCCAGGCCGGAACCGGGATCGAGGCCGTGGCCGACTGCCAGCTGGTCATCGAGGCGATTCCCGAGCGGATCGAGAAGAAGCTCGGGCTCTTCGCCGAGCTGGACAGGCTGTGTCCGCCAGAGACGATCTTTACGACGAACACCAGCTCCCTGCCAATCATCACGTTGGCCGTCGCTACCTCACGCCCCTCCCGGGTTGTCGGGACCCACTGGTCCAACCCCGCACCGGTCATGGGCCTGGTCGNGATCATCCATACTGCGGTCACCGACCCGTCTGTACTGGAGGATGTCGGGACGCTCGTCGCGAAGGTCGGAAAGACCGCGGTGGTCGCCGGGGACCGGGCGGGTTTCATCGTGACCGCCCTGCTGTTCGGGTACCTTAACAGCGCTGTCCGGATGCTGGAGGCGTGCTACGCCACCCGTGAGGACATCGACGCCGCCATGCGGTTCGGCTGCGGTCACCCGATGGGCCCATTGGCACTGCTCGATCTGATCGGTCTCGACTCCGCGTACGAGATTCTCGACTCGATCTATCACACCTCCCGCGACCACCTGCACGCACCGGCCCCGCTGCTCAAGCAGCTAGTGACCGCCGGCATGCTCGGCCGCAAGACCGGGCGGGGTTTCTACACCTATGCCGCCCCTTACTCCTCCGAGATCGTCGACATGGTCGAACCACCCCAACTCGGCTTCTTCGCGGTCCCAGGACGGCCGGTGCACACGATCGGCGTGGTCGGCACCGGCACCATGGCCAGCGGAATCATCGAGGTCTGTGCCCACCATGGCTACAAGGTGGTGTTCCGTGCACGGAGCGAGAAGAAAATCGCCGCTGTCCGGACGAAGATCGAGCGGTCACTGGACAAAGCGGTCGAACGGGGAAAGATCTCATCGGACGAGCGTACTTCGACACTGGCACGGGNTCGAGCTTCGACCGATCTGTCCGTCCTCGCCGAGTGTGACCTCATCATCGAAGCGGTCGTTGAGGACTTGGACGTCAAACGGGCGCTGTTCGCTGAACTCGACACGGTTGCACGCCCGGGAGCGGTCCTCGCGACGACCACGTCCTCGCTGCCAGTGATCGAGTGTGCCACCGCCACGTCCCGCCCGCAGGATGTGGTCGGTATGCACTGGTTCAACCCAGCGAAGAAGATGCGCCTGGTCGAGATCGTGCCGACCATCGTAACCGCGGACGACGTGACCGCGACTGTCTTCGACGTGGCCAGGACGGCGGGCAAGTACCCGGTCCGGTGTGCCGACCGCGCCGGCTTCATCGTCAACACCCTACTGTTCCCATATCTCAATGACGCGGTGAAGATGCTGGAGTCCCATTACGTGGATATCGATGTGATCGATACAGCCATGAAGGTCGCCTGCGCACACCCGATGGGGCCGTTCGAACTCGCCGATGTCATCGGCCTGGACGTGACACTCGCCATCCAGCGCGCCCTGTACCGGGAGTTCCGCGAACCCGGGTACACCCCGACGCTCCTGCTGGAAGACCTCGTCAGGTCCGGATGTCTGGNGTACAAGACCGGGCGGGGTTTCCGGGTCTACTGAACATCTGCTCGATGTCGGCATCGTATAGGAGAGTTCGACCGTGAAAGAAATAAGGTCAGCTATTCTCGCCGGTGACACGCCCAAGGAGGCCTTTACATCCCTCCGGGTGCCGGAGACCTACCGGGGAGTGGTCGTCCGAAAGGAAGACGTCAACATTTTCAGTGGGCTCGCATCCCGCGACAAAGACCCCCGACGTTCACTGCACCTGGACGAGGTCGCGACACCGGAGATCGGCCCCGGTGAGGCGCTGGTCGCCGTGATGGCGTCCTCGATCAACTACAACACGGTGTGGACGTCGGTCTTCGAACCCCTGCCGACGTTCGGTTTCCTGGAGCGCTACGGCCGTCTCTCCCCGCTCAGCAAGCGACACGACCTGCCTTATCACGTCGTAGGGTCCGATCTCGCCGGTGTCGTGCTGCGCACTGGGCCGGGGGTACACGCCTGGTCGCCAGGTGACGAGGTGGTGGCCCACTGCCTGTCGGTCGAGCTGGAACGGCCGGAGGGCCACAACGACACGATACTGGATCCGGAGCAGCGCATCTGGGGTTTCGAGACCAACTTCGGTGGCCTCGCCGAACTGGCTCTGGTCAAGGCGAACCAGCTCATGCCGAAACCGGCGCATCTGAGCTGGGAGGAGGCCGCGGCATCGGGCCTGGTGAACTCCACCGCATACCGTCAGCTGGTGTCGCGCAACGGCGCGGACATGAAGCAGGGAGATATCGTGCTGATCTGGGGCGCGAGCGGGGGTCTGGGCTCCTACGCCACGCAGCTGGCGGTGCGCGGCGGTGCCATCCCAGTCTGCGTTGTCTCTTCTTCCGAGAAAGCCGAAATTGCCCACAGGATGGGCGCCGAGCTGGTGATCGACCGGACGTCGGAAGGCTACCGGTTCTGGACGGATGAGCACACCCAGAACCCGAAGGAATGGCAGCGCTTTGGCAAGAAGATCCGGCAGCTCACCGGCGGGGNGGNTCCGGACATCGTTTTNGAGCATCCCGGACAGGAGACCTTCGGCGCCTCGGTCTATGTGGCCCGCCGCGGCGGAACGATCGTCACCTGCGCCTCCACCAGCGGCTTCGTCCACTCCTACGACAACCGCTATCTCTGGATGAATCTGAAAAAGATAGTGGGGTCGCATTTCGCGAACTACCGCGAGGCCTGGGAGGCCAACCGATTGATCACCAAGGGGCTGGTTCATCCGACCGTGTCACGGGTGTATCCACTGGACGAGACCGGCCAGGCCGTCTACGAGGTGCACCGCAACCTGCACCAGGGCAAGGTCGCGGTCCTGTGCCTCGCGCCGCAGGAGGGCCTCGGCGTGCGCGACAACGCGATACGGACCCGCCATCTGGAAGCGATCAACCGCTTCCGCGAGACGTGATCATGAATTTTGGATTTTCCGCGGGAATAGCGGAGGTCGGAATTCGCCAGCCTCCCCGGCCCTGCCGCCACCAAGACGGACGTGTACCGCGGTGTTGTTGCACGCGGCCTCCACCTCCTACGGATCGCGAGGATCATCGGCGGGGGNTCACCCCCNCATCAGGGNAGGGGNTCCTGTACCGCCATCACCGGACGCTGAAGGGAGGGGATGTGGCGTGGCCTCCGAACTGTCGACCTCGGACTAGCAAGTCAACAATCTAAGCTAATCCAACATCAATGGAGGTTTGCCTTCATGAGCGGCGTAACCAGTTCGGATTTTTCGGACCACCTCGATACGCATGGACCTTTGCTAGTCGGAGCATGGAAGCTTGTCTCGTTCATCGTTACTGACCGCAATGGAATAATTCTCAGCATGCCCATGGGCACCCAACCGAGCGGTCTAGTGATCTACGCGGCCGACGGCCACATGTCCGCACACCTGCGCGACCCTCAGCGTCGCACCTCAAGCGCATCCGTCTCCGAATTCATGAATAGCTCGCAGGTCGACGCCGAATCGATCGCCATGAACCATCCCTACATCGGATACTGCGGAACCTATTGCCTAGAGGATGATCAAGTCATCCATCATGTGCAGGTGGCGTCTGTTCCCGAATGGATTGGAGGGAACCAGGTTCGCAATTTCGCGTTGAGAGAGAATGTGTTGACGCTGTGTTGTCCGGCGAAGTGGGACGGCTCTGGCATCCGGCTTCCGTACCTGACGTGGGAGCGGATCCGGCCCGCGGAATCGCCAGCTGGTGCGACCGTAGCACCATAGCGGCCACCGCTGACGAAGAAAAGAGCCTGCCATGACGGGCGCACACGCTGGCCGTGCCAATTTTGGCTGGCACGCACGATTCATTGATCTGCCTGCCGGCCGATTCAGCTATCGGGTCTGGAGTGAAGATCGAGATGAACGAATGCGGGTCGTGTTGCTGCATGCCAACGCGGGATCGGCTGCAAGCTGGTCTCGTGTCGGCCCCGCGCTGGGGGATAGGTACCAGGTGTTCGCGCTCGATCTGCGAGGACATGGTGCCAGTGTTCGAGCACCCATCGGGTCGTACGGCCTACGCAAGGCCGCTGATGATGTGGTGTCCTTCCTGACCGCCCTGGGGGTGGAGGAGCCGATGCTGGTCGGCCACTCGTGGGGAGCCGCCGTGGCCCTGGTCACCGCGACCGGTGCCGAGTCGGAGCAGCTTCCCCCGACGGTGTCGAGTCTTGTTCTNGAAGACCCCCCGGTGATGATGTCACCAAAGCTGCAGCGCGAACAGATCAACGATCTGATCAAGGCCATCGCACTGCCCGAAATAGAACTGCGGGAAATCCTCGCCATGGTTCATCCCAGCTGGCACCCCGATGATGTGGACAGTCTGCTGGAGGGTTTCCGGTACGCCGACCCTGCCATCGTCGAGAGCCTGGTGCGCGATGGATCCTGTACGGGCTCGCTACTCCCGCTCCTAGGTCAGCTCACTGTTCGGACCCTTCTCATCCGCGCCAACCCGCTGCGGGGCGGACTGTGGTCCGACGAGGAATGGGCGCACGCACGCCGCATCCTGCCCGCCTGCTGCACCACCGTCGAGTTGCACAACGCATCACACGACGTGCACCGTAGCCAGTTCAACCAGTTCATCCAGGCCGTTCGCGAATTCGCAGAGATCTGAGAAGGTGTTTGAGATTGTCGGTCAGAAGGGGTTTGAGAATGGAGGTTGATAACGGTATGTGNCCCGCCGGCGTGCGGGACGATGGCACCCAGACCCGCTGCCTGGACACGACGGCGAGCCGGGCCGCGTTCGGCCCGTCGGGCACCGCCGACGACCCGCCCCACCTACTTGTGCGCGCCGCGCTCATGACCACCTACGCGTCGCGAGCGACGCTCGGGGCCGCGATCGACGGCTCCCACGTCGGCGAGCAGACGCTGGCCGCCCGATCCTCGCCGAGCAGCCGGGGGTGTTCAACGCCCTGCGGACCTGCCTCGAACCGGAGTGGCAACGGTTCGACCAGCTTCCACAACTCGTCCGGGACCGGACGTAGAGCAAGCCGCTCTCCATCACATCCATGATCGTTTATCTACCGGGAACCGCCGCGTGAGACACGCTCTTAAAGTACTTCCATTGAGCTCACACCTGATCATCAATGGCACCAGCAAGGTTCGGAAGAGGCGGGCTGGTTTACCCGCCGAAGGTACTGATGTGATCACCGGAAGGACGCTTCAGGATCTTTTTGACCTCGCGGACGGGTGGAAAACCCGGCCTCTCGGGTAGGTGGAAAAGTTGCGCATAGGGCAGTAGACTACTGAATCATTATGGACACCATACATTCCTTCCAATCCCGATGGCCCCGGACGCCGAGGCACCGTGGCCGTCGAGCCATGGTGACGGTGCTTGGCGCCCTCGTCATCCCATCGACTCTGTTCCTCAGCGGTTGCGGCCAGAACTCCAAGCAGGACAACGGCGGCGCCGTACCCGTACCACGGGCCAGTATCGAGAGTCCGCAAAGTGCGACACCCCGGCCGGCGCCAGCCGGGGCCACCAGCCACGTTGCGGTCATAGCCCAGACAGCGGTCCCAACCCCTCCCGGAGGAAAATTCTAAGAACCTATTTTAGATCTTGCTCTAACCTCGGACGCATGCTGGGCGCCAGAGGATCGGACTCCGGCGCTCGGCGTGCCAACCGGTCGACAGCCCGCTTTATCGGGTCNGGATATGGGACCAGGGTAATTCCAAAACAGCTTCTTGGGTCGGGTGGCCCAGGGGATTCGCACTCCTGGGCTGGTAGGGGCAGGGCGACTCCGAAGGGTCAAAATCCTTCATCTGCCACGCAGTCGTTGGCCTGTCCGTGGTCTTCCCGACGGGCTGACGAGCGGGAGTGAGCCGGTCGGGTCGCGCGGGTCGAGCACACCCCGACCCCACCCACACCACACCCGATCGAGTTACGAAACAGCCTTTTGCAGGATGCGGTTATTTGACGTCCATGCCGGCGCTAGCGTCGGGCACCGGAATGTGCGCTTTCGGTGTCGCCGGGGGGTCCAGTCGCCGTAGTGTCTCGTCCGCGGTGTGCTCCACCCGTCGCATCGTGAGGTGCAGGATCGGCGGAGTTATCATGGTGGTGATGAGTGCCACGAGGACCACCACCGTGTAGGCCGCCGTGTTCAACACGCCGAGGCGCAGCCCCACTCCGGCGACGACCAGACCGATGACCCCGCGGGCGTTCAGCCCGGCGCCGAGCGCGAGGGCCTCCCAGTGGCCAAGCCGGCTGGCCCGGGCTCCGAGGTAGGCGCCGGCGAACTTGCCCGCGACGGCAAGCAGCAGGACCACCAGGCCGGCGGCGAGGACCGACAGGTCGGTGAGCTTGCCGAGATCGACCCGTAGCCCGGCGGTGGCGAAGAAGATCGGCGCCAGCACGGTGAGCACCACCGTCCGCAGCGGCGCGACCCGGTCGGGAGCGAAACCCCGGCTGGACCCGATGACGACGCCGGCGATGAACGCGCCGAAGATCGCCTCAAGCTTCAGTGCCTCCGTGGCCGCCGCCGCGGCCAGGATCAGTACGGTGACGACCACGATGTGGCCACCGCCGTCGCGCGCCGTGCTGGCGTATCGAAGTGCCCGTCGGACCGTCGGAGGACCGACCACCAGGGCGGCCAGCACGGTGCCGAGCACGCTGACCACCGGNACGGCGATGTCACTGCCACGCACGCCCGTGGTCGCCATCGCCGACACTATGGAGAGTGCGAACCACCCGGCCACGTCGTCGACTGCGGCCGCGGCCAGGGTGAGCTGGCCGACGTTGCGGTCCAACAGGTTCATGTCGATGAGGATCTTCGCGGCTACCGGGATCGCGCTGACCCCGAGCGCTACGCCGAGGAACNCCGCNAACNCCAGCCGATGGGCGCCGTCCGCGACGAGAGAGTCAGGCAGCAGTAGACCCGCCGAGACGCCGAGGCCCACCGGAACCAGCAGCCCGGCGAGGCCGACCCGGGCGGCGGCCAGACCCCGGCGCCGCACCATCTGGATGTCCATCTCTATGCCGATGAATCCGACCAGCAGAATCACGCCGAGCTGGCCGACGGCGTCGAGGAGATGGAACTGGTCGGCCCGTGCGGGCANCAGCCAGCCGGCGAAGCCAGGCGCGAGCGCGCCAAGCAGAGATGGCCCGAGGATCACGCCGGTGAGGAGTTCACCCACCACTGCCGGCATTCCCAGCCGCGTTGCCGCCCGCCCGAGGAGATAAGCTAGCCCGAGCAGGAAAGCGATCTGGAGCAGGAAAACGAGAAGCGCATGGGGCGACAGCGCGGCTACCGGACCGGATGCGTTGACCATCACTACTCCTGGGAAGGTCAGGCGGACGTCTAAACCGACGGTGACGCCGAGCACGAGCGAGAGTGGCAGGATGAGGTAAACCGCCGGTAGATCCGATGCGCTGCGTGCGTAACCGTTACTCCCCGGGGCCGGCGAGCGTTTCTCGGTAGGTCATCGGGTCAGCCGCCAACCGCCCGCGCGATGGTCTTTGCGTACGTGTCGTAGGCGTTGCCCTCGGTCAGGAGCAGACGGGGGATGACGAGCTCACATTCCAGTAGCCGCAGCACACGGTGTTCGTCCCGCAAGCCGTCAACCCGGCCGAAGATCAACGGTCCGTATCGGTTCTCTAGTGCTTCATATACACAGTACGCCCACTCACGCTCGGCTGGTGTCGGCTGGATCACTTCATTCCGGCCACCGAACCGTTCGTGTGCCCACCAGCCGCCGTCCCGGGCGACTCTTTTGCGGACCGCGTGGCTCAACTTTCCGCCTAGGAAGACGAAGGAGAGTTCACCGTGAGCCAGGATCGATGAAAGAAAGGGCTGGACACAGACGTGATGGGTGGACACCAAGTCACGGAGCAGTGTCTCGGGTTCCGTGTCGCGGCGTGGTGCCACGCCCGTCGCCGACGTTGCTTCGTGGCCGTGCCGGACGAAGTGCGTTGCTGAGGTGCTCGGCCCGCTCCGTGAGACCCGGAAGGTGCGCCAGGAGCCGGCCGAGACGGTTGGCTNGATGACGACATGGTCCCATCCGGTCTGGGTCATGAGCGTGTCAATCGTCACGTCCTCGCCCCGGGAAACCCACCGGGTCGGGATCACCGCGATGCCGTCCTGTTCGAGCTCTGACAGGNACCGACGTTTGTCGAGCGTCCCGACGGCCACCCGCATCGAGTTCAGAATTGGAATCTTCCCGTCCAGCTCCAGATACAGTCTCCGGATCCTGTCAAGAAAGTCGGGCCGCTCGTGGAAGCCGCGGCACATTCGTAGGTTCACGCCGTCGAACGCTGTCCAGTCGACGGTGTGCACGTTGTCGAGATGGACCGCGACTGCCGTGACACCGTAATCAGCCAGGGCGGTAACGATCTGTGGGTACTCCGCGTGCGGCGAGTCCAAATGTAGATAAGCGATCGGTCGCCCAGTGGTAACGGCTTTCATTCATTCTTCCTTAGCAAGGCCTCGTGGTTAGCGAGTTCGCTGGCCGTCGCGCTGTCGCTGGGGCGGCGTACAAGCAGGCGCAGGCGTCGGATCGCCGTGTCCGCCCCGTCCCACAGATAGGCAGCGGAGAATCCGGCGAGCAGGGCGTACGGCCGCAGCCGGATCACCCATCGCAATCGGGTGTTGGCCGGCACGGGCAACCGGTCCAACCAGGTCGCGGTGCCCTCTGGTCGTAGTTCCGCGGGTTCCACCAGGTCATGAGCTNAAATATCTCGNCCGCGGTCCCCGCCGATCGCCAGCCACCACAGCTTAGGCAGCGGCGCGGTGACGTTCTGGACACTACGGACCGTTGGTAGCTTGACACCGTGATCCAGCCGCCACCGTGCGCGGGCCGCGAGGTTGGCCTGTAGCCGGCTCTGTATCCAANGCACGGTTTCCGGCGGCAACCACCGCCACAGCGGGGCCCGGGAGTAGAATAGCGTGGATTGCAGACGCCGCCGGACGCGGCGGTTCTTCGGGGTCTCCCGAGTGGTGTCGCCCTCGGTGTCGACGAGCCATCGGGTGAGCGCTGAACGGGTGCTGCCCACCGACCAGAACACCATCATATCAAGCACGTGGGACAACACGAAGAAGCGAGGATCCGCGATCGCGGCAGTGTACTTTTCGCGGACCATCGCGCGCAGCATGTGCCAGTCCTGGCGAGTGGCTCGGTTCACCCGCTCGATATACGCCCGGTCCAGGTTCCCGGAGCGGACGTCGTCCTGGACAATGTTGGCGAGATGCCAACTGGTCACCAACGCCAGCGCGATTCCCTGGCTGTAGTAGGCGTCGATGATGCTGCCCGCGTCGCCTACCATTGCATAGCGCTGCGGGCTGACGAACGTGTCGGTCCAGTGCTGGACGTTCCGGTAGGTCCGGAACTCAAGGAGTGACTCCGGTGCGATCACCTTGTCGAGGACGGGGTGCCGCCGGATGAGATTCCAGAACTGCTCCTGCGGAGTTCGGCCGGGTGGCGCCGACCGCTGGTCGAAAGTCGCGCCGACGCTGATCCGTTCCTTCGAGAGCCGGATGACCCAGATCCAGTAACCGGCCCCCCACAAATGTACGGTGTACAGGTCGCGTTGCGTATCGCGGCCGTTAGGGAAGGTATGCGTCCACTCGTCACCGAACAGGCCGTCGGTCACGCCCTCGAACTGGCCCCAGACCGCTGTCGTCTGAAATCCGTCAGTCAGTTCCCGCCGCTCCGCGGCATGTCCGCGGCCGCGGGCCAACAACCGGTTGCGTCCAGAACAGTCGACGACCCAGCGCGTTCGGATGATGTTGCTGTGCCCGGTTGTGCCGTCCAGCCATTCCACCTGGTGCCAGTCCGCTCCCGGGGAGATCTGTATGTCGCTCACTCGGGCGGTGTCGACGAAAGTGATTCCAGCACGCCGTCGGACGGCCGCACACATCGAATCCTCCGCTTCGGGACGGACGATCTGCATGTCGAGGAACATGCAGCGGAACCACTTCTTGTCGGGCGCAAGATCGTAGAGATAATGCGGCGGATGCGGGTCGGCGTTGATGGCCCACTCGGTGGCGTCGTGGAAGTCTGATCTGTTCTCCGTGCCGTGGGAGAACCATACACCGAGTTTCGCGAATGATTCCTCGGTGATGAACTCATCCAGCTCGCCCACAGTGCGGAGAAAAGCACTTGTGAAGACTAGGAACGACTCTCCAACCTTGTAGCTGTGTTTCTTGTCGCGAAGGTTGTCGATCAGCGTTACTCGCAGGCCTCGTTTGGCAAGCTGAAGGGCGTTCGCCAGGCCTATGATGCCGGCACCGACTACCACGACATCAGTTTCGGAGGTCGTCTGCCGAATCACCGGCAAGCCCTTCGGTGAATGCGCTTTCTCGTTGGTCATCAAATCAGATCTTTGTCGAAGTTTCCGGGAAACGCGGTCGGCCTCGCCCACCGGCTGGATTTTCGCANCTGGTCTCGCGTGCTTAGTCTCGCATAAATTTACTTCGTCATAAGCGCACAGGACTGGTGTCGACGATACCAAGGGACTTTGTTGGCTAGCTCCGCAACCAGATCCGGCCGCCACGTTAACGATCTTCCTAACTGCCCTGCTTCGCAGGGTCTCCCCCAACTCTGGCGTCATCTCATTGCATGGAACACGGATGTACAACACCCGACTATTACAATTGATTGGCCTGTGGATGTGCCATTGCCCTGGCTGCCTACACCCGCTCCAGCCGGTCGGCTCCGGTCCCCGGCATCCCAAGGCTGCTGGCAGTGCAGTCTGCGTCCTCGGCATGGGTGCAGCCTGAGCGACGGACCGGTGTGCGGGGACGGGAGAACTACCTGTCTCACTACCTGTCCGCTCGCCTGCCCACCTGTCTGTCCCAGTTGTCCACCTGTCCGTCCCAGTTGTCCACTTATCCGACCAAGTTGTGTCCCCCCACAGGTAGCGGGACGGTGTTGTGTGTGTCCGGACGTGGAAGGTCGAACCTGCCGGCGGAACTAACCAGCTTCGTCGGTCGCAGACAGGAGCTGGCAGAGGCATTGCGGTTGCTGGCCGGCGCCCGGTTGCTCACGCTGACCGGGCCNGGGGGGGTCGGGAAGACCCGCCTCGCCCTTCGGCTCGCGGCGGACCGGCAGCGCGCGTTCCCCGACGGTGTCTGGATCGCCGAGTTGGCCGACCTCGACGACCCGTCACTGGTCGTCGACGCGGTCGCCGAGGCGATGGACCTGCAGTTCCTCTCCGGGCGATGGACCGCGGCGACGCTCGCCGCGCACCTTGCTCCGCGCAGGATCCTGCTCGTGCTCGACAACTGCGAGCACCTCGTGGACACGTGTGCCCGGCTCGTCAACACCCTGCTGCGCGCGGGCCCGGACCTGCGGGTCATCGCAACCAGCCGCCACCTGCTCGGGGTGGCGGGGGAACGGGTGCTGAAGGTGCCCCCGCTGAGAGTACCCCCGGTGCCGGCCCCGGGCGCGGACCAGTCCGCGTTGGCTGGCGGGCTCATCCAGTACGAGGCGGTGAGCCTGCTGGCGGAGCGCGCGGCGGCGGTACTGGGGGAATTCAGCCTCGACGAGGGCAACTGGCGGACCGTCGCGTCGCTGTGCCATCGCCTGGATGGCATCCCGCTGGCGATCGAACTGGCGGCTGCTCGGCTCCGGACGCTGTCCCTGGAGCAGATCCTCGATCGGCTCGACAACCGCTACGCCCTGTTGACGCGAGGCAACAGGGCCGGACCCCGCCGCCAGCAGACCCTGCGCGCGCTGATCGACTGGAGCTTCGGCCTGTGCAATCCCGAGGAGCAGCAGATGTGGGCGTGCCTGTCGGTGTTCGCCGACGGGTTCACCTTGGAGGCGGCTGAGCAGGTGGAGGGCGCCAGGTACCCGCCGGCAGTCGTGCTGGACGTGCTGAGCGGGCTGGTTGACAAGTCGATTCTGGTCCGTGACGACGACGAGGGGATGGTCCGGTTCCGGATGCTGGACACCATTCACCAGTACGGCCAGGACCGCCTGCGCGAGTCCGGTCGGGAACAGGACGTGCGCCGTCGGCATCTCGCCTACTACCGCCGGATGGCGGCCCTCGCCGACGCTCAGTGGTGCAGCCCGGCCCAACTGGACTGGATCCGGCGGATCCGGAACGAGCAAGCGAACCTACGGGTTGCGCTGGACCTCTGCCTCACCACACCGGGCCTGGCGGAGACCGCTCTGTCCATCATGGTGGCCTTGTGGCAATACTGGGCCGCCATCGGGCTACTCAGCGAGGCGCGCTTCTGGTTTGATCGGGGGCTGAGCAAGGCCACGGAGCCGGACGGGATCCGGGCCATCGGTCTGCAATCGGCCGCCCACGCCGCGTCCCTCCAGGGCGACATCACCGCGGCGGCGTCGCTGCTGGCCGAGGCTCGCGATCTGGCCGCCAGGCTGCACGAGCAGCGGGTGCTCGCACGCATCGCCTGCGTCGAGGGCAGGCTCGCCGCCATCAGCGGGGACACGTCGGCGGCGGTGGAGCGCAGTCAGGACGCCCGCCGCCGGTTCACTGACCTCGACGAGCCGCTCGGTCTCGCCCAATCACTGCTCTATCTCGGGCTGGCCCACGGAATCCGCGAGGAACAGGACGCGGCGGCGACCGTCTTCGCGGAATGCGTGGCGTTGACCGAGCGCTTCGGCGAATGCTGCTTCCGCTCGTTCGCTCTGTGCGGCCTCGGTCTGGCGGCCTGGCAGCTAGGCGAGTTGGAGCAGGCGATGGAGCACCATGCCGCGGCCATCTCCCTCAAATACGCGTTCCACGACCATGTCGGCATCGCCGTCGCGCTGGAGCAGCAGGCGTGGGTCATGGCCTCGGCCGGTCGGCACCACGAGTCCGCGGTCCTGCTCGGCGCGGCCGGGCGGATCTGGCGTGAGACCGGGGCGTCGATCGCCGTCTTCGGGCTCGCCTCGTTCCACCACCGATGCGAGGCGTCCCTGCGACGCGTCCTGGATCAACGGAAGCTCGAACGCGCCCTAGCGCAGGGCGCGGAACTCGACCTGGACGAGGCCGTCGCCGCGGCTACCCAGGGCACCGGGACTCCCGTCGCCCACCCCGTCGTTCCCGCCGGCGAGCCGGAGGTGCCCCTGACCCCTCGGGAGCGTCAGGTGGCGGACCTCGTCGCCCGCGGTCTGAGCAACAAGGAGATCGCGAGCTACCTGGTGATCGCCCAGCGCACGGCGGAAGGTCACGTCGAGCGCATTCTCGGCAAGCTCGGTTTCACCTCACGGGCCCAGATCGTCGCGTGGGTTAAGGACAGCAGCAGGAGCCCCCAGGAACGTACGTGTGAGCCGCAGCGACATGTTGGCGAGCGCGAGCGGAGCGCCTCCACCTCACCCCCGCCTCCTCATGGAGAGTCTGGAGGCGTACAACCTCACGGGTAGTCACGGGCCGCGACTTCGCTGGCGGCTGTGGATCATCTGACGGGGCCTCATCACAGATCTCATCAGAGCGCAGATCTCCGGACCGGGACACCAGGCNCCNCCNCCTGCGTGGGCCCGGTCGAGGCCCGGCGTGTCCGCCCCGCCGACAACCACACCAAAGTGGAATATATATTAACCAAGTGGTTGATAAGCGACCGGATTGGGGTACTCTTCCTTCATCATCTCAACCGAGTCGCTGAGGAGCGTCCTCGTGTCGAAGCAGAGGAAGAGCGACGATCGACTGCCCCGGGTCTCCCCGGATCTTGCGGACCCGATCCGGCCCGTCCTGGTCGAACAGCTGACCAACAGTGACATCACGGTCACTACAACCGACGACTCCGCCAACGACGCTCCGGTCAAGAAGGCGGATCAGACCATCCGCGCGGATCCGAGTAAGGGTTCGGGTGAACGGACGCGGGATGCTGGGGGAAACACCTCCAGCGCGGTTGCGGTGATTGGGATCGGGTGCCGCCTTCCTGGCGGCGTTGGTTCCGCGGCGTCGCTGTGGGATTTCCTCCGCGACGGTCGTGATGCGGTCACCGATGTGCCATCAGAGCGATGGAGTGAGGCGTCGCGGGAAGCATCGCAGGCAGAGACCGATCGGAACGTGCTGTGGCGTGGCGGGNTTTTNTNGGNGGNCGTCGGNGCCTTCGATCCAGAGGNCTTCGGTATCGACCCGACCGAGGCAGAGTTGATCGATCCTCAACATCGGCTGTTGCTGGAGGTCGTGCAGGAGGGGTTCGAGCACGCTGGATTGCCAACCGATGACCTGGTAGGGAGCAGCACTGCTGTGTTCGTCGGCATGTCCAACTTGGANCATATGCTCCACGCACATCAGCTCCCGAGCGGCGGGGGCCCCTACTTTNTGCCCGGTAACCAGGCCGGACCGGCATCCGGTCGGATATCGCACGTCTTCGGTTTGCGCGGTCCCAGCATGACCGTGGACACGTCGTGTTCGACAGGGTTGGCCACCGTGTACCTGGCATGTAACAGCCTTCGGCAGGACGAGTGTGACCTCGCGATCACTGGCGCGGTCAACCTGCTACTCAGCCCCCGAACGTTCCTGGCCTATAACGAGTTGGGAGTGCTATCTCCCACCGGGCGATGCTTCAGCTTTGACGAACGAGCGGACGGCTACGTTCGGGCCGAGGGCTGCGTGGTCCTCGTACTTAAACGTCTCGACGACGCGATGCGTGACCAGGACCGCGTGCTCGCCGTGCTACGGGGGGTGGCGGTCAATCATGACGGGAAGACGTCCCCGTTCACCGTTCCTTCCGAGCAAGCTCAGGAAGAGGTGTTCCGTACCGCCCTGAGTATTGCCGATGTCGACCCGGAAGAAATTGGAATGATCGAAGCGCACGGCACCGGAACCATCGTTGGCGACCCGATCGAGTTCCGTTCGCTGGCCGCCGTCTACGGACGGGGACGAGGCCGGTGTGCATTGGGTTCGGCTAAGACGAACTTCGGCCACGCCGAACCCGCCGCGGGCATGGTGGGGCTACTCAAAGCCNTATTGGCGGTGTACCACGGTGAGGTCCCGGCGTCCCTGCATTTCCGACGGTGGAACCCCGCTATCAACCCGTCCGGCACCAGGTTGTTCGTTCCGACCGTAACGACACCATGGCCAGTCACCGGTGGTCCGCGCCTCGCGGCCGTGTCCTCCTACGGTGTGGGCGGGACCAACGCGCATGCCATCGTGGAGGAACCGCCGGATTCCAGCTCCCCGGTCGCGCCGAGGTCGTCCAGCAGCAGCGACGATTCCGTTCTCACGTTCCTGCTGTCGGAAGGATCAGAAACTGCGCTGCAGCATTCCGCGATCAGGCTCGCCGACTGGCTCATCCGCTCCGGCGCGACGACACCCTTGAAAGATATCGCGCACACGCTCGCGGTACGCCGCTCGCACGGCCCCGAGAGACTGGCGGTCGTCGCTCGCTCCCNGGNCGATCTCGTCAACCGCCTACGCGCATATGCCGACGGGACACACCCCCGTCCTGAAGGCATGGTCAACGATTATGTCCACGCCGAGCACGCAACGGGACCGGTGTGGGTGTTCAGCGGCCACGGCTCGCAGTGGCCCGGTATGGGGCGAGACCTGTTCGCCACCGAACCCGTGTTTGCCGACACGATCGCGGCGCTCGACCCCCTGATTCGCGCCGAGTCGGGTTTCTCGCCGGAGGAGGTGCTGCGGGCCGGTGACGAGGTGACCCGAATCGACCAGGTACAGCCCTTGATTTTCGTGGTACAGGTCGCTCTGGCGCGCACCCTGCAATCCCACGGCATCCACCCCGCCGCCGTAGTAGGACACTCCATGGGTGAAATCGCCNCCGCCGTGATCGCGGAGGCGTTGACCGTGGAAGACGGCATCCGCGTCATCTGCCGTCGGTCTCGGCTGTGCGTTCCCATCGCCGAAGCCCGCGTTGCGGCGATGGCGGTCGTCGAACTGGATGCGGCCACGGTCCAGGCAGAGATCGACCATCTTCCCGACGTGGCTGTCGCGTTCTTCGCCGCACCCCGGTCCACCGTGATCGGCGGTACTCGAGTCGAAGTCGAACGCCTGGTCGAAAGCTGGACATCCCGCGACGTTCCCGCGCATATGATCAATGTCGATGTCGCCTCGCACTGTCCCCTGATCCATCCAGTCGCCGACGCGTTGACCGCTGAGCTCAGCGATATACGGCCTAGGCAGCCGACGATCCGTTTCTATACCACGGTTCTGCCTGATCCGCGGCAGACACCCACATTCGATGCTGCCTACTGGGGTGAGAACATGCGCTGCCCGGTTCGGGCGGTGGATGCCACGACCGCCATCGTCAACGACGGACACCAGCTTTTCCAGGAGATCTCTCCACATCCGGTGGCAATCCACCCGCTTATTCTGACCCTCCAGGCGGCCGGGGCGCCGGAGGCCACGGTTGTACCGACTACCGATAACAGGCACGATCAGGCCACAGCCCTACGAACGAGCATCGCAGCGCTTCATTGCGCCGGGCTCGACATGAATTGGCGGCGGTGGCACGGCGATGGAGCCATCGCGGACGTGCCGCCTACGACGTGGGACAGACGCACCTATCTGATCAAGCTACTCAGGAACCTGGCGCCCCCGACCGACTCGGCCCGGTCAGCGCATACAGAGCCGACCGAGCAACGTCCGGACACTGGGACGGACGCCGACATCAGCGCCGAGATTTCACAGGCTACCAGAGATGAACGCCTCAAGATCATCAGAAAGATGATCATTGAAATCTTGCGTGAGATCCTCAGCTTGCGAGCGCGTCGACTGAGCCCTAGTGCCGCCTTTTCGGAACTCGGTCTGAACTCCCTACGCGCCGTGGAATTCCGCGGACGAATCCAGCAAATATTCAAGGTCTCCATCTCGCTCGCCGCAATCCGGGAGCATCCCACAATCGCAGAATTCAGTGAGTATATCGCCGAACTGCTGTAGCCTCGACCCCTGAAAGGATTAATCGTGAACACAGCCATTCTGGGAACCGGGTCATACGTCCCAGAAAAAATTTTGACGAGTGAAGAAATGGAAGATCGCCTCGGTCTCGACCGTGGCAAGATCTTCGAGAAGACCGGCATCCGCGAACGCCGTGTGGCAGCACCGCACGAGGCCACCTCGGATCTGGCTGCCCACGCCGCACGACAGGCGCTCGCCGCGGCAGGCATGCAGGCCCGGGACATCGATCTGATCGTGCTTGCCACATCCACACCCGACCAGCCCATGCCCGCCACCGCATGCCACGTTCAAGCATCCATCGGCGCCACTCGAGCGTTCGCCTTCGATATTCAAGCGGTCTGCACCGGCTTCATCTACGCGCTGAAGTGCGCCGACTCCCTACTTGCCGCGGACCCGGATTACTCCACCGCCTTGGTTATTGGCGCCGACACCTATTCGCGCATTCTTGACTACACCGACTACCGCACCTCGACTCTTTTCGGAGACGGTGCTGGCGCGGTCGTCCTCGGCAAGGTACCTGACGGACAAGGCCTGTTGGCGAGCACCCTGTACTCGGACGGGCGCAACAAGGACTTGATCCAGATCCCAGGCGGAGGCAGTCGAATACCTCCGAGCCATCTCAGCATCGAGAAACATCAGCACTACTTCATGATGAACGGCCGGGAGGTTCGTCGCCTGGCAACCGAGAAGTTGGCAGCAGTCGTGACGGAACTGTGCACGACTGTGGGTATAACGCTGCCCGACGTTGATCTCATCGTGTCTCATCAGGCGAACGGCGTGATGCTGGCCGACCTGGCTGAGAACCTGGGGCTCGCCTCGGGAATGTTGCATCTCACCGTCGGCAAGTACGGCAACACCGGTGCCGCTTCCGTGCCGATCACACTGGATGACGCTGTACGGGCCAGTCGGCTCCAGCGGGACTCCCTGCTCCTTATCGTGGCTTTCGGCGGCGGCGCGACGTGGGGTGGAGTCGCCTTGCGCTGGGCGTAGGCCCGATATCAAGCAGTCGCCGATCCCGGCGCGGTCATCGCGACCGGCCGGGCGCCATCCCCACATTCCGGTCAGTCACCAGTCGCGAGGACGAACCGGCCACCCGCCAGCCGAATGATGTGTCTTGAGCAGGAAGGACTCAGCCGTGTTCCGCTGCGTCGCCATCGTCAACCGTGGTGAGGCCGCGATGCGCCTCATCCGAGCCGTTCGGGAGATAGTCGCCGAGACCGCGACAGCGATCGAGACCGTCNCCCTGTACACCGACGTCGACCGCACCGCGACGTTCGTGCGCGAGGCCGACAGGGCCTACTGTCTTGGCCCGGCCGCCGCGCGTCCCTATCTCGATCTGAGGGTCCTAGAGCGCGCGCTGGTGGAGACTGGGGCCGACGCCGCGTGGGTCGGCTGGGGCTTCGTCGCGGAGGACCCGGCGTTCGAAGAGCTTTGCGAGAGGCTCGGGGTCACCTTCATCGGGCCTAGTTCCGAGGCCATGCGTAAGCTCGGCGACAAGATCGGCGCGAAGCGGATCGCCGAGGAGGTCGGCGTGCCGGTCGCGCCGTGGAGCCGCGGTCCGGTCGAGAGCCTGGACGCCGCCCTGGCAGCGGCTGCCAAGATCGGTTATCCGCTTATGCTCAAGGCGGCCGCGGGCGGCGGCGGTCGGGGCATCCGTGTGATCAGGGACGAGTCCGAGCTTGTCAACGCCTTCGAGCGCACCAGGCAAGAGGCCGCGCGGGCGTTCGGCATCGATGTCATGTTCCTGGAGCGCCTAATTACTGGGGCCCGGCACGTCGAGGTCCAGGTGATTGCCGACGGCCAGGGCACCGCGTGGGCGCTCGGCGTCCGTGACTGCTCGGTGCAGCGGCGCAACCAGAAGGTAATCGAGGAGTCGGCCTCGCCGGTGCTCAGCCCGGAGCAGGCGGCCAACCTCAAGGCCGCGGCCGAGCGGCTGATCGTCGCGGTCGGCTACCGGGGCGCGGCGACCGTCGAGTTCCTCTACCATCCCGGCGACAAGCAGGTCACGTTTCTCGAGGTCAACNCCCGCCTGCAGGTCGAGCACCCGATCACCGAGGCCACAACCGGGTTCGACCTGGTCAAGGCCCAACTACACGTGGCCTCGGCCGGCCGGCTGCAGGGCGTGCGGCCGGTCGAGCGCGGACACGCCGTCGAGGCCCGGCTCAACGCGGAGGACCCCGACCGCGACTTCATGCCGTGCCCGGGCCACATCACGCGGCTGGAGCTGCCAGCCGGACCCGGCATCCGCGTCGACACTGGCTTCAGCGAGGGCGACACCATCCCGGCCGACTTCGACTCGATGATCGTGAAGATCATCGCCTACGGCCGCGATCGCGACGGGGCGCTGGGCCGGCTGCGCCGGGCGATTCAGGAGACCAAAGTGATCATCAAGGGTGGTGTCACGAACAAGAGCTTCCTGCTGGACCTGCTCAACCGGCCCGAGCTGATCGACGCCAGCGCGGACACCGGCTGGATCGACCGCGTCGGGGACGGGCTTGTCTCGCACCGGCACTCCGCCGTGGCCCTGGTGGCAGCGGCCATCGACGCGTACGAGGAGAAGGAGCACGTCGAGCGGCAGCGGCTGCTGTTGACGGCGTTCGGCGGACGCCCGCAGGTGCAGCACGACAGCGCTCGGCCGCTGGACCTCAAGTTGCGCGACGTCGGCTACCGGGCGCGCGTGGCGCGGCGGGGCCCGTGCCGGTTCCACGTCAGCCTCGAAGCGGGCGCCGACGTCCGCACCGCTGACGTCAAGATTGACCGCTTCGATCGGCACACCGGGCAGATCGTCGTCAACGGTGCCCGGTACCGGCTACTCGCCGACATCCACGGGCCCGTCCACCTGATCGAGGTGGACGGCGTCACCCACCGGGTCAGCCGCGACGAGGGCGACGTCGTCCGCTCGCCCATGCCTGCCATGGTTATCGCCACGCCGCTGGAGGTTGGCGCCGAGATCGAGGCGGGCGCACAAATCCTGGTGCTGGAGAGCATGAAAATGGAGACGGTGCTGCAGGCGCCGTTCAAGGCGCGGGNGAGGGAATACTTCGTCTCCGTGGGCAGCCAGGTAGAGGCGGGTGCGCCGCTGCTGCGGCTGGAGCCGATCGCCGGCGCCGAGGTCGAGGACAGCCCGGCCGCCGCGGCGGCCGGGCTGGACCTGCCGACCGCGCCCGAGGAGGTCCCGGCGCGTGAGCGCACCGCGCGCGGCCTGGAGGATCTGCGCGCTTTGCTGCTGGGCTTCGACCTGCACGATGAGCGCCAGGTGCTCCACGACTACCTCGCCGCGCGTCGGGCGGCCACCGAGGAGGGCCACCAGCCGCTGGCCAAGGAGCTAGAGATCATCGAAATATTCGCCGACCTGGCCGAGCTGAGCCGGAACCGGCCTGCCCGCATGGACGTCGGCGATGAGGGCCACCTGCGCAACCCTCACGAGCACTTCCACACCTACCTGCGCAGCCTCGACGTCGAGCGGGCCGGGCTACCGGAGGCGTTCCAGGCCAAACTGGCCAAGGCGCTCGGGCATTACGACGTCACCGACCTGAAACGCTCCCCCGAGCTCGAGGCCGCGGTGTTCCGGATCTTCCTCGCCCGGCAGCCCGCCACCGCCAAGGTGGCCGCCAAGGTAGTTGCGGCGCTGCTGGAATCGTGGCGGTGGGAGCCGCCGCCGGACAAGTCCGTGCACAAACCGGTGCGTCTGGCGCTGGAGCGGCTGGTGGCCGCCACGAAGGGCCACTTCCCCGTGGTTGCCGACCTCGCGCTCGACGTGATGTTCGCCTGGTTCCAGCATCAGCAGTTGCTGCGCCGTGCCCAGGAGCGCATCCGTATCTTCGAGCACCTGCTCCACCTGGACGCCTACCCGGACGCGCCGGATCGCACCGAGCGCATCGCCGAGATGGTGCGCAGCACCGAGCCGCTGGTGCCGCTGCTGGGCCAGCGGCTGCTGCGCGGCGACCGGGATAACACGGTCATACTGGAAGTGCTGACCCGCCGGTACTACGGCAACAAGGACCTCACCCACATCCGCGCCACCGAGTACGCCGGCTACCGGTTCTGGGTGGCCGAGCGCGCGGGCTCCAGGCTCGTCTCCTGCGCAGTTGGCTTCGACGCGCTGGACGCGGCGCTGGGTGGGCTTGCGGAGCTGGCAGGCGGCGAGCGCTCCGTCGATGCTGACATCTACCTGTCCTGGGAGAACCAGCCGGCGGACTCCGACGTGATGGCGGCCGCGCTGGGCGAGGCCGCCAGCGCGCACCCGCTGCCGCCCCAGGTGCGTCGGCTCACCATCACCATCACCCCGGAGGCAGCCGCACGATGACCCACCACTTCACGTTCCGGCCGTCGGACGCCGGGATGGCCGAGGAACGGCTGATCCGCGGCCTGCACCCGTGCATCGCGCAGCGGATGCAGCTGGAGCGGCTGAGCAAATTCGACCTCACCCGGTTGCCGTCGTCAGACGAGGATGTGTACCTCTACCAGTGCGTGGCGCGGGAGAATCCGTCGGATAACCGCTTTGTCGCGTTCATCCAGGTACGCGACCTGTTTAGGGAGCACGATCATGATGGCCAGCTGGTCGCGTTGCCAGCGGCCGAGGACGCCGTGGCCGCCTGCGTCGACTCGATCCGCCGCGCGCGGTCGCGGCGACCGTCGGACAAGCGTTTCAACACCAACCGGATCGTGGTCTACGTCTGGCCGCCGAGCGACATCACCCGCACCGAGCTGGAGATGATCGCTGAGCGTGTGCTGCTGATGACCGCGGACGCCGAGCTAGAGGAGATCCTGTTCATCGCCCAGCAGCGCAGCCCGCAGACCGGCGAGCTGTCTGAGATCGCCGTGTGTGTCTCCTTCAAGACCACGGGCGCCGAGCTGACCGTTGGCGAGCCTTCGGTCGAGCCGGTCGAGCCGATCGACGATTACCGGCTCAAGGTGCTACGCGCGAGCAACCGCAAGATGATGCACCCGTATGAACTGACCGACCTGCTCGGCGACTTCGTCGAGTACGACCTCGACGACAACTGCGCGCTGGTGCCGGTCGACCGGCCGAAGGGGCACAACACCGCGGCGATCGTCGTGGGTGTGGCCACCACCCCGACCAGGCTGCACCCGCAGGGTGTCACCAGGGTCGTACTGCTCAGCGACCCGACGAAGTCGCTCGGCGCACTGTCAGAGCCGGAGTGCCGCCGCGTGATCGCCGCACTGAACCTGGCCGAGCGGAGGCGGTTGCCGCTGGAATGGTACGCGCTGTCCTCCGGTGCCCGGATCTCCATGGAATCGGGCACGGAGAACATGGACTGGGTGGGCGCGGCACTCAAGCAGATCGTCGAGTTCACCCAGGCCGGCGGCGAGATCAACATCGTGGTCACGGGCATCACCGTCGGTGCGCAGCCGTACTGGAACGCCGAGGCGACGATGCTCATGCACACCAAGGGCATCCTGGTGATGATCCCGGACTCGACGATGGTGCTCACCGGCAAGCAGGCAGTGGATGTCTCCGGCGGCGTGTCGGCCGAGGACAACTTCGGCATTGGCGGCTACGACCGAGTGATGGGCCCGAACGGGCAGGGGCAGTATTGGGCGCCGAACCTGACCGCCGCCGTGGACATGCTGATGGCATACTACAACCACACGTATGTCGCCCCCGGCGAGGATGGTCCGCGGCGAGCGGAGACGAACGACCCCGTCGACCGCGACATCTCCGACTACCCTCACTCGGTGGCTGGCAGCGACTTCACCTCCGTCGGTGAGATCTTCTCCGCCGAGGCCAACCCGGACCGCAAGAAGCCCTTCGGCATCCGCCCTGTGATGGAGGCGCTGTCCGACCAGGACCACCCGGTGCNGGAACGCTGGAAGCACATGGAGAGCGCGGAGACCGCGGTGGTGTGGGACGTACACCTCGGCGGCATACCGGTATGCCTGATCGGCATCGAGTCGCGCGCTGTGCCGCGGCACGGTTTCCCGCCCACCGACGGCCCGGAAATCTATACTCCGGGCACGCTGTTCCCGCAGTCCTCGAAGAAGGTCGCACGGGCGATCAACGCGGCAAGCGGGAACCGGCCGCTGGTGGTGCTGGCGAACCTGTCGGGCTTCGACGGCTCGCCGGAGTCGATGCGCAAGCTGCAGCTGGAGTACGGCGCCGAGATCGGCCGCGCGATCGTGAACTTCCGCGGGCCCATTGTATTCTGCGTGATCTCGCGGTACCACGGTGGCGCGTTCGTGGTGTTCTCGAAGGCGCTGAACCCGAACATGACCGTGCTGGCGCTGGAGGGCTCGTTCGCCTCGGTTCTCGGCGGCGCTCCCGCCGCCGCGGTGGTATTCGCCCGCGAAGTCGACGCCCGCACCGCGGCCGACCCGCGGGTGCGCGGCCTGGAGGCCCGCGTCGCGGCTGCCACCGGCGCCGACCACACCGCGCTAACCGCGGAGCTCGACGAGCTCCGCGTCTCGGTCCACGCGGAGAAGCATCGCGAGATAGCCACGGAGTTCGACCGCCGGCACACTATCCAACGCGCGGTCGAGGTCGGCTCCGTCGACGCCGTCATCCCCCCCGCCGAATTGCGCCCGCGGGTCATCGAGGCCATCGAGGCATCAAAGCCCGTGGGCGCTGACCCCGAAAATGAGGTGAGGTGACGGCGCGCCGGGGCCCGGTGGCCGTCGAACGTGAGATCGAACGCGTTCAGAGCGGGGCGGTCCCAACCGATCGGTGCGGTCCCACCGCCCTGCCGACGCGTCTCGAACCGAGGGCAGCAATGCTTCCACCAGCTCCCATAGATCGTCCGGGACCAGTCGCACCGCGAGGCTGTTCTCCATTACATCCATGATCAGAGATGCACCCCGCGCACCCACACGAGACACGCTCTTATACGTCGCCATGACCACTTGATTCCGCCCTCAATGATCTGCCACTAACATATAGATGCTGACGCATCGACTCCTTGAGACCGCCCGGATAATCCGAATTATGTATTATCGCGGGCCGGGACTTCATCGATAATTTATCTTGATTGAGAAATTCGGATAATATTATTAATTGGATAAGCGATAGGATGAGCGATAGATGGATGAATTTTCTAGAATTTTCGCGGCCCTTGCAGACGCGACCCGTCGCAACATGGTCGAGCGACTTGTNAAAAATGACGCCACAGTAGGTGAGCTTGCCGAGCCGTATGAGATAAGTCTCCAGGCGGTCTCCAGGCACCTCAAGGTGCTTCAGGAAGCCGGCTTGATCCGCCGTCCTGGAGGTTGCCACCGCAGCCCGGTGCGTCTCGAAGAGGATGCGCTCGGCCCAGCGGCCCGATGGATCCAGGAATTTTACAGCTCTCGCCTCAGATTCAAGGACGACGATATCGCCGGAAATCTCACAGGGGTAGCTAACCCGGAGAAATTAATAGCTGTCCGGGAAAAGGAGGCGCTGACCGCGCTGGAGACCGCGCTGGAGACCGCGCTGGAGACCGTCTTCGGCAGAGCTGCAAGCCTGCCCGAAAAAGCCCTATAGCGTAAGTTGATCAGCGGTGTGTGTCCGACAGATACCGGATCCGCCCGGACCCCGGGTCGGCATGCTGCGCTTCGCGGCCTTGGCGGTCGCGGTCATCGCCGAGGACAGTGGCGCGGAGCATCGGGACGTCGCCCAGCAACGGGTGCGTCTTTTCTGAAAGCGTCATTTGTGTCTGATTGGAGTCAAGACATCCTGCCNTCGGCGAGTCCGGACCTTTACGGATGTTTCAGGCACTACCAGGTGTGATCGTCGCTGGTCAGCGGCTGGTTGACCGACCGAGGGAAGCACCGGCGGGGNGGGNCTTCGTCGCCGGGNTCGTCGACTGCCGTCCAGTTCGCGGGATCATGGGCGACGTTGGTGCCCTTGTCCCAGACAGGTCACGGAGGCCCTGCGGTGGCGGTTGCGGTGACGGTGGAGCGCGTCGGTGAGGACGGCGGCAGGGTCCCGCTGGACCCCGAGACCGCCGCTCTGCTCGCGGGTCCGATCGAGCGGTGCTCCTCGCTGATCGGCTGGGCGGTCGACGGCGCCGCCGCCCTGGATCACGGCGACCGGGAGAAGACGCTCGAGACGGACGGCCGCGAACTGCTGCGCACGCTGCTGGAGACCACGTTCGCCCTCGACGCCGCCCGCGAACAGCGCGTCAGCCACCTGGTGTCCGCGGCCGGGATCCGCCACGGCGGCGTCGAGAAGAGCCACGACCGGGGCGTGATCAGCGTCTTCGGCCCGGTCCGGGCGTCCCGGCTCGCCTACCGCAACCGGCGCGAGGCGAACCTCTACCCGGCCGACGCCCGCTGGGCGCTCGCCGACGACGCCTACTCGCTGGGGATCCGCGCCCTGGCGGCCTTCCACCTCGGGACCAGCGGCTACGGGCAGGCCCAGCAGGTCATCACCGCGAGGACCGGGGTCACCATCGGGCGCGCCCAACTCGCCCAGCTCGCCCACGACCTGGCCCGCTGGGTCAGCGACTTCTACGACCTGCGTGCCGCCACCGCGGGCGACCTCGCCGCCGGCGACGTGCTGATGACGCAGGCCGACGGCAAGGGCATCGCGCTGCGCCCCGAGCACCGCACCACCGCCAGGAGCGACGCCACCCATCCCGGGATCAAGAAGATGGCCGAGATCGTCGCCGTCACGACCTTCACTCCCGCCGTCCGCCAACCCGAGGACATCGCCGCCCCACCCGCCCGCCGCGCTGAACGCCCCGGACCCACCGCGCGCGACACGTGGGTCTCCGCGTCGATCACCGACGACATCCCCGCCGTGATCGGCCGGGCGTTCGACGAGGCCGACTGGCGCGACCCCCTGCACCTGCACCAGCGGATCTTCCTCGTCGACGGCAACAGGCAGCAGATCACCGCCATCGGCGAGCACGCGCGCACCCGCGGCCTGACCGTCCCGGTCATCATCGACTACATCCACGCCGCCGAATACGTCCGCAAGGCCGCCCGTCCAGCTCAACCGCGGGAAGACCCCCACCGAGGTCAGCGACTGGGGCGACGGGCAACTACTGCGCCTCCTGCACGGCCGCGCCAAGCCGGTCGCCGCCACCCTCGCCTCGCTCGCCGCGAAGNGGCGGAACAACCCGCGCACCCGCGACCAGGACCTCGCCGACGTCGACCGGGCCGTGACCTACCTGACCGACAACCACCAGCACATGCGCTACGACCAAGCCCTCGCCAACGGCTGGCCGATCGCCACCGGCCTCATCGAGGGCGCCTGCCGCCACATCATCGAAGACCGGTTCGGCCTGACCGGCGCCCGCTGGTCCCCCGACGGCGCCGAGGACATCCTCAAGCTCCGCGCCGTCGTCATCAACGGCGACCTCAACACCTACCTGACCTACTACAAGCAGCGCTACCTCACCGAGCACCACCTCGCCCGCTACGACCCCGCCAGCATCCCCGACCTCGGACTCCACCCTGCACGACCGGAATGACCCGGAATCACCAACCTCTCAAAAAGACGCACCCCCCAGCAACTCCTGCGCAGAGCCGCCGAACTCCAAGAGTAAACGGCGCGGGGGCCGAGGACTCGTCGTAGGGCGGCTCGTCTCACCGCGGGCCGCCCGCGGCTGGGTCGAACCGGACTACAAGCAGGTCAAACACGAACTGGGCTGGGCCGACTTCCAGGTCCGCTCCGCCACCGCGATCGCCCGCCACTGGACCCTGGTGAACTGCGCGTTCAGCCTGTGCTGGCACGACACCCCCGCCAAGCCGCCCGCACCCAGCCCAGCCGGCGACAGCCCGCACCCGGTCCGTCCTGGCACACCGCCCCGATGCCCCACACCCCGCGAACTGATCGACACGCTCGCCGCCGGACACCAGCTCTGCCTCTACCTACCCCCGTAGATCACAGATCACGAACTGCCCATCACAACAAACCACCGCCAGTTGCCTCGATGATATGCTAACATCTATAGCTGTCGATGCACCGACCTCTTGAGGCCGCCCGGATAATTCGCATGGTCAAAACTGAGACAGAAGATCTCTGGCCGTCTGCGCTCGCTCGCTGGGATCCGCCACTTCTGTGCTCTGCACAGCTATCTTCGACAGCCCGCAAGAACGGCCTCGGCGCGCTCGACGCCCTCGCTCGTCTCACCACGGGCCGCCCGTCGCTGCCCGAAAACAGCCCAGCCCTCACCGCCGCCGCGCAACCATCCGTCACTGTCAATCAAGCGGCACCTCTGGCCAGTTACATCTGAATATGTATTATTCGCAGGCNGAGACGCCCGATTGATCTTGATTGAGAAATTTTGATAATGTTGTTGATTGGGTACGATTATGACTGAATATTCCAAAATTTTCGCGGCTCTTGCAGACGCGACCCGTCGTAACATGGTCGAGCGACTTGTCGAAAATGACGCCACAGTCGGTGAGCTCGCCAAGCCGTATGGGATAAGCCTCCAGGCGGTCTCCAGGCACCTCAAGGTGCTTCAGGAAGCCGGCTTGATCCGCCGCCCTGGAGGTGGCCACCGCAGCCCGGTACGTCTCGAAGAGGATGCGCTCGGCCCAGCGGCCCAGTGGATCGAGGAATTTTACAACTCTCGCCTCAGATCCAAGAACAACGATATCACCGGAGAGATCATAAGGACAGCTAACCCGGCCCCGGGAGAATTCGTAGTTGTCCGAGAATTCCCGTTCCCCCTAAGGCAGCTGCACCGTATCCGAACGGATCCTGAGCTGTACGTGCAATGGATTGCGCCGCCTGAGACGCAGGTCAGGATCATGTTCTGGGACCCCAGACCTGGTGGACGTTGGCGCCTCCGTTTCATCGGGGACTCGAAGGTCGATATCTACGGCACCTTCCACGAGTACGACCCTGGCTGGATCGTGCAAATGTTTACAATTGGCAATAAAACCGACAATCTCGCAATCTCGAGCCAGCGGGCCAAGGATGTCGGCGGCGACGAAAGCAGGATGTCCTTCAAAGTGACGACCGACAATCTCGAGGTCTGGGCGGACTTCAGACGCCGCTGCTACCCCGAGACCGAAACCAACGCTTCCGATATCCACGGGGAGGTGGAGGCCGAGATCAAGGAAGCCTTCGGCAGAGCTGCAAGCCTGCCCGAAAGCGATGCAGCGTAAGTTGATCAGCGGTGTGTGTCCGACAGATACCGGATCCGCCCGGACCCCGGGTCGGCATGCTGCGCTTCGCGGCCTTGGCGGTCGCGGTCATCGCCGAGGACAGTGGCGCGGAGCATCGGGACGTCGCCCAGCAACTCCTGCGCAGAGCCGCCGAACTCCAAGAGTAAACGGCGCGGGGGCCGAGGGCTCGTCGTCTTCAGGGAAGGGCCTTCTCAATCCAGTCCCTGATCGTGGCGTGGCGGGANCCCAAGCGNCCCACNCCCGCGCCGACCAAGCTCTGAGCAGGGCCTCGTACTCGCCGGCCTCGTCAACGAGCCCGCCATTACACCCTCACCTGCCCTTCAGTCCCTGCGCCCGGTGACGACTCGGGCCGGGGTTCGACGACGGATCGGGCCGCGGGTGCGGCAGCGCGCTCGTCGACCGCCAGCCGTCGGCCGGTCCACCGGCGCAGACCGGTCGCGGCGAGCACGACGCCACCACCGACGGCGTAGGAATACACCCGCAAAGTCCACGCGTCACCGGGCAGATCCGTGAACAGCGAGACGTAGACGGGGTGCGCGGCCGCGGCGACGGCGAGCCATTCCAGCCGCCCGGCGATGACGGCGAGCGCCGCCAGCAGCACCCCGTACCAGGGCTGGACCGGGGTCGCGACAAGGAACGCGGCACCGACCAGCCACAGCGCGGCCCGTTCGACGGGAACCCGCTGTGGATCGGTCCGCAGCACGGCGACCGTGACCGCCGCCAGCAGGGTGGCCGCTGCCGCCTTCGCTGCGGATCCGTCCAGGTGCAGCAGCCCGGCGAGCAGGAGAAAGCGGCTGCCCTCCCCGTAGCCCTCGACGTCGAGGTACTGCGGGAGGAAGCCCAGCGCCTGTGTGCCGACGGCGAGGATGTGCGGCAGGTAGGACAGCACGACCACCCCGGCGGCGGCTCCGACGAGCGTGACGGGCCGGCGCCGGGCCGCCGCGGGCAGCAGCAACGCCGGGTACAGCTTCACCGCTACCGCGCCGCCGAGCAGCGCCCCGGCGACCCCCGTCCGCAGCGGGCGGGACCGGGCGGTGAGGACCGCCAGAGCGCTGAGCGCCAGCACGGCCCCGAGGACGTCGACGTGCGCATCGGAACCGATCTCCAGGCCGGCGAGCGGCGAGAACGCATAGAAGGCCGCGTGGCGCGGATCGCGGCCTCGCGCCACCAGCATCCGCATCATCAGCCCGACCAGCGCCAGGGACATCAGCGAGGCGTAGAGCTGGAGTTTGTGTTCGCGTGGCGGCCCCGGCAGGACATGAACGGCGGTGAAGTACGCCTGCGCCACCGGCGGGTAGATGGTGTGGGCGCGCGGGTAGTTCAGCCGGATGCAGTGCGGGCCGCGCCCGATCGCCGCGCATCCGGCCGGATCCGGGAACAGCCAGCGATCGCGCAGCCGGGCCAGTTCCGGAGCGAGCGGGCCGTACCGGTAGGGGTCGATCCCGGCGGCCTGGACCCGACCGTCCCAGGCGTAGCGGTACAGGTCGTCGGAGAGCTGCGGGCCGGTGGTGGCCGCTACGGCGTGGATGGCGACGATTCCGCCGAGCAGCATGGCGACGGCCAACCGGCGCGGGGCCGCGTGGACCAGCAGCGCGGCCGTGGCGACACCGAGCGCCCACCAGAGCATGACGGGGTAGAGCNCCCCTGCCCGGCCAGGCAGGTATCCCGGCGCCGCAAGGACGGCGCACTGCGTCGCGAGCAGACCCGCGAGCCCGACACCCGCCCCGACCAGGGCCAGGGCGGGCCTGAGGCGTGGCGCGGTGCGGGTTCTGGGCATGGTCCCGAGACTGGCAGGCGCAGCGCCGGCGCGGGAACACCGCGCCGGGCCTTCCTCGTTCCGTAATGCCGGTCCTCGGTCGCGAGTGGTCCCGGCGACCTACCGTGCATTCGTGCGACAGTTGCCCCGCTGGTTGCCCCGCCGGTTACCTCGTCTNCTGACCGAAAAGCTGCCGGAACCACCCCCGGTCCTGCGGCGCGGCCCCCTGCGCGAAAACGCATTCCCCAGTCGGCTGCACGATCCACGGATGGCGGCTCTCCTCGGAGTCTGGCTCGGGATCGCCTTCGGAACATGCTTTCTGACCGGGCTGGTATCGCATTTCATGCAGCATCCGCCGTCCTGGCTGGAATGGCCTTCCCGACCCGCCTGGCTGTACCGGGTGACCCAGGGCCTGCACGTGACCACCGGACTCGCGAGCGTCCCACTGCTGCTGGCGAAGCTGTGGACGGTGTATCCGCTGTTGTGGGAATGGCCCCCGATCCGTTCCGTCGCCCATGCGGTGNAGCGGATGACGATCGTGCCGTTGATCGCAGGGGCGATCTTCCAGCTCAGCACGGGCATCGCGAACATCGCGCAGTGGTACCGGTTCCACTTCTTCTTCACCGTGACCCATTACTGGGTCGCCTGGATCACGATCGGCGCGCTGGTCCTCCACATCGTCGCGAAGCTCACCGTCATCCGGGCGAATGTGGGCCGTCGNCGCCATGAGCGCGCGCACCTGGCCGCCGCCACCATGGCCACCACCACCATGGCCGGCGCCGCCCCGGGGACGGGCGGTCTGACGCGGCGCGGCCTCGGCCTCGCGACGGGGACCGCCGCCGGGGTGATCGTGGCGACGACCGCCGGTCAGTCGGTTCCGGGCCTGGCCCGGCTGGACCTGCTCGCGCCGCGGCGGCCCGACATCGGCCCGCAGGGGCTCCCGGTGAACCGCACGGCGCGAGCCGCGCGGGTCACCTCCCTCGCCCGTGACCCCGGGTACCGGCTGGAGGTGGTCGGTCCGCGCCGGGTGGTGTACACCATCGAGGAGCTGCACGCGCTGCGTCGGTACAGCTCGAAGCTGCCGATCACCTGCGTCGAGGGATGGGCCGCGGACGCCACCTGGCACGGGCCGCGGCTGCGGAATCTACTGGACGCCGCCATGATCCCCGCCGACGCGACGGTCCGGGTCGAGTCCCTCGAGGCCCGCGGGGGCTACCGGGCAAGCGACGTCAACCCCTCGCACGCCCGGGACTCGTTGACCCTGCTCGCGACCGGAGTGAACGGCGCCGACCTCGACCTCGATCACGGTTATCCGGCCCGGCTCATCGCGCCGAACCGGCCCGGGGTCCTCCAGACGAAATGGGTACATCGGGTGGTGATGGTATGAACGCCGTCGTGCTGCGCGGTGTCGCGGTGGCGGCCGGGCTGGCCGCGATCGGTTACGGGGTCGACGGCGTGCTCACCCACCAGCAGGCCACCCGGCCGCCGAACACCGTGGTCTGGCTGATCGGCGGGGTCCTGGTCCATGACGCGTTGCTCGTGCCCGCGACGATGCTCGTCGGCTTCCTGCTCACCCGGTTGGTCCCACCGCCCTACCGGTCCGTCGCACAGGGCGCACTGCTGGTGAATGCGGCGGTCGCCCTGTCGTCGCTACCGCTGTGGCGTGGCTACGGCGGGGACCCTGGGAACCCGACGGTGAACCCGCTGCCGTACGGACGCAACCTCGCGCTCGTTCTCGCAGTGGTCTGGGCCGGCGCGGCGGCCCTCATGGTGAGTCGGGCGGTCCGCGCCCGGCGGGGAATCATCCAGTCGGGAGACGCCGGCGCAGCGCGGCGAAGTGCCGACCGGCGTCGCACCAGGTCCGGGTGATCAGCAGTCCGGCGTCCGGCGCGATGCCGGTCAGATCGTCCCCGTCCACCAGGCACCAGGAGAAGGGCCGCGACACCCGGCCGGTCGCGTCCTCCAGCCGGACCCGCATCGGACCGGTCTGGGTGCCCGGCGGTTCGAGTTCGACGAGCACCCGGCCGGAGGGGGCGAGGAGTTCCCCGGCCCGGCGCAACAACCGGGTCGGGTCGCCGCCGATGCCGATGTTTCCGTCGGCAAGCAGCAGCGCGACCCATCGTCCCTCGGCAGGCACCCGGCCGAACACGTCCCGCCGTAGTGCCGGCACACCGGCCCGCCGGGTAAGGTGCACCGCGAACGGCGCGACGTCGATGCCGAGGGCCGGCACCCCGCGGGCCGCGAGCGCGGCCGCGAGCCGGCCGGGCCCGCAGCCGACGTCGAGGGTCGGGCCGCCGCAGTGACGCAACAACGACAGATCCCCGGGGGACAGCGCCCCGGTGGACCAGGTGGACCAGGTGGGCGGGGTCGACGCCGCCGGGGACAGGGTGCCACGCCAGCGGTTCACCGGCAGCGGGTCGCGTCGCCCGTCGGGACGGCGCATCCACAGCTGTCCACCGGCGGAGCGCAGTCCCGCCTCGTAGACGGTCGTCGGTCCCCACCGGCCGTCGGGGACGCCGGTCAACACGCGGTGGCCCGGCCGGCGGCGATGCGATCCCCGTGCGTGGCGCGCAGCGCCGCGGCGAAGCGTCCACCGGGCGCGAGCCGGGCGACCGCGTCGGCGTCGGCCATGGTGTCGACGTCACGCACCGTCGGCAGGGTTGTGACCGTCAGGCCGGCTTCGGACAGGCGGGCCCGCTGCCGTGCGCCGGTGTCCGGGCGCGAGGTCGGCACGCCACGGAGAAGATCGCCGTCGGGGGNGGTCAGGCCGAGTGCCCACCATCCCCCGTCCGCGGCGGGACCGAACACCGCGTCGGTCGCGTGCAGCGCGTGGCAGGCGGAGGCGAGCAGGGCTGCGGTCACCTGGGGAGTGTCCATCCCGATGAGCAGGGTCGGCTCGGTGCCGGCGTCGAAGGCGGCGGCGAGCCGGACGTCGAACGGCCCCGACACCTGCGGCATCACTTCGATCGCGATTCGTCCGCCCGGGGTTCGTCCGCCCGGGGTTCGTCCGGCCGGGATTCGTGCGAACGAGGTCTCCAGCCATGGGCCGACCGCGCCGTCGAGGACGAGGACCGGGCGCAGTGCGTCGAACCCGGGCAGGCGAGTCAGCTCCTCAACCGCGGCCAGCGTGTCCGCGAGCGCGGCCGCCGCGACGGCCGCCGCCTGGTCCGGGCGCAGGGGCGGCGTGAGGCGGGTCTTGACCCGCCCAGGTACCGGCTCCTTCGCCATCACGAGCAGCCTCACCGGAGGCTCGCCAACAGGGCGGACATGTCCCGGGCCGTCCGGGCGGCGCCGAGCGGTGTCCCGGTCACCTTGGAGCGCCCGACCCGAGGGGTGTAGGCCACGTCGGTCTCGACTATCCGCCAACCGGCCTGGGCCGCCCGCAGCAGCAGTTCCAGCGGATAGCCGAACCGGCGGTCGGCGACGGGCAGTCGGAGCAGGTCCTCCCGGCGGGCCACCCGCATCGGGCCCAGATCATGGACGGGAACGCCGTGCCGGCGCAGCCGCCCGGCGACCACCGCGTTCCCGAGTCGGGCGTGCGGCGGCCAGGCCCGCATCGAGGTCGGGCGACGGCGACCGAGAACCAGATCGGCCCGGCCGGCCAGCAACTGCGTGACGAGACCGGGAAGCTCGGCGGGGTCGAGGGATGCGTCCGCGTCGCACACGCCGACCACGTCGGCGTCCGCAGCGAGCAGCCCGGCGTGCNCGGCGGCGCCGTAGCCGCGCTCGGGCACGTCAACGACGACCGCCCCGCGTTCCAGCGCCACCTGGCGGGAGCCGTCGCGCGATCCGTTGTCCGCGACGATCGGCCGATAGTCGACGGGCATCCGGTCCAACACCCAAGGTAACGCCCCGGCCTCGTCCAGGCAGGGCAGGACGACGTCGACGGAGGCCCCGATCCCACTACGTTGCGTGAACATGATCGGGACTGTAGTGCCGTCCGCGCGTGATCAACCCTTACGAAACAAGGAATGCCCGGGTCCCGTCCGGCGGCTCGGCACGGACACGACGACGAGCACGACGAGCACGACGAAGCGGAGCATTACGAAGCGGAGACATCCGAACCGATCATGGCCGGGACGGCCGTCGCCTTACCTATCGTGGCTGGGTGGCCCGTGTGCTCGTCGTTGACGACGACGCCCTCGTCTCCGAGGTGGTTGACCGCTACCTGCGCAACGCCGGCTTCGACGTCGACCGCGCCGCGGACGGACCCACGGCCCTGCGGGTGGCCGAGACAACCCCACCGGACCTCGTCGTCCTCGACCTGATGCTGCCCGGTCTCGATGGCATCGAGGTGTTCCGCCGGCTCCGGGCGCACCGACCGGTACCAGTGATCATGCTGACCGCACGTGCCGACGAGTCGGATCGCATCACCGGTCTGGAGATCGGCGCCGACGACTACGTGACCAAGCCGTTCTCGCCGCGGGAGCTGACCCTGCGCGTGCAGTCGGTGCTGCGGCGGGCGAACGAGACGGNGCCGGGCGCGGAAGCCGGCGTCCTGCGGGCCGGCACCCTCGTCGTCGACGCGGCCGCGCGGACCGCCACCCGGCACGGGGTTCCGCTCGGGCTGACGGTGCGCGAGTTCGATCTGCTGGCCTTCCTGCNGCGCCGGCCCGGCCGGGCCTTCACCCGGGGCGAGCTGCTCGAACACGTGTGGGGATGGAGCTATGGCGACCCCTCGACGGTCACCGTGCACATCCGTCGACTGCGGGAGAAGATCGAGGATGATCCGACCGCGCCCCGGATGCTTGTCACGGTGTGGGGGGTCGGGTACCGCTACGATCCCGGCACCCCGCGCCCCGACAGCACCCCGCGCCCCGACAGCACCCCCACCGGACAGGTGGCGGCACCGGACGAGGGACGACACCGAGGATGAGACCCGAGGCGGTGCGGCGGGACGACGACCCCACGGGCGGGCTGCGAGCGAGAGCGAGGCCCCGATGAACGCCGACCTGGAGGNCATGGGGATCGCGCTCGGCTGTTCGACGGCGGCCGCGCTCACCGGCCTGCCGTTGCTGCGGGCGCTCCGGAGGCGGCCATTGTGGGCGACAGCAGCGTCATTGAGCGTGATACCGGTCGTCGCGGTGACGGTGGGGGTCGCCGGCACGGCACAGGCAATGTTCCTCTCCGATCATGACTTGCGGGTCGTGCTCATCGTGGTGGTCGTGTCGGCGGTGGTGGCGTCGGCATCCGCGGTGCGCCTGGGTGGCCCGGTCGTGGCGGCGATCGGGACGCTGACCCGGGCGACGGCGGCCCTGGGCGAGCCGGGCTATCACGGCGCCGACCGTGTTCCGACCGCCGAGCTCGGCGCGCTGGCGACGACCCTGGACGCGACCCATGTCCGCCTCGTCGAGGCGCGGGAACGGGAACGGGCACTGGAGGCAAGTCGCCGCGAGCTGGTGGCCTGGATCAGTCATGACCTGAGAACCCCGCTCGCGGGAATCCGGGCGACGGCCGAGGCCCTGCAGGACGGCCTGGTCACGGACGCCGAGACGACGGCCCGCTACCACCGGCTGATGCTCGCCGACGCCGAGCGGCTGACCGGCATGGTCGACGACCTGTTCGAACTGGCCCGGCTGCAGGCCGGTGCGCTGCGGCTGAGCCTGGAGAAGGTGCGCGTCGCCGACGTCGTCTCGGACGCGATCGCCGCGGTGGACCCGATCGCGCGGGCCAAGGGAGTCGTCGTCAACGGGCGGGCCGACCACGCCGGGTACGTTGACGCCGACGCGGCCGAGGTGGGGCGCGTGCTGACCAATCTCCTCGTCAACGCCATCAGGCACACCCCCGACGACGGAACGGTGGAGATCACCGCTACCGCGGACGCCGACCGGGCGGTCTTCGCCGTGGCGGACCGGTGCGGCGGCATCCCGCAGGAGGAGCTGCCCCGCGTGTTCGACCTCGGATTCCGGGGCGAGTCGGCCCGGACCCCCGGTGGTGACGACCATCCGCACCAGCCACGGATGCGGTCGGGGATCGGCCTCGCGATCGTCCGTGGCATCGTCGAGGCGCACGGGGGCGACGTCACCGTGCACAACCATCGGGAGGGCTGCCGCTTCGTCGTCGCGCTCCCCACGTCCTGACGTCCGGACGCCGCCCGGGGTTGCGACGGCACGGGCCGGGCCGGGCTGGAGACGTTCCGTGGTTCGTAAGATCCGGCGCGTCCCGGCACCGTTNGCGTCAGCGTCATGCGGGTTCTCGTCACCGGTGGCGCCGGCTTCATCGGTTCTCACGTTGTTGACGCGCTGGTCGCGGCGGGCGACGAGGTCAGGATCCTCGACGCCCTGCTTCCGGCGGTGCACCGGACGAAGCCCCAGGTCAACAACGCCGCCGAGATGATCGTTGGGGACGTGACCGATCGGGACCAGGTCGCCGAGGCACTGAGCGGGATCGATGTCGTATGCCACCAGGCCGCCATGGTGGGTCTGGGGGTTGATCTGGACGACCTTCCGGCGTATGCCACGAACAACGATCTCGGCACCGCGGTCCTGCTCGCGGCGATGGCCCGCGCCGGGGTGGGGCGACTGGTCCTGGCGAGCTCCATGGTGGTCTACGGCGAGGGTGGTTACCGCTGCCCGACGGACGGACCAGTGCGCCCCGGACCACGGCAGGCCGCCGAGCTGGACGCGGGCCGTTTCGAGCCGCCGTGCCCACGGTGCCACCGGCCGCTCGCGCCCATCGTGGTCCACGAGGACGCCCCCCTGGATCCCCGCAACGCGTACGCGGCGACCAAGGTCGCCCAGGAGCATCTCGCGGCGGCGTGGGCGGCGGAAACCGGCGGAACCGCCGTGGCACTGCGCTACCACAACGTCTACGGTCCGCGGATGCCCCGGGACACCCCCTACGCCGGCGTCGCGTCGATCTTCCGCAGTGCGCTGGAACACGGGCGGGCCCCGCGGGTCTTCGAGGACGGCCGGCAGCTGAGGGATTTCGTGCACGTCCACGACGTCGCGCGGGCTAACCTGCTGGCGTCCGGCCAGCCGCAGGCACCTGGCCGGCTGGTTCCCCTCAACATCGGCTCCGGTGATCCCCACACCGTCGGGGACATGGCGGACGCGCTGGCTCGTGCCTTCGGCGGTCCGAGGCCCGTCGTGACCGGCNCCTCCCGGGTCGGCGACGTCCGCCATATCGCAGCCTCCTCGGCCCGAGCAGGCGATCTTCTCGGCTACNGGCCGCGGGTCGACTTCGCCGAGGGGATGCGGGCCTTTGCCCATGATCCGCTGCGGGACTGAGATTCTCCCCGGGTCCGCAATCCTCCCCGGGCCCGCTCGGGGCAGACCCACGAAGGACTAATCCCCGCCGACCATCTTCATGAGATCGAAGATGCATCCGCCGAACACGCTGCCCGTGAACGCTGCCCGTGAACGTGCAGGACGCGAACGTCACGTCAAAGAACGAGCACCGAATGAAGGTGCAGGTGGTGAAAGCAGTGTCCGAATAGACTGATGCGCTAAACCGGACCCCCGGAAAGTGCACTCGGTCAAATCCACCGCACGAAGAAAACATGATCATAGCTCTGGCCAGACCGATCCCCGCCGTCGGGGCCCAGGGACCGGGTGGTCGTCCGCGTCCGCGGGGCCGGTTCGCCGTATTTCCGTTCGGCCCTGCGCCGCCGCCTTCCGGTCAGACACGATCTTCAGTGCCCACCCATGGTCGCACTCCGAACTGGGCGTATCACTCGACGAGGCATCAATCGCCCACGAATTGTGTTGCATGCCACATGTCCCGTCGATGCTATCCGGCGACAGGAGGTGACGATAAACACGATCCCATCTCGGATATACGGCGGAAAATAGTAGCCGGGGGCCGGCACCATCAGGTATATGGTCTTCGCGGCGCCAAGGGGCACCGCCGGAGTCAAGAGGCTGAGCGGAGAAGGATCGTGACCACGGACAGCGCCCAGACAGGGCAGGCCGGCGAACCGGAACGGCTCGAGGAGCGAAGCACCTCCCCGCACCGAGTAGTGATCATCGGGTCTGGCTTCGGAGGTCTGTTCACCGCGCAGGCCCTCCGCAAAGCACCGGTCGAGGTCACTCTCGTCGCGAAGACGACGCACCATCTGTTCCAGCCGCTGCTCTACCAGGTGGCGACGGGTATCCTGTCCGAGGGCGAGATCGCCCCGACCACCCGTGAGGTACTGAGCCGGCAGGACAACGCGCAGGTCGTCCTCGGCGAGGTGACCACCATCGACGTGAACGCAAGAACGGTCACGTCCCAGTTGCTGGGTCGCACGACCGTGCACCACTACGACAGCCTCGTCGTCGCCGCGGGCGCGGGCCAGTCGTACTTTGGCAACGACCATTTCGCCACGCACGCCCCGGGCATGAAGAGCATCGACGACGCGCTCGAGCTGCGCGGCCGGATCTTCGGGATGTTCGAGCTCGCCGAGGCGTCCACCGATCCCGCGGACGTGGAGCGGTTGCTGACCTTTGTCGTCGTCGGGGCGGGCCCCACCGGCGTGGAGATGGCCGGGCAGATCGCGGAACTCTCGCGCCGGACCCTGCGGCGGGACTTCCGCAGCATCGACCCCGCCAAGGCCCGAGTCATCCTGCTGGACGCCGCACCCGCCGTCCTGCCGCCGTTCGGCGAGCGGCTCGGCGCGAAGGCGGCCGACAAGCTGACCAAGATCGGCGTCGATGTGCAGCTGGGCGCCAAGGTCGTCAATGTCGACGCGACCGGCATCGACGTCGAGGACAGCGACGGCACCCGCCGGCGCATCGACTCGGTCTGCAAGGTCTGGGCCGCCGGCGTTGCCGCGAGCCCGCTGGGCCGACAGCTCGCCGAGCAGACCGGTGCGGGGCTCGACCGCGCCGGCCGCATCGAGGTGCTGCCCGACCTGACCCTGCCGGGTCATCCGGAGGTGTTCGTCATCGGGGACATGGCGAGCCTCAACCGGCTGCCCGGCGTGGCGCAGGTCGCGATCCAGGGCGGCCGGCACGCCGCCAAGGAGATCCAGGCCTGGGTCGCCGGCAAGCAGACGGGCCGGCCGTTCGAATACCATGACAAGGGCAGCATGGCCACCATCTCGCGGTTCAGCGCGGTGGCGAGCATTGGCAAGGTGCAGTTCAGCGGCTTCTTCGCCTGGCTCGTCTGGCTGGCCGTGCACCTCGTCTACATCATCGGGTTCAAGCACCGGCTGACCACCCTGCTTCACTGGACGGTGAGCTTCATCGGCCGGGGCCGGTCGGAACGTACCGTCACCGAGCAGCAGATCTTCGCCCGGGTCGCGGTCCAACGCCTCGGAACGGACTTCGCGCCCTCCCTGCCCCCGCACGCGAGTCAGGAGGCGCCGTCCTGGACGGGGGCCCGGACGATCGTGCCGATGCAGCCGCAGGCCAAGGGCGAGGGCAAGGGCGAGGACAGCCGGCAACCGTCCCGGGTCTAGCGCGTAGCGCGGATCCGGCCTTCCACGTGGTTCGCACCACGCTCGCATGTTGCTCACATCTCGCTGTCGCATCGTGGGCTCCGACCGCGTGCCGCCGTGGCGCGCGGCGCCCGGCCGATCGCCGCCGCTCAGGGCCGACGACCGGTTCGCGGCGTAGTGACGCGACGCGGAAGGACGACACAGATGCGCAGCTTCCTGACCGGACGATGGGGTGCTGGGGTCGCCGCAGCGGGTCTGCTTGGGCTCGGGTTGGGGGTCGGGCTCGGGTTCGGCGGGACAGCCGCATCCGCNGCCTCGGACCGGACTGCCAGCGCAGCAGCCACCCCAGCCGACCACACGTTCCTGGGCGACCATCCGCGACTCGCCGAGGCCCGGCTGCGTTCCCACGACGGGCTGCNTCCCCATGGCGGCATCTGGGCCGGCGGCGGCGTACACGGTGAGGCAACGGTCAAAACCGGCAAGGGCTTCCAGGTAGTGGCGGGGNAACGCGGGAANNNGACNGCGGNGANNNNCNCC
>NZ_JPGU01000001.1:41579-63797 GCF_000732115.1 Frankia sp. CeD
ACGGNCACCAGTGAGGACGGCTACGTCGGCACCTATGTGATCAACGCCGATACCCGGTTGCGGATCGACGGGGACGCCGCGAAGGTCTCCGACCTCCACCCGGGGGCGACGGTCCGGGTGGGCGCGACGGTCAAGGACGGCACCCGCACGGCGGTGGTCGTCGCCCAGCCCCAGGACTGACCTACCGCCGAGGGCCTATCCCGGCATCGAAGATCACCTGGGGGACGCCTGTCAGCGTGACGGCGGCGTCCCCCCTCCGCCATCCGGCTCGTCCGCAGGAAGCTCCGGACAGCCCTCGCGTTCGAGGTCCGCGGCGCGGACCATGCGACACCGCGGGCACGGTGTCCCCGGCCGCGCCATCGTCTTCAGCCCCTGGCGGGGACGCCGTCCCCGATGTTCCGGACACCGCAGGTACAAGAAGTCGGCCTGAACGGGCATCGATTTCTTCATGGCAGGGGAACCTTTCCGGTTCCACCGCATTCCCGACACTTGATGTTGGCGTCACCGTCGAAAAGACCGTCCTCGTCCGATTCCGCCTGCGGGCGCGTCTGATACTGCGTGCCGTTGCAGGACGAGCAGGTCATCAGGCCTAGGCTGAGCCGCTCGTCGGGCGGCCGAAAATACCGACTGGATCTTTTTCGTTGTCTCGCCACGCGATCAAGGGTGCACGCTCCATCACAGCCTGTCCAGACGCATCCACCACCAGGGCGTCATCCGGGAGACAGGCGCACCGTACTCATCCCATCCATCACTCGTCCGGCTACTTTGCCTACATTTTGACCCCCGGGCCGGCGCCATGGTGAGCGGCGGGAGCGACTGGACGACCGCGACCTCGTCGAAGCGGCCGTGTGCCTCGCCAACGGCGAGCGCAGGAGTGCTCCTGCTGGTCTCATACGATGACCGACTGATTCGTCGAGGCAGGCAGGCCGTCGTGCCGCGGTGGCCTGTCCCGGCACCGCGATCGGCGCGCAGTCCGTGGCCACCCGGAGAAGGACGAGGGATGGATGATCAATAATGCTGCCCACGTACGGACCAACCGTGCCCGCTGGAACGAGATCNCTGACGACTACCAGCGACTGAACGCCCCGCAGATCCGCCGGCAGGTGTTCACCGGCGACATCTCCTGGGGGCTATGGGCCGTTCCGGAATCACGGCTCGGCGTGCTCGGTGAGGTCACCGGACGGGACATCCTGGAGATGGGCTGCGGGGGCGGCCAGTGGTCGAGCGCGCTGGTCCGGCGGGGGGGCCGACCGATCGGCTTGGACCTCTCCGAACGGCAGCTGCACCACAGCAGACAGCTCGCCGCGGAGACCGGGCTGTCCTTCCCCCTGATCCAGGCGAGTGCTGAGGCGGTGCCCTTCGCCGACGACTCGTTCGACATCGTCTTCGCCGACCACGGCGCCTTCTCCTTCGCGGACCCCTTCCGGGCCGTGCCGGAAGCCGCACGCGTGCTGCGCCCCGGCGGCCTGCTCGCCTTCAGCCACGTCAGCCCGATCTACGAGATCACCGTGGCGCCGGGCCGGGACGCCCCTGGCAGTCGCCTGACCCGCGACTACTTCGGGCTGCGTTTGCTGGCCGAGGCCGACGGCCTGGTCAGCGCCAACCTTCCCTACGGCACCTGGATCAGGCTCTTCCGGGACAACGACCTCGTCATCGAAGATCTTCTGGANCCCCGCCCGGCACCGCCGGCATCCGACAGTCACAGCGAGGAACCGGCACCCGCCCAGCCCGAACGCGGCGACAAGGCATGGGCGCGCCGCTGGCCCTCCGAATGCATCTGGCGGCTACGCAAGCCGACGCGGTGAAGGCATCGGCCTCGTGACGACCACGCTGACTGGCGACGCCGCCCCGCACGCCGCTCTGCTGACGGGCATGGCGGATCTCGCCCGCCGGCTCCGACCGGGCGGCCGGGAGACTCCCGTCGTGCTGTCGCACCACGGTGAACGGCTGATCGTGCGCCACGGTGACGTCGTGCTCAAGGCCCACCCGCCCGGATCCGGCCCACAGCCGCCCGCGGCCCGGCTCCGGCTCGTGGCCACATCCTGCTGTCCCCGCTGCCGTCCCCGCTACCCCAGCCGTCCCCGCTACCCCAGCCGTCCCCGCTACCCCACGCCACCCCTACCGGTCTGGACGGGCTTGCCGTCCGGGTCCACGACCGATGGGTGAGTGCCTGGCCGCGATGGGTGAGTGCCTGGCCGGCCGGAGGGCCGGCCGGAGCTCAGGACAGCGCGAGCAACGCGCCGAGGGTGAAGCCGACCGCGGCGAGCCACACGAGGGTGGGCAGAGCGCGCAGCCAGCTCGCCACGGGCGAGTGGCCGGCGTGACGCTGGGCCGGAACCTGGGCGGAGTCCGCCCCCGCCGGGACGGGGCTGGGATCGATGCGGCCCTGGCCGCCCTGGCCGGCCAGCATGGTCGCCAGATTCCCGACGTCCGGGTCGTCGGGCGCGGCGGGCGGGCGCCGCGGCGTGGGACTGACCGGGGCCAGGACGACCGTCGGCCCGTTCGCCGCGCCGAGGTGCACCTGCACCTCGCCGTCGTTCAGGGCGATGCTGCCGGTCCGGGCGCCGTCCACCCAGATGCCGTTGGAACTGACGTCCCGGGCGAGCCACCCGGCATCGCCGCGGGGCTCCAGCAGGACGTGACGCCGAGACACCCGGCCGTCCGCGATGACGACATCGCAGTCACGGCCCCGGCCGACGACGTGACTGCGGTCGGCGGACAGCACGCTCTGGCCGGACGGGACGGTGATCCGCAGCCCTGTCGGGTCCACTGTTTCTCCTCCTGGGAGGATCCGGCTCCTGCCGAGATCCGGGCGATCGGGGCGCGGGGGTCAGGCGGGGAAGATCGCGTTGTCGCGGACGGTGACGGCGACCGGCGGCAGCGGCTGTTTCGCCGGCCCCGCGACGGGTTCCCCGGTACGGGTGTCGAAGGCGCTGCCGTGGCACGGGCAGAGGATGCGGCCCTTCGCGATCGCGTTCACCGAGCAGCCCTGATGGGTGCAGACGGTGGAGAAACCCTGGATCGTGCCGGCGGCATTCCTCGTGAGCACCAGGCCGGCGTCGCCGAGGATGAGACCGCCGTCGGCAGGCACCTCGTCGNCCCGGGNGNGGGGCGCCGCGCCGCCGGCCTGGCCACCGCCGTTACCCGCGCCCGAACCGTCGCCACCCGCGCGGGTCCCGCCCGCGGTTGCCTGCCGTGGTTTCGGATCGGCCGCGTCGCTGCTGCTGGCGACGACATACCCGACGGCACCCGCGGCGACGGTGACCGCGATGCCGGGGACCACGAGGCGCCGCGTCGGTGCTTCCTGCGTCATGACTTTTTCCTCGGGATCCTGTTCAGACGTGCGGAATACCGGACCGGGTGAAAAACCACAGTGAAGCCGTCAACCAGATTGCGACCAGGGAAACGAGAACCGTCGAGCCGAGGACGGGCAGTACCCACCCCGGTAACCCGCTAGTCCGTAGGCTGATCATCTTTGCCGCGTAGGCCCCGTAAAAGGCGCAACCCAGGAGGCTGTGGAGAAGCACCCGGGTGCCATCGCTGGCAAAGCCCAGCGCCCAGATGCAGTGGAAGGCCACCGGCAGGGTGAGGACGAACGCGGTCGTCCCGCTCCATCGGTGCAGCGGACCGGCCCAGCTCGGCGCCGGGCCCGCGCCGGGCAGCCGTCCCCACATCCACAGTGCCGTGGCCAGCTGAACGAATAGCAGAACGGCGGCGGCCGTCGTCAGCCANGCCTTCATCGGCAGCATGCCAGAGAAACCGAGGGTGAACAGCGGCCGCCCGGCCGGTTCGTGAACCCTCGCGTACACACCGGTCGACACCGCGACGGCGGCACCGACCAACAAAGTAACGCCTAATGCCGCACCCGCACTCGTCTGCCGTTCGGCCCGGTCCGTGCCGGCTGCCATACCGCCCCCCGTCCCCTGAGACACCCTTGCTGCGCGAACTATGCCGGAAAGAGCGCGGGCGCGTCCAGAGCCGTCGGCGAGATGACATCGTCAGTGGAATGACGATGCCGCCGGCCGGATAACGGGTGGGTTGGAGCAGGGCCGGCGTCAGGGGCGGAGACGGGCCCGCACCGCTCGGCGGAGTTCGTCGGTCGCGTCGACGACGACGCGGCGCAGGAGCGGGTCGAGACGGTCGCGGGCCAGCAGGGCGTCCGCCTCCCGCACCGTCCCCACGGACACGGCGAACTGCGGATAGGCGTGGGTGGCGATCTGCCGGGCGGCGTGCGGGGATCGCCGGGCCGCCATCGCCGGCATCTGCTCGAAGTAGCGGGAGACGTACCCGTCGGTGAGATCCGCCTGCTCGGGCTGCCAGAAACCCTCGGCCGTCGCGGCGACCAGCCGGGCGGACATCGTGTCGTCGTCCACGATCATCCGCCAGGCCCGGGCTTTCGCCTCGGGATCGGCAACGGCGGCGCGGGCCCGCGCCGCATGCTCGGCGGCCCGGGCGCTGCGATCACGCCGGCTCTCGGCCGCGATCTCCCCCTCCCCGGCCCGCCCGAGTACGACCAGCCGGTGCAGCAGAGTCCAGCGTAGTTCCGGGTCGATGACCAGTCCGGCCGGCACGTCCGTCCCGGCGAGCCACGCCGCCAGCGTTCCCGCCTGCGCCGGTCCGCTACACCCGATGACCCCGCGGGCGGCGGAGAGCTGATGACCGCCTCCCGGTGCTGCGGCCGCGAAGGCCCGCGCGCAGGCGGCGTGGAGCGCCTGCGCCGCCGCCGGTCGCGCCGACGGCGCGAGATAGCGGTTCAGCACGGTGGCCCGGGCGAAACGCAGGGCGTCCTCGAAGACGGCGATCTCGGTCTCCCGGGGCAGCGCACCCGCGGCGAGCGTCAGATAGTCGGCGGCGGGCCATTCGGCGTCCCGGGTCGCGTCGGCCGCGGCCGCCCAGATGATCGCCCTGGCAAGCGGATCGGCCGTCCGCGGCAGGACAGTGGGCAAAGCGGCGAGGTCGGCCGGGACGAAACGGATCTTGGCGTAGGTCAGGTCGCCGTCGTTGACCAGCAGCAGGCGTCCCGCCTCGCTCCCGACCAGTGACGCGATCCCGGTGCGCCCGCCCGGCGCCGCCGGATCGATGTCCACCTCCACCCGGCGGAGCAGCACGATCGGCCCGGTCGGCTCCGTCGGATTGGTCGGCTCCGTCGGATTGGTCGGCTCCATCGGCTCGGTCTGCTCCGCCGGGCCGTAGACGCCGATGCCGATGCGGTGCGGACGCAGCGTCGGGTGCGTCGGCGGTGCCGTCTGGACCACTGCGACCTGGGCGAGGCGGCCGTCGGAGCCGATCGTGATCTCGGGGCGCAGCGTGTTGACCTGTGCGTGGCGCAGCCACACCTCGGCCCAGCCGGCGAGGTCCCGGCCGCTCTCCGTGGTCAGCGCGGCGAGCAGGTCGGCCAGGGACGCGTTGGCGAAGGCGTGCTGGGCGAAGTACGTCCGCAGCCCGGTCAGGAAGGCGCCGTCGCCCACCCAGGCGACCAGCTGCCGCAGGGCCGACGCTCCCTTGGCGTAGGAGATGCCGTCAAAGTTCAGCAGGGCGAGTGCGGTGTCGGGGACGTCGGCCGGGGCCACCGGGTGCGTCGACGGCCGCTGGTCGGCGGCGTAGCCCCAGCTCTTGCGACCGACGGCGAAGCTGGTCCACGCCCCGGTGAACCGCGTCGCCTCGGCGGTCACCCGATAGCCCATGTACTCGGCGAACGACTCGTTCAGCCACAGGTCGTCCCACCAGCGCATGGTGACCAGATCACCGAACCACATGTGGGCCATCTCGTGGGCGATGACGACGGCACGCAGCTCCCGTTCGGCCTCGGTCACCGCCGAGCGGAACACGAACTCGTCCCGGAAGGTCACGCACCCCGGGTTTTCCATCGCGCCGGCATTGAACTCGGGCACGAACGCCTGATCGTAGGTCCCGAACGGGTACCGGCTCGCGAACAGCTCGTGGTAGCGGTCCAGGCAGGCCCGGGTGACGCCGAAGATCTCCGCCGCGTCGGCGTCGAGGTACGGCGCGAGTGAGCGGCGGCAGAGCAGCCCGAGCGGGATGCCGTCGTGGAAGTCCTCGACGAGGTGGTACGGCCCCGCGACCACCGTCACGAAGTAGGTCGCCAGGGGTGCCGTCTCGGTGAACTCCCACCGCCCCGGCGAGGCCTGCTTCCCGGCACCGTTCGCCCGCACCGTCCAGTCGGGGGGTGCGGCCACGCTCAGGCGCACCGGCGCCTTGAGATCGGGCTGGTCGAAGCAGGCGAACATCCGCTGGGCGTCGTCGAGGAAGGTCTGCGCATACAGGTAGACCTCGCCGTCCTCCGGGTCGGTGAACCGGTGCAGCCCCTCGCCGGTGTTCGAGTACCTCATCGTGGCCGTCACCACGAGCTCGTTCGTCGCGTGCAGCGTCGCGAGGGGGAGCCGGTTGCCGTCGACGGCGGAGGGGTCCAGCGGCTGGCCGTTGAGCCACAGTTGCTGGATGGATACCGGTTTGAGCTCGACGAACGTCGCCGGTGCCGGTTCGCCGTCCGCCGACGAGCCGGCCGTGGCGAGGGAGCCGTCCGTGGCGAGGGAGCCGTCCGTGGGGGGACGGAGGCTGAAGCGCACCCTGGTCGTCGAGCCGAACTCCGTCGACGTGCGAGCCGCGGTCAGGTCGAGCTCGATCTCGTAGCCATCGACGCGGACCAGGCCGGCGCGGGCGAGGGCTTCGTCCCGGGTGAGGCTGTGCATACGGCGAACCTATGAGATGCCTCGCCGCCCGTCCGACGTGGACCTGGTCACCCCCCGATCTTGCCGGGTGGCCCGTCGATGTCAGTGCCCGGAGGCGAGGACAGGGTCGGTGACGCCGTGGGGGCAGGCGAACCGCTCGATGTCCCTACCCGCCCGGTAGGCCCCGGCCCGGTAGGCGCTGTCGTCGAAGTCGAGAACGCCGGCCCGCCGGTCCGGGCCGCGCTCGAGGGCCGCGAGCGGGAGGACGGCACGGATGCGGATGGTCAAGGCGGATCTTGATGCCGAGCGCCGCCAGCGCGTCGAAGGTGCGGCGGTAGAACGACGCTACCGACTGCGCGACCAGGGGAAATGAGATCCTCTCGCCGTCCAGGCGCTGGACGACCAGCTCATGACCGACGAAGTCGAAGTCGATGGTGAAGATCGGGTTTCCGTCGACCTGGCCCATCGGACGCGTCGTCAGTCCACGGCCGGTCAGCTGGAGGGGAAGATGTCACGGGTTCAGCACCGGTCAGGCCGGCCGCGGCAGTCCGGGACGATGACCCGGCGAATCTCGATCTCTCCATCGCCGAACGACTTGAGGACCACCGAGTGCCGGAGCGCCTCGGCGACGAGCGGGACCTCAGCGAGCACCGAGTCGGGGGGCTTGCCCATCATCAGGTAGTCGACATCACGCCAGCCGTGGGGGAACCGGCCGCGCACCTGAGGGTCGAGGTCCAGCTTGTAGAACCACACCGGCAGCGGCCGGCGCCCGGCGATCGTGAGGTCGGTCCAGGCGATGTCGTCGGTGATAACGATGCCCTCCGGGGGAACGTTCGCGAGGAACCATCGGGTCGCCTCCCGGCTCGGGGCACTCGCGTCCTGGGTGAGCGCGGTGCGAATTTTCGGTGTCCAGTCCGGGATCACCGTCGCGGCGGCCACGGACAGGGCCACCAGGACCACGAGGCAGCGCAGGCCATTGACGATCATGGCCGCGGTCGCCCCCACCCCCGCCCCGGGCCCCGACCCCGGCCCGGCATGATGCGGCGGACCGCGTCGCGGCCGTGCTCCACTCGGCAGGACGGCGTCGAGCAACCCTGCCACGCACAACGCGGCGAACGGGAGCATCGCGGTGACGTAGGGGTTGGGCAGGTAGCCGTTGCGGAAGACGAAGGCAAACTGCAGCAGCAGTAGTCCGGCGACGACCCGCAGCCGCCGCAGGGCGAGCAGGGGAACCGCGGCCGCAATACCGGCGAGGACCAGGTAGGGATCGAGATCGAGCCAGGACCGCACGACATGGTAGGTGTCACTGCCGGTGTCGAGCACGCTGCCGCTCGGGGCCCGGTCGAACAGCTGCCATCTGATCGCCCATTCCAGCGAGACGTGGCCGGGCCCCTCGAACAGCTCGTTCTTCGCGGCCGCATACAGGATGTAGATGCCGCACACGCCGATCAGGCAGCCCATGAAGTTGCGCCGCACGAATCGCCAGTTACGAGGATCACGNTTCTGCCGGAGCAGTACGTACAACCCCGGGAGGAAGAGCAGGACGGTTTCCTTCGACCAGAACGCGAAGGCCATGAAGATCCCGGCGAACGCCGCCGCCGCGACACTGCGTCGCGGCGACGCCGCGCACACCAGGGCGGCGAGCAGCCACATCACGGCGATGTTGTCGAGGAACGCCATCCGCTGATACCACAGGGCGAGCGGTGAAAGCGAGAAGACGAGCAGGGCCAGGCCGGCGAAGAACCGTCGTAGGCCGAGGAGCCGGCCGAACCGGTACAGCAGCACGCAGCTCACCAGATGCACGCCGAACATGAGCTCGCGGGCCGCGGTGACCGCCGTCGGCGCCCGGTTGAAACCATCAGTGATCTTCGTGTAGATGGCAATCAACAGCCATCCGCCGAACGGATGGTCATACCAGTACGTGTAATGCGCGATCCGGTTCCAGTACTGCATCGAATAAGCCTGGGCGGCATACGTGCCCTCGTCGTCGGTGACGCGGCCCGGCCAGCCGTCGAAATTGTAACCGTGCAGCACCGCCACCACCGTCAGGAGCACGGCGAGCAGGAGCAGGCTGCGGCGGCGGACGCCGACCCAGCCGACCAGTCGGCCGGTGAGCTCCCCGGCCCGGGCTGCGATCCAGGTCACGGCGGTCTGCGGGCCGAGCGGTCGGGGGTACGGGTTCGCGGCGTCGGGTGCGGTCACGACGCCGCCTCCAGCTCGAAGCGGCCGGAGCCGGTGCTGTGGTGGGCCCCGGAGTGGGAGGTCTTCTCCCACTCGACCCGGCCACGCAGCAACCGGGCCGTGGCGCGCACCGCGGCGGCGGAGAGCGCGAGCTGGTACAGCGGGGCGCAGAGCACGAGCCGCACGCTGTCCCAGCGACGCAGATCGAGCCCGTACGCCTCGGCGAACTCGCGGAACGCCGCCTGCTCGGAGAAAACCGTCATGACGGTCGCACCGAACGGAAGCCAGAAGACGATGACCAGACCGGTCGGCGCCGCCAGAAACAACGTGAGGACCAGCGACACCGGCAGCAGGACGCCGGCGAGTGCCTGGAAGAACGGCATCGTGAGCATCTCCACCGCCATGATGCGCTGACGTGCTCCCGGCAGCGCCCGCCAGTCCCCCTTGAAGAGGACCTGCATGAACCCCATCATCCAGCGGGTGCGCTGGATGATGAGTTTCGTGAGGCTTTCCGGGGTCTCCTCCCGGGTCGTCAGATCCGGATGGTAGAAGACCGCGGTCGGGATTCCGGCGGCCGAAGCCCGCACCCCGAGGTCACAGTCCTCGGTGAGGCAGGAGACGTCCCACCCACCGAGCCTTTCCAGCACCGTTCGCCGAATGAACACCGTGTTGCCGCCGAGTGGGATGAAACGCGCGCGCGCCTGGAAACGCAGCCGCGACATGAACCAGATGTAGTATTCGAGGCAGTTGCGGGCCCGCCACCAGGAGGTGCCCGCGTCCAACCAGTGGAGGAACGCCCGTATCGGTGAGTGGTCCGCGGCGCGCCGCCACGCCGTGGCACGCGCGTTCATGAGCTGCACGCCGCCCTGAAAGATGCCGACGTCGGCGTGGCGCAGGGCCAGCGTGTTCACGTAACGCAGGAGTCCCCCGGCGAGCAGGGACTCCGCGTCGACGACGCCGACCAGGTCGCCGGTGCAGTGCCGGCGGGCGTCCTCCAGGGACAGGGGNTTACTACGCCGGCTGCCTTCGGGCGCGACGACCCGCACGTTGGAATGCCGGCCGGCGATCTCCTCGGCGACCCGTCGGGTCTCCTGGTCGACCTCGTCATACGACACCATCACGACCAGTTCCACCAGGTCGCCGGGGTAGTCGCCGGCAAGGATCTGGGTCAGGGTCCGCCCGAGCACCGGCTCGTCGCGGGCGGGGACGATGAGGGAGAAGCGGTTGCGGGGCGCGAGGTTGCCGGTCAGGTCCACGTGATGCACCCGCTCGGGACGCTGCCAGCTGTACTGGCCGCGCACGAGGGTCAGGCTGGCGACCAGCAGCATCAGCAACGAGACGATCGTCCATGCGGCGAGTAGCACGACGTGGTGATGCTCGGCCGCACGCACCCCCAGCGTCACCGCGAGGGGCACGCTGACCAGCGCCCACACCCAGCGCCGCCGGCGGCTGGCGCCGGGGATCGACCCGCGGGTCCGCGCCCGGAGCCGACCGGACAGGACCAGGCCGCCGGTCACCGCCGCCACCGCGCCCAGTACCACGGCGAACGGCTGGCCCAGGCGCGGACCGCCGTACGAGACCAGCCTGATGTCCGGCGAACCGGCGAACATGTAGACGTACCAGCCGCCCGACTCGCACGCGAGCCGGGCGAGCCACGGGATCCGCCGGCCCCGGCCACCCCGGCCGAACATCCGAGGCAGGACGACCGCGAGTGCGCCGGGCAAGAGGTAAGACATGCTCCCGTCCAGACCGACCAACGCGGACAACACGAGGGCCGACGTGGTGTGCAGGGCGGCCCCCAACCCCGCGGCCCACCACCCCGCGGCCGCTACCATCCACAGCCGAGGTGAGCGTCGGGGCACGCGGGGATCTCGGTGCGCATGGGCATGCCGACGCGCGCCGCGGGGGAGCGCCCGCGCACGCGGGACTTCGGAATCAGAATCGGATGTCACCTGTACCTGCCTGAAAGGGGTGGGCACGGAGCACCGCGGGCGGGCGACACCGCGGCGGGTCCGGTCCCCGGCCTGGNTGGNAGGNCAGTTCGCCGCGACGAGCTTCGGGAGGNCGGCCACGTACTCGGCGACCGTGGTGTCGGCGAATTAGCTCCTCGCCATTCCCTTGTAGTTCGTCGTCGGCGTGGAATACGCCAAGGTGCCGCCGGCAAGCATGATCCGCCTGTCGGGGAGCTGCGCATGCCCGGAACAGAACAGCCGGATGAGGACCCCACCGGCGCCGAGGTGTACGCCGTCACCGGCGGGNGGGNTACGAAANCGCACCNGACACCCCNTCCTCCNACGGCCTTCCGTGGGACGGCGACACCGCCCGCTCAGACACCGCCCGCTCAGACACCGCCCGTCGCCGGTACACCAGCCGATCCACCACCAGGTATCGGACGATCACCGCGGCGGCCAGGGACATCAGGGTCGAGATGCCGACGCCGAGATGCCATCGCCCGACCAGCACCGCGAGCAGTGGCAGCCGAATGACCAGATCGAGATTGTTGATGAGCGCGAACGCCNGATAGCGACGCAGCCGGGAACCCGTCTCCCGATCCCAGACCAGGAGCTCGCAGCCGAGGAAGTTCCAGCCGACGGCGATCTGGGTCGCGACGATCGCCGCGACCAGGTAGTGCAAGCCGACGTGGTGAAGCACGGCGGTGCCAAGCAGGTTCGGCACCGTCCCGGACGCCCCGACCAGGGCGAACCGCGCGGGCTTCGGAACCCGCAACGCGAACAGCCGCCGGGCGAAGCGGGCGCCTTCGGTCAGCGAGGCGTTGGAGGTCCCGGCGTGCCGCTCGGCGAAGGCGTACCCGATCTCGCGGACGCGCAGCCGTCCGGACGCGACGAGCAGCTCCAGCAGGATCTTGTAGCCGTCCGGTCGCAGGCCGGCCCGGTCCACGACGGCGACCCGTACCAGGAAGAAGCCGCTCATCACGTCCGAGACGCCGCGCAGCCGACGGGGGAAGACCCACCGACACAACCGGTTCGACCCCGTCGAGACCAGGTGCCGCATGCTTCCAGCGAGCCCCGATGCGCTGCCGCCGGACACGTACCGGCTGCCGATCACCACATCGGCGGCATGTTCCACGGCGGTGCCGAGCAGCGCCGGGATGGTCTCCGGCGGATGCTGGAGGTCCCCATCGATGATCACCGCATAGGGCGCGGCACAGAGCGCGAAGCCCTCGCTGACCGCGCCCCCCAGCCCGCCGACCCGCTGGGCCGGGGTCCGGTGGTGCACCCGTACCGGTAACCGCACCGAGGGGCGGACGCGCGCGATGACCTCGGGCGTTCCGTCGTCGGAGTCGTCAACGAAGATTACTTCTCCGGACAGGCCGTGCAGCGCCTCGTCGAGGCGCCGCAGCAGCGGTTCGACGTTGCGCGCCTCGTTGCGGGTGGGTATCACGACCGACACCTGTGGCCCGACGTCCAGCCGGGAACCGACCGGTTCCGCGGCCGAACCGCCCGTCCGCTCGGGACGCTCCAGCGGGTGGCGGGGATGCGGCAGAACGGGCAGACGGAGCAGGCCCGTGCGGTCGTCCGGTCTGCCCGCCGGCCCGGTCCGGCTCCCCTGCTCGGTCCTACTCGCTTGATCGGTCCTACTCGCTTGATCGGTCCTGCCCCCCTGATCGGTCGAGGTCATCGGATCCCCCCGGGGCCACAGACCCGCGAAACGCGAGTCAACGCCGAGATAATCCCGATCCGTCGAATTCCGGACAATACAGCGCAACATTCACGCGGCCACATTCCTGTGGTGATCATAACGAATTTCCCCCAGAGGCAGCGGAACAAGAGAAGCCTCGGATCGAGCCATCTACCGGCACCCCATGCCCGATCCGGGCCCTACGGTCATAAGGCCGGGCGAAAAATTACCGCAGGTCGTCAGCCGGCGGGGGCGGGTGACCACCAGGAACACTCCGAGACACGGCCTCCCCGCTAAGCCGGGTGCGCCGTGCCACACCGCACTCCACCGGCATGCTTTCCGACACTTCCGGGCAACCCGGTTGGCCGGTACCGTCCGGCCCTATAATTCAGAAATCACCGATCAACATCCCCGCATAGGGCCACAAGTCCCGGCCCCACGGAGCGGTACATCGCGACAACACGTGGAACCACCCCGGCCGGGTTGACGACAGTCACGACCGCAGAACCCCGCGCCCATAGACTTCCCAGCCATAAACCCCAGGGAGCACGGTGTCAGACCAGCCTCGCAAGAGCAGAGCGGACAGGGGGCACGTTCGCCTCAACCAACGGGATCTCCACGCCCTCGAATGGATCTTCGATATGCGGGCCGCCTTCGAGTCGGACATCTCGGAGATTCTCGGCCCGGAACACCCGATCTCCAAGAACGCGGCCCGCGCCGTCGTGAAGCGCTGGGAGAACGCCGGAGTCGCCTCCGCCGATCCCGTACTCGCCGGCCAGGGCCGGCTCGTACGGCTCACCGCCGAGGGCACCCGGCTGGTCAGTTCGATGGAGCTGGAATCCGACGGGGCGGCGACGAGCGCGGCGGGGGCCGTGCGCCACGCCATGGTCGCCCGCGCCCGGCTGCGGATCGAGAACGCCGGGGNGGGCGGGNCGCGGGTGCTGGCCTGGATCAGCGAGCGACAGTGGCGGCACGAAAACGAGGCCGCCCTGCACACCGGGTCGCACGTTCCCGACGGATTCGTCCGCCTCGATGGCGGGATGACGGGAGTCGTGCAGGTCGGCCATACCCGGGTGGAGGTCGCCCGGCTCCGGCCACTGATCGCGAAGCTCGCCCGTCACCATCCCGTCGTCGTACTCGCCGTTCCCCGGGGAGAGCTGGCCGGCAACCCGGCCGGCCCCGCCGCGGTCACCGACGACGGCGACGGCCTGCCGGCGACGGTCTTCACCGTGGAGATCTGACTTCGCTTCTGACGTCACTGTGGAGATCTGAGCCCGGCGAGACGCTCGGCGAGCAACTCGGCGAGATGCCGCCCGCGCCGGGCGGCGACGTGTTCGGCCTGGGTCCGGCAGGAGAATCCGTCGGCGAGCAGCACGGTGCCCGCGGGAGCCGAGGCGATCGCCGGGCCCAGGGTACGGGCAGCGATCGCCATCGACACGTCGTAGTGCCCGGCCTCCATACCGAAGTTGCCGGCCAGGCCGCAGCAGCCAGCGAGGACGTCGACGTCCGCGCCGGCCGCCGCCAGCAGGCCGCGGTCGGCGGCGAATCCCATGACCGCGTGCTGGTGGCAGTGCGGCTGGGCAAGGACGCGCACCCCGTCGAGACGCGGCGGAGTCCAGCCGATGGTGTCGGCGAGCAGCTCGGCGAGGGTACGCACCGCACCGGCGACCAGCGCGGCTGCGGGGTCGCCCGCGAGCAGCTCGACGAGGTCGCCGCGCAGCACCGCCGTGCAAGACGGTTCCAGGCCGACGATCGGCGTCCCGGCCCGGGCGTACGGCGCGAGGCAGTCGACGGTCGCTCGCAACCGGTGGCGCGCACCGTCGAGCTGGCCGGTGGTGATCCAGGTGAGACCACAGCACGCGGGGCCCGGCGGCACGATCACCCGGTAGCCGGCGTCCGCCAGAACTGCCACGGCGGCCCGGCCGACTTCGGGGGAGAACGCCTCCGTGAACGTGTCGATCCACAGCACCACCTCCCGGCTGTGGGCCTCNCGCCGGTGGATCGCCCGCCCGTCGGCCGCTTGCCCGTCAGCCGGCCGCCCGTCAGCCAAGTACCCGTCGGCCGGGTACCCGTTTCCCAGGTCCGAGCCGCTTCCCAGGTCCGAGCCGCCGTGCTCGCGCCACCAGCGGCTGAACGGTTGCCTGGCGAAGGCCGGCACCTCGCGGCGCGCGTCCATGCCCCCCATCCGCAGCAGCAGCCGTCGCACCGCCGGTCCGGCCAGCACCGCGTTGACCAGGCGTGGCGCCCGCCCGGCGACCCGGGCCCATCGGGGCAACCAGCCGAGCACGTAATGGCTGACCGGCCGGAGTCGATGCCGGTAGGCGCGGAACAGCACCTCGGACTTGTACGTCGCCATGTCCACCCCGGCCGCGCAGTCGCGCGCGCACGCCTTGCACGACAGGCACAGGTCGAGCACCTCGGCCACCTCCGGGGCCCGGGCGCCCCCGGCACCTCCGCGGACCAGCGAGCCGTTCGCCATCTCCTGCAGCACCCTGGCCCGGCCGCGGGTGGAATCCTTCTCGTCGCGCGTCGCGAGGTACGACGGGCACATGAAGCCGCCTGCCGCCGGCGTGTCGGCCCGGCAGGTGCCCAGCCCGACGCAGCGGTGGACGGCCCGCCCGAACTCCCCCGCGTCGGCGGTGAAGGCGAATCCGCCGATAGTGGGCAGCGGGCGAGCCGCCGGCAGGCGCAGGTCGGCGTCGATCGGCCTCGGCCGGACCAGCACACCCGGGTTGAGAAGATCGTCCGGGTCGAACAGGGCCTTGAAACCGGCGAAGACGCCGAGCGCGGCCGGCGAGTACATCCTGGCCAGCAGCTCACCGCGGGCCCGGCCGTCCCCGTGCTCACCGGATATCGAGCCGCCGTAGGAGGCGACCAGGTCGGCGGCCTCGGTCAGGAACGGGCGCAGGCGCCCCGGGGCCTCCGCCAACGGTAGATCAATCCGGATGTGCACGCAGCCGTCCCCGAAGTGTCCGTACGGCACCCCGTCGATCCGGTGCGCGCGCAGCAGGTCTTCGAAGTCACGCAGGTAGGCTCCCAGGCGCTGCGGCGGCACGGCCGCGTCCTCCCAGCCGGGCCAGGCTGGTTCCCCCGCCGCGCTCCGCCCGGCGAGACCCGCGCCGTCCTCGCGGATCCGCCAGAGGGCGCGGGTCTGCGGGCCGGTGGGCAGCACCCGGGTGGCCCTCGTGCCCGCGGCGGTCGCCAACGCCCAGCCGGCCGCGAGCGCCTCCGCCGGGCTCGCCCCACCGACCTCGACGAACAGCCAGCCGGTGCCGGCGGGAAGCTCCGGTACGGCCCGCGGTCCCCGGTGCCGGCGCACGATGTCGACCAGGCGCGCGTCCATGCCCTCCACCGCCAGCGGAGCGTGCGGGAACAGCAGCGGCACGGCGTCCGCGGCGGCCGGCATGTCCGGATAGCCCAGCACGACCATCGCGGTCGCGGCCGGCCGGGGGACGAGGCGGACGGTCGCCCCGAGCACGACCACACAGGTGCCCTCGGAGCCCACCAGGGCCTTCGCCAGGTCGCCGCCGCGTTCGGGCAGCAGGTGCTCCAGCGAGTAGCCGGAGACCTGGCGGGGGAACCTGCCGAGTTCGGTGCGCAGGACCGCCAGGTTGGCCCGGACGAGGTCGTCGAGCCCGGGGACTGCCGGATACCCGGGGACTGCCGGATACCCAGAGCCACCCGATCGCCCGGAGCCACCCGGGCCGACCCGTAGTCGACGTCCCGTGCCGTCGAGCACGTCGAGATCGACGATGTTGTCGGCGGTCCGGCCGTAGGCGATCGCCCGTGCGCCGCAGGCGTTGTTGCCGATCATGCCGCCGATGGTGCAGCGGGCATGGGTGGAGGGATCCGGACCGAATCGCAGCCCGTGCCGGCCGGCCGCCTCCTGGAGGCTGTCCAGGATGACCCCGGGCTGCACGCTCGCGGTGCGGGCGGCCGGGTCCAGGGAGATGATGCGGTGCAGGTGGCGGCTGAGATCCATCACCACCCCGGGGCCCACGGCGTTGCCCGCGATGGAGGTGCCCGCGCCCCGGGTGGTCAGCGGGGTCGCGGTGGACCGGCAAACTGCCGCGATCGCCAGGATGTCCCCGACCTCCCGGGGGAACACCACAACCGCGGGCGGCACCCGGTAGTTCGAGGCGTCGGAGGAGTACTCGGCCCGGCGCCGGGCCGAGGCGTCGACCATGGGCCGGACCACTCGATCATGATCTACACCGGTGCCGGCGACCATCGATCCGGCCGTGGTCGGTCGCTCCCCGAGCGCCGCCCGCAGCATCTGGACCAGCTCCGCCCGGTCCCCGGCCCCTGTTCCGGCCCCGGCCCGATCCCCGGGACGCCGAAACTGTCGGCGAAACCGTTGGACCCGCACGCGACGCTGCTCCCGCTGCACCCCACCATCCTCGCCACGGGCCGGGCCGGCCGCACCGGATCGACCTGCCACTGTGGATCTTCAATGAGATCGCCCTCCCGGAACCCGGGCACGGCACGGTCGGTGGCCTCCTTCGGCCGCTCACTGAGCCTTTTCAAAGTTAGCTTTCCTAAATCTCTTCCTCGGTGAGAATGAATGCGGCGAGGGCGAACTTCCCGACACGGCGGGGNCAGCCGCGGNAGCGGTCGAAGATGTGCCAGTTCTTCAGGATCGCGAAGCCGCGCTCGCCTCTGGCGCGGGNGGCGGCGNGGGCACGGTTGATCTCCTTTAGCTGATCGGACAGGTCGCCGCCGGGTGGCTTCTTGTACGGAACGAGGAGGTGGTCTCCTTCGCCGCCGACATATCCCTTGTCGGCGAAGAGGTGGAGCTCCGAGCGGTCGATCACGTGGAGGATGTCGTGCATGCGGGCGGCGGTGAGGTCGTGGACGCTGCCGGGAAGCCCCTCGGAGATCCAGATCATCCTGCCGTAGGGGTCGGTGAGGCCCTGGAGGTTGATGCCGTGGTACTTGTGCTTGCCCGAGTAGTACAGCTTGTTGTGTGCCCGGACACGGGTGGTGCGCACGACCGTTCCGTCGAGGATGAGGAAGTTGCTCTGCGTCCACGCGAACGTCCACACCGCCGCGAGGCGGCTACGGCCGCGGGTGGCCAGCAGATCGACGGCCTCGCGCACGTAGTTGTAGACCGTCCCGACACTGACGCCGAAGCCTTCGGCGAGTCGCTCGTAGGTGTCGCCGTTGCGTAGGTGCGCGAGCACGAGGAGTGCCTGCCCGTGTGGGGACAGCTTGCGCCACGTCTGGCGCTGAGCGCGGTCGTCGGCCAGCAATGTCGAGGCCCAGGAACGAGCGGAAGCGCAGGCCATACGACCTAAGCCGCACAAGCTGGCGGTGAAAACGCGGTTGCACGACGCGGTCAATGAGCCTTTCCCGGCAACGGGTCGTCGCACTGGGTAGCCGTAACGGACTGTGATGGTCTGGCGGGTGGGGTCGGGCCGGGAGACAAGGCGGCGCGGGGTCTCGGTAGGAAGTGTCCTTCCACAGATCACTTCACCGAAGGACCCCGCGTCCCGCATGAGTTTCACATACACCGCCGAGCTGCCCTTCGGCGATCACACCGTCTTCCGCCTGGCCGGACTGTTGGTCGCGGAGCGTCAGCGTCGTGGTACCCGTAACGGCACTCGCACGCTGTCCGCGCTGGAGCAGGCCGTGATGGCCCTGCGCTGGTTCTGTGACGGCACGCGGACCCGCCCGCCCCTCAACGATCATGGAGTGTCCCGCTCAGTGGGCTACCGCTACCTGCACGAGGGCGTCGCCGTGCTGGCCTGGCAGGCCCCTGACCTGCGCGAGGCGTTGATGCGGGCCAGGATCGCAGGCTATCGCCATCTGATCGTCGATGGCACGGTCATCGAGACCGACCGGCTGCGCGTGCCTGGTCCGAGCGAGGGCGTGGACCTGTGGTGGTCCGGCAAGATCTCCGATCACGGTGGCAACGTCCAAATCCTGTCGACCCCCGACGACGGCTGGCCGCTGTGGGTCTCGGAGGTGCCCCCCGGCCGCGAACACGACTCGACCGCTCTGCGCGCCTCCGGCGCGCCGCCGATCCTGGAAGAGGAGTGGACCGCCGACCTACACGAGGTGCTGTTCGACCTCGGTTACGAAGGGTTGGGCGGCCCGGCCGGGCCGCCCACGCTCGCCCGCAAGAAGCCCACGGCTCCTACCCAGAGAGTCACACAAGCCTACCACCAGCAAAATCAGTGGCCGGGTACCGCGCGGTCGGCGGCCTCGGCAGAGTGCTCGGAGATGCCGACCATGCCGGCGATCCTGGCCTGCTTCGGCCGAGTCGACCCCCGCGGCCGGCGCTCCGCCCGGCCCGACCGCGGCGCGAGCTTCAGCCGCGTGTTCAGTTCGCCACGCGCCTGAACGAAGAGCGTCTGGTAGATCGTCTCGTGCGACACGCGCATCTCCGGATCATCCGGGAAATCCTTCTTCAGCCGATTAGACACCTGTTCCGGCGAGAAGTCGGCCGACAGCCGTTCGGCCACCGCGTCGTGCAGCCGGACGTGAGTTTCCAGCTTGAACGCCTTCGGTCGCCGCCGCCGCTCGTCGGCGCGTTTCTGCGCGTCCGCGGCGCGGTATCCGGCATTGCCGCCGTTGCGCGCGACCTCACGGCTGATCACCGACTGGTTTCGGTCCAGCCGGGCCGCGATCATCCGGTGTGACAGTCCCTCGGCCAAGCCCCTGGAGATCGCCTCCCGCTCCTCCAAGGTCAACTCGACGCCGCGCACTCAGCCCTCCGATCAGTGGATCATCTTTCTACCAGCACTGATGCTCTGATCATCTGAGACCGCCCCGGGTGGCCGTGGTGGGTACACACCGGTACCGGTCGGGTCTTGGTGACGCCGGGTGGGTGGTTGCCGAAGCGGTGTTGCCGCCGGGGCATCGTGGGCGCCATCCGGTACGTGGCTACGTGGCCCGCAACGGGATCGCGTGGCGGGCGCTGCCGGCGGGCTTCCCGGCGTGGCGGGCGGTCTGCGGCTTCTTCGACCGGTGGAAGAACTAAGGGCGTGACCGCCAGGGCCCAGGGCGCGTCGCGGGGCGGACCCGGCCCGCGGGGGTCGTGGACCATCCTGAAGACCACCGTCGAGACCACCCGGGAGAACCCCGGCCGGAAAACCTCCGGGGCCCTGCCGGGACGAGGGGTGGTCGAACGCACCCTCGCCTGGCTTACCGCCCACCGGCGGCTTGCCCACGGCTATGGACGTCATCCCGCCGCCTCCGAATCGTTCATCAACGGGCTCGTGCGCGCTGGTCCGCGCTAGTCGTAGCTCTTCCGGCCGGTAGGACTTGCCGCCCTTCCAAAAACGTTACGAACGGGCCGGCAAGCCGGCAAGTTTTGTGAATAAATGACTTTTTTGCGCATTCTGCGGATCGGGGCCGGTGGTGAGGGGCCGCCGGCCACAGCGGAANAAACCGCCGGCGGCGTGTCACCGCCGTGGGGCTGGCACGCAGATCGCACAGCGGTGAACGCTGCGAACGAGCCGGCAAGTTTTGTGAATAGACAGCTTTTTGCGCATTCTGCGCAGGCGAGGAGCTGGCCCGCACCGGCGAGCAGCGCTGCCGGGACCGCGACCGCCAGCCCACCCCACACCGGCCTTTTCCGGCGACCGCCCGAACGCGATCTTCCGCAGCACCGCGAGCCCAGCCCGCAGCGCCTCACGCTCGGTCTCCCGCTCAACCAGCCGGCTACCCGAACAGAACCCTCACCACCCACCCAAAGATAGCAATAAGGTGAAGGANCATTATGCTTCCACACGACTTCGCGGATTAAAACGCGGATTAAAACTCAGTAGCGGAAGACCCACGGTCTCGGGAAGCCGGAGACGTTCACTTTTCTGGGGTTCACGTGTCTGNGCGCGACGTCCAAGAAGGGGAACTTCTGGGTGAGGCGCGTCACGGGCAAGAGGCGGATGCGGGCGAAGCTCAAAGAGATCAAGGAGGAACTGAAGCGGCGCCGGCACCAACCCGTCCCGCTCCAAGGGCAGCGGCTACGCAGTGTGGTGGTTGGGCATCTCAACTACTACGCCGTGCGCGGCAACACGGACGCGGTCGCGTCCTTCCGCATCCAGGCGACACGGCACTGGTTCAAGGCGCTTCGCCGACGAAGCCGGCGCACGCGACTGACCTGGGCGCGCATGGGGCGCCATGCCGACTGATGGCTACCACCCGCCCGCCCACGCCACCCGATGCCGAGCGTGCGCTTCGACGCCAGAACCCGAGGCAGGAGCCCAGTGCGGTAATTCCGCACGCTGGGATCGGTGCGGGGGCCTCCGCAAGGACGGTCCCAGTCGTATTCGCAGAGGATCCAGGCTTCTGACCAGCGCCTTTGGGCAATCGGACCGGTCCCTGGTCCGCACCCGAGGTGCACATGCCGCACGGCTTGGACGCCGTACACCGACCACCGCACCGGCCGGACCCTTGTTGACGATGCCGACCCGATCCGGCCCCGGAGAAACTGCGGCAGCACGGCTTGCGGTGGCCTCCTCCCCGGCGTCGTCGTGCCTGCAAGGAGCTATGATCATGGTGCTGCGTGGCAGGGACCTTCGGATCCAGCAGGCTTGAGAGGAGGCGCGATGATTCAGGATCGCGGCCGTTTCGACCTGCCCCTGTACAGCGTCGCCGAGGCGGGCCGGCACCTGGGCGTGCCGACGTCGACTTTCGCGACCTGGGCCTACGGCTACACCCGGCACGCACCGGGCCGCGTCCCGGTCCATGGTGAGCCGATCGTCACCGTGCTGCCCCGTCAGCGCCATGGCACGGCCGTCGTGCCGTTCATCGGGCTTGCCGAGGGGATGATCCTGGCAGCCATCCGAGCCGCTGGGGTGCCGCTACAGCGGATCCGCCCCGCGTTGGCCCGCCTGTCCGAGCAGTTGGGGATCGAGCACGTCCTCGCCTCACGCGCCCTGTACACCGACGGCGCCGAGGTTCTCTACGACTTCGCTGAGAGCCAGGGCGACACGCCCGAAGCACGCGGAGCCCGGGAACTGGTCGTGGTGCGCAACGGGCAGCGGGTGTTCGGGGAGATCGTCGAGTCCTACCTCCGGCTGGTGGAGTTCGCCTCGGACGGCTACCCCCGGCTCATCCGGCTACCGCGGTACGAGCCCGGCTCCGTCATCGTCGATCCCCACCGTGGCTTCGGTCAGCCGATCTTCACTCATGGCGGCGCCCGCGTCGAAGACGCCCTGGGCCGCTTCCACGCCGGCGAACCACTCGCCGAGGTGGCGGAGGAATTCGGCGTGCCTCTCCCTGACCTTGAAGGCGCCGTCCGTGTCGCAAGCAAAATCGCCGCCTGATGACTTGACAGGCCGCGACCCTGCCGGGCTTCCGCATGTCTTCATCGACCGAGGGAGAGGAGAGGACAGAGATACTCCGCGTCCGCGTACCCGGCCGTGGTCATTAGGGGTTCGGGCGGGCGGGCGGGGGCGAGGGTTTGTCGCGCCATTGGTAAAGGTGCCTGGGACGCCCGCGGGACCCGCGGTCCAAGATCATGGTGACGTAGTCGTCCCGCTCGAGATCCTTGAGGTACCGCTGGGCCGTGGACCGGTCCCGGCCGATCTTGTCGGCGATCTGCGCCGTCGAGATCGGCTCGGGCGCCGAGCGCAGCACGGCGACGATCTCCTCCATAATCTGGCGCGAGCGGTACTTGCCGAGGCGGAGGTCTGGCACGGGTGAACTACCTGCGGGGGACCGCGCCGCGGGCTGGTCGGGCGCCGCGGGCTGGTCGGGC
>NZ_JPGU01000001.1:63827-149675 GCF_000732115.1 Frankia sp. CeD
GCGCCGCGGGCTGGTCGGGCGCCGCGGGCTGGTCGGGCTGTCGATCGCTGCTCGGAGGCGTCTGGTGCCCTTCACTGGCGCGCGGCCGGTCCCTGAGAAGACCCCGGAGAACGTCGATTTCGCGGGCAAGTTTTTTGAGTTCGACCCGGTGATGTAGCGTGATCATCACGATACCGATGGTGCCGGCGACCAGTTGCAGGCCCAGATTCTCCGCGACGCTGGGCAGCTGCGCGAGCAACTGGTGGTGCAGATCCTTCGCACTGAAGCCGGTGCTGACCTCACCGACGATCACACCGTCGGCGTCGCGCAGCGGAGCCTTGCCGCGAGCGGACAGCCCCAGACTCCCGGACTCGAAACTGACAGTCTCCCGTCCGTGGAGGGCGTCCGAGGGGTCGGTGCTGACCGGTTTGCCGATGTTCTTCGGATCGGGATGGGAGCAGCGGATACCCCGGCTGTCGGTGACGACCACGAACTGCGCTTCTGTGAGTCGCCGGTCGTGTTCGGCGAGGGCCTGCACCTCCCCCTCGGGGTCCCTCGCGATGACCGCCCGGGCCACGCGCGGGTCGGATGCCACGGCACGCGAGATCGTAAGCGCTCGCTGCTGGGCCTGGTGGACAAGGTCGGAGTACAGCCTCAGTTCGGTCAGCCCACCCTCGATGCACAGCACGAGCAGTAGGGAGAGGAGACGCATAAGACACGCATAAGTACTGCCCCTAGTGGTGGATCGAGGTGGATGGCCTGGCATGCCGCAAGCGTAGGCCGACCGGCATGAGCGGCGCCTCGAGCGGCGAACCGGAAGGCACGACGCACATCGCCCGNTGGTGCCCGAAGATCCGTCCGCGCCGTCGTACGACGAGCTCGCGGCGCTGGTCGTTACACAGGCCACGGCGCTCGCCGAGGCGCTGGCGAGGCTGGCCGGGACCGAGGCCGCGCTGGAGCGGGCGAACAGGGAGATCGAGGCGCTGCGTGCCCAGACCGGGTCGGACTGGCGACATGTTAGCCGCCGAAAATGATCGACGATAGGCTACCCACTGCAATGTAATGGCAGCGTGGAACTCTCGACGGAAGAGATCGCGGAACTCCGAGGCATGATCAATGATCGCGACGTTCCTGCGAACGTTGCAACACGGGCGCGAATCGTTCCGTGGCATGCCGAGCATCGACCCAAGAGGAAATAGTCAGACTTGCCGGCGTCTCGCTGCCGACTGTAAACCTGTGGATCTCGCGGTACGGATCCGAGGGAAGCGCCGGGCTCCTTGACCGTTCACGCGCCGCACCGCGAGAGCAGATCCCCGCGAACATCCGCAGCCGTGTCCTCGCTCTCACACGCTCTACTCCACCGGTGGAGACGGGCCTGAGGCACTGGTCGTCCCGACAGATGGCGGAAGTACGTCACCCGCACCATCGGAGTCTCGGCCTCCTGGCACTTCGTCGCCACCGAGAAGCGAACCCACGACTATGTCCGCCATGGCACCACCAACCTGCTCGCGGCCCTCGATGTGGGCACGGGCAAGGTTTTCGGTGAATGCTACCCCACCCGCACGGGCGACGACTTCCTGAAGTTCATCAAGAAAGCCGTTGATCCTCACAGAGACAAAGAGATCCACATCATCCTCGACAATCTCTCCACACACACGACGCCCGACGCGATGAAGTGGCTCGAGGAGAACCCCAGAATCACGTTCCACTTCACTCCCAAAGGATCGTCGTGGATCAATCAGATCGAGAACTGGTTCGGTATCATCACCAAGCAGCCGATCCGGCGGGGCACCTTCAGCTCGGTCAAGGTGCTGATCAAACAGATCCGGGACTACATCGAGCACTGGAACTCCACTGCGGAGCCGTTCGTCTGGACCGCGACAGCCGGGGAGATTCTGGCCAAGGTCGAACTCGTCGAGACCAACATCAAGAAGTTGGTTGCCAACAACGGCTGACAAAGGAATCAGAATCATGCTCCGCCAGCTGTTACCTGCGGACGGATCCGGAACCCGTCCGCAGGCGGGCANGTCACCGCGGGGCAAGCCGGCCCAGCACCGGCGGAAGCTCGCCGGAATACACCACGGTCAGGAAACGGGTGGCCCGGGTCAGCGCGACGTAGAGGTCGGCAAGCCCCCGGGTCGGCCCGGCCAGCAGCGCGGCCGGTTCCACCAGCACCACCGCGTCGAACTCGAGACCCTTGCTCTCCGCCACGCTCAGCACCGCCACCGGCGCGTCGAGAGCATTGCCGACGGCGCTGGCGGGGTCGACGGAGTCCGCCGCGACCGCCAAATCCGGGAGGGCTGCCATGAGGGCGCCGCGCAACCCCGGGATGTCCTGCGGGCGGCAGATCACGGCGACCCGCCCGTCACCGACCTCGCTCGCGGCCCGGCTCGCCGCGTACACCACGGCGGCGACGAGGTCCCCGGGATGCGCCTGGGCGACGGTCCGCCTGTCCTCCAGCGGACCAGTCTCGAGCAGACCAGTCCCGAGCAGACCGACGAGGCCCGAGACTTCGTCGGCCGTCACGTCGCCCACGCGCACCGCCGTCGGGGCACAGCCCACCGAACGCACCGAGAGGGGAACGGAGACCGTCGGGTCCTGCGCCCGCAGGACGTCGGCGGCGACATCCATGATCTCCTGAGGTGTGCGGTAGTTGACGCTGAGCCGCTCGACCGTGAACCGGTCGCCGACCGCGGGCCCCAGCAGCTCCCCCCAGGACGCCGGCGCGCCCGGCCGGGCGGTCTGGGCCAGGTCACCGACGAGGGTCGCCGTGCGTCCCGGGCAGCGCCGCCACAGCAGCCGCCACAACATCGGCGAGACCTCCTGGGCCTCGTCGACGATCAGGTGACCGAAGGTCCAGGTACGGTCCTCGCGGGCATGGTCGGCGGCACTGCGCCGCGCCCGCGGCCCGCTCCACCGCTCGGCGAGCGCCTCGGCGTCGACCTGCCCCTCGAGTCCGAGCATGTCCACCACGCCCCGGGCGTACTCGCGCTCCTCCTCGCGTTCCCGCTCGGCACGGCGGGCGGTCTCGCGGCCGGTCTCCTCGTCCGGGTCGCCGAGCAGCTCGGCGGCCTCGTCGAGCAGCGGCACATCGGCCGGAGTCCACGCCCGATCGGCCCGATCGACGGCCGCTGTACCCGCCGTACCCGCGCCGTCGCGCTGCACCGGGATCCGGGCGGACGCCGCGGCCGTCCGCCGGTCCTCGAGCAGGGATCGTTCCGCCGGGGTGAGCCGGCTACCCGCCGCGCGCGCCAGGGCCGCCGGATCGGCGAAGAGCTCCCCGAGGAGCCGCTGGGGGGTCAGCAGCGGCCAGAGGCCGTCGAGCGCCGTACGGACCCCCTCCTCCGACCACAGGTCCCGGGTGATCTGGCCACGTTCGTCGGCGTCGAGCAGCCCGCCCGGGATCTGGTTCACCACCTGGGTGGTCAGCTCAGCCAACAGCTCGCGCAGGAAGATCCGACGGGCCGAGTTGTGCGGGCGGCGGCTGCGCCGCGCCCGGGTGCGGGCCCGCGCGACCGTGTCGCGACCGAGGCGCAGCATGCGATCGTCGTAGGGGATGAGCACCTCTCGCCGCGGCAGCCGCTGCCGGTCCCTGACGGCGGCGGCGATGACCTCGACCATCCTCGGATCACCCTTGAGCGCCGCGGTCGCGACGTCCTCGACGCCGTGCGCGTCGACCCCGGGAAAGAGCCGTCCCGGCGTGGCGAAGATCACCCCGGTCTCCCCGAGGGAGGGCAGCACCTGGTCGATGTAGCGCAGGAACACCGGACTCGGCCCCACGACCAGCACGCCGGACTGGTCGAGCCGAGCCCGGTCGTTGTAGAGCAGATAGGCGGCACGGTGCAGCGCCACCGCGGTCTTACCGGTCCCCGGTCCGCCGTCGACAACGAGCACGCCGTTCGCCCGCGCCCGGATGATACGGTCCTGCTCGGCCTGCAGCGTGGCGATGATGTCGTGCATGCGCCCGGTCCTGGGCGCTGCCAGCGCCTCGAGCAGCATCGTGTCGCCGGACGCCGTCACCCCGCCGGACTTGCCCGTGGCCGTGCCGCTACCGGTGCCGGTGGCCATGTCGACCGGCAGGCTCAACGGGTCGTCGGCGATGCCGGTGACCTCCCGGCCCTTGGTCCGCAGATGACGCCGGCGCACCAGACCATGCGGATCGGCCAGCGTCGCCCGGTAGAAGGCGGTGGCCACCGGGGCCCGCCAGTCCACCAGGATCGGTTCCTGCCCGCTGTCGGACAGGCCGATCCGGCCGATGTACGTCCGGCGCCCGTCGGCGTAGTCCATCGCGCCGAAACACAGCCGCCCTTCGGCGGCGTCGAGGCGGGCGAGCCGGTCGGCGTGGGTCGCCGCGAACACGTCCCGTTCCACGAGTGATTGGGGGGTGCCCGTGCCACTTTCCAGCAGGACCCGGCGCAGCTGCCCACGGGTGATCTCGCGGACCTCGTCCAACCGGATGTACAGCGTGTCCAGGTACGCCTGTTCACGGGCGCGCTCGACGTCCTGCGTGGTCGGCACCGGCTCTCCCTCCCGGTCGCGGTCGGATTCTTGGATTGCGGCTTCCCGGGCTGCGAGCCAACGCCGTCAGGTGAGCCAGGAAGGGTAACAGCCCCTCCCCCGCAGATCTTCCGACCCGCCCGGTGACCCGGCTCTGGTGACCCCACCCTGGTAATGACATGTCCACGACAACGACGGCGTGTCCACGAACGACCACGGCGACCCCGGCGAGCCGGCCCGCGCCATCCGGCACGGCGGCCGGAATGCCGCATCATCGCTGTTCCAGGTTACGGATGTCCGGCGACGGGATACCCCGCAATGATCCACCTGGTGCGGGGTAGCGACCCACCTGATCCGAGGTAGCGAGCAGCCCGGGCGAAGGAGCCGTTTCCGGCGGTTCCTTCGCATCCACGGTGAACGGCATCCCGAGCTGGGGCGTCCACCGAGGTGATCAGACGCCCACCGAGGTGAGATGCTCCACCAGGGCGCTGTCGAAGGCCGGCAGATCGTCCGGCCTGCGGCTGCTGATCAGCGTGTTCGGCCCGGACCGGCAGATGACGACCTGCTCGTCCACGACCTCGGCCCCGGCGTTGCGCAGATCGGTGCGCAGGCTCGGCCAGCTCGTGATCCGCCGTCCGCGGACCACGTCCGCCTCGATCAGGGTCCACGGAGCGTGGCAGATCGACGCCACCGGGCGGCCGGCGTCGAAGAAGTACCGGACAAACTCGACAACACCCGGCTGCCACCGCAGCTCGTCCGGATTGGCGACTCCGCCGGGCAGCACCAGCGCGTCGAAGTCCGCGGGATCCGCCTCGGCGACCGTGATGTCGACCGGGAAGGTGTCCGCGGGGTTCAGGTGCCGGAACGCCTGCACCCTGCCTCCCTCCGTCGACACCAGCACCGGACTCAGGCCGGCCTGCTCGATGGCCTTCCACGGCTCGGTGAGTTCGACCTGCTCGACGCCCTCCGGCGCCACCAGAAACGCGATCTTGCGTTGAATCCTGTCGTCGTGCGTCGTCATCGACACGTCCTCCTACCTGACTCCTGCCTGCCTATCTGACTCCTGCCTGCCTGCTGCCTCGCCGGTTGGGGTCGGGACCGGACTGGCGTCAGGGCCTGCTCGCCGCCTCCCGCAGGTCGGTGACGTCGTGCTCGAGACGCGCCCGCACCAGCGCGGCGACCAGCCGCGGGAAGTCCTGCCGGCCAACCAGCGCGGCGAGCCTCGCCGGGTCGGTCGGCAGCCCGAGCGCTCCGGCCGTTCTCCGGGTGCGTTCGTCGAGGTAGGGCACCAGCTCGTCCCATCCGGCCTGCGCCTCGCGCAGGAAGATGTCGGCACCGACCGGCCCGATCCCCTTTATCTTCTGTAGCAGCTCTCGCTCCCGGTCCGGGGAGTGCTCGGCGGCATCCCGCAGCCGGCGGACATCACCGTCGTAGGTGTCCATCAGGGAACGGCAGGCCGCCTCCAACATCCGAGAGGTGCTCTCGTCGTAGCGCGCGTACCCGCTGCTGTTCAGCACCCGGGTACGGTCCTCCCAGGTCGCCTCGGCCATGGCGGCGGCGTCGGTCCAGCCGGCGTCCATCAGGGAACGGCAGGCGGCGACCGCGATCGACGTGCGGATCCGCGCGCTCGCGAGCAGGGCAAAGACGATCATCTTGAACATCGCCTCCGCGGTGTCAGCCGGCACGTCGGCGCCGATCTCGTCGGCGTAGGTCCGCCCATGCCGGGCGAGCAGTTCGGCGAGCACCGCTTCTGTGTCGGTTCCAGCCATGCAGTGGGACTNCCCGCGATNCCCGCCATCACTCCGCCCCGGCCATGCCGCCCCGGCGGGGCGGTACCCACCCACCACGTCCGCGGCGGTGTCTCGGGCCCGCTACCCGACGCCTCGCTACCCGACGCCCGACTTCCGCCTGCCGGCCGTTGGTCCACCCCCGGCTGTTCCCCTCGGCACATGCCCTCTACCCGGTCGGGAGGGCAGGCTGGGGGTAGACACTTGAGAGAAGGGAGGCTGAGATGTCCACCAAAGCAGCACGGTCCGCGCTGGTTCCCCTGACTCCCGACCTGGCTCGGGAGGTGGTCGCCGCATCCGCCGCAGCGCCGTCCATCCATAACACGCAGCCGTGGCGCTGGCGCCTGGAGGCAGGCCGGCTCACCCTTCTCGCCGACAGCACCCGCCAGCTCAAGGTCGCCGATCCCGAGGGCCGGCAGATGCTGTTGAGCTGCGGAGCGGCGCTGTTCAACGCCCGGCTGGCGCTGCGGGCCCGCGGCGAGGTCCCCGTGGTGGAGCCGCTACCCGACGGCGTTGACGACTTCCGCTCCGCTCCGCTCGCCACCATCTCGGTGATCGGCCATCAGCCTGCCGAGGACGACGAGCGGGCGTTGGCCGATGCCATCCCGCGGCGGCACACCGATCGCCGGCCGTTCGACGACCAGCCGTTGCCGACCGAGGTAATCAGCCGCCTGCGTGCCGCGGCCGAGGCGGAGGGCTGCTGGCTTACCGCGCCGATCGACCCGGAGCTGCGCGTCCAGGTCAGCGTCCTGCTGTCCCGGGCGGACTGGATCGAGGCGCACAACGCGGCCTACCGGGAGGAACTGGCCTCGTGGAGTCGAACGGGGTCCACGTCGGCCGACGGCATCCCGCGCAGCGCAGTCGTCCACACCGACGCCCCGCGCCAGTCCGAGTTTCCGATGCGGGACCTCGACGTGGTCGGCGAGGCGGGGACCGTGCTGGACGAGACGGATGTGGAACGGCCCGGCATCCTGATCATCGGCACCGATACGGACACGACCGCCGACCGGCTGCGCGCCGGGCAGGCGATGCAACGTGTGCTGCTCACCGCCACCTTGCTCGGTCTCGCCTCGTCGCCGATGTCGCAGGCGATCGACGTCGAGGGCATGCGGGAGCAGTTCCGCGGCACCACCAGCGGTCTCGGGCACGTCCAGATGATCCTGCGGGCCGGCTATCCCGAGCCGGGTGCGCAACCGCTCGGCCCCACTCCCCGCCGGGACGTTGACGAGGTCCTGGAGGTCGTCGGGTCGAATGATCGGGCGTAGCACCGTTCGGCTCCGTTCGAGACCGACCGTGCACGGCTGACCACCCATGGCCGGCCGTGCGCGGTCAGCCGTTCACGTTCAGCCGTTCACGTTCAGCCGTTCAGCGTCCCTTCCTGACACATTTGGCGAAGGCCGCACAGATACGGGGTTGCGTGGGCCGCCAGCCGCTTTGATCGGGACCAGACCGGGTCGCCGGTGGACCGACCGGCAATCGGAGATGCCGCGAGGTCCGCGACGGCTCGGCCGTGACTCGGGGAGTCTCCCGGGGACGCGACGCGGCGTTCCCGGGAGACTCCCCCGCCCGGACCTTGGCCAGCCCCGGTCGGCCCCGGTCAGATCCCGACCGTACCCTGGTCGGCCCCCGGCCGACGAGGNGGCAGGACGTGACCGGAGGACGGAAGCCACGCGGGTGCCGAATGCCTGTCGCTGCATTGACATCGAGGTGGCGGGGGCTATCGGGGCCCCGACGGCCCGGTGCCCGGTCACTCTCGCCTAAGATTTTCCCAGCGGTTGACCGTAATGGTTGATCGGGAAATTCCATGATGGATCAAGAGTCGGTGCGCGTCCACCGGCGGGCCCGCGACCTGCGCGGCGTTCCCGGGCGAGGCCGCGGTCGGCACGCGGCGGGNGGGGGNACAGGTCGATGATGTCATCGGATGCGGGTGTGGCGGCACGATCCGCCCCCCTTGGCCCGGACGACCCCCACGAGCTCGGCTCGTACACGCTGCTGGGCAAACTCGGCCAGGGNGGAATGGGCATGGTCTATCTGGGCCGCTCCGGGAAGGGCCGGCTCGTCGCCATCAAGGTGATCCGGAACGAGGCCGTCGGAAACCCCGAGTTCCGAGCCCGGTTCCGGCTGGAGGCCGAGACCGCCCGGCGAGTCGCCCGGGTCTGCACCGCCGAGGTGCTCGACGCCGATCCGGACGCCGAGTGGCCCTACCTGGTCACCGAGTTCATCGAGGGCGAGACCCTCGCCCGGTACGTCCAGCGCAACGGCCCGCTCGCCGATGCCAACCTCGAACAACTCGCGGTCGGCGTGGCCGCGGCGCTCACCGCCATCCACAGCGCCGGGATCGTGCACCGCGACCTCAAGCCCGCGAACGTCATCCTCTCACCGTTCGGCCCTCGNGTGATCGACTTCGGTATCGCCCGGGCAGTGGACGCCGGCAGCAACCTCACCGGCGATCTCCAGCAGCTCGGGACGCCGGCGTTCATGTCCCCGGAGCAGATCGAGAGCCGGCCGATCACCTCGGCGGTCGACATCTGGGCATGGGGTGGCCTCGTCGCCTTCGCCGCCACCGGGCACTACCCCTTCGGTGAGGCCTCGGCGCAGGTGCTGCTCTACCGCGCCCTACACGAGGAACCGCAACTCGACGACGTCGACCCGGCGCTGCGCCCGATCGTCTGGCACGCGATGCGCAAGGACCCGAGTACCCGCCCGAGCGCCCAGCAGCTCATGCTGCGCCTGCTCGGCGACCCGTCGGGCACCGGCCCGGACGCCGCCGCCGCCGTCAACCCGCAGGACGTCACGAACGTCCTGCAGGGCTGGAAGCTGCCGGTGCCCGGCCCAGGCGCCCCGGCCACAGGCACCCCTGCCACAGGCAGCACCGGGCCCCACGGGGCCGGATTCCCCGCGCCGGCAGCGGCCCCCGTCAGCAGCGGTTACACCGTCGACCAGGACGCCCCGACCCGGCTACCCGCCAGCGCCGGGGGTCCCGGGGGTCCCGGGGGCGGTGGAGCCGATGGCCCCGGCCGGCAGGGCGGCACGGGCAGGAGCAGGAACCGCACCCCGCTGCTCGTCGGTGGAGGTGTCGTGGTCGTCGGCGCGATCCTCGCGGGAGTATTCGCCCTCAGCGCGGGTGGTGACGGCGGCTCCGGGACCGACGCGGCCAATCCGGCCACCGTCTCCGGGGCTCCGGCCACATCGACCCAATCGGCCCAATCGGCGGCCTTCACGCTGCCCAGGGCGGCCCAGCCGCTTGGCAAGGACACCCTCGTCTACGCGTCCAACCGCAACGGCAACTACGACCTGTTCACCGGGCAGGTCACGGACAACGGGCCGCTCGCGAACGACAAGCCGATCGTCACCGGTCCGGACCAGGAGATGCTGCCCGCGATCAGCAGCGATCGCAAGACGATCGTCTACTTCAAGAAGGGCAGCCCGAATACGCTGCAGGCGATCGCCGCCGATGGCTCCGGGAAACCGGTACAGCTGTTCACCTTGGGCCCGGCCGCCAAGCTGACGATCGCGGACGACGCCCGGCCCTCGCTCTCCCCCGACGGCGGCTTCCTGGTCATCCGTTCCACCACGGATCAGACCGGAACGCTGAACCCCGGCCTGTATGTGGTGAAACTGGACGGCTCGAGCGTGCGACGGCTCAACGCGAAGCCACAGGCGACCGACCCCGCCTGGTCGCCGGATGGCGAGCGGATCGCCTACTGGTCGAACAGTACCGGTGGCAACCGCGGCTTCATCGTGGTGATCCCGACCCAACCGGATGCCCAGCCGACCCCGATCACGCAGGATCAGGGTAACGGGGACTCGGACCCGGTCTGGTCCCCGGACAGCAGAAAGATCGCTTTCACCCGAGCGAAGAACGGCGATCTGGAGATCTTCGAGATGAACTCGGACGGCACCGACGCCCGGCAGCTCACCCGGGTGCGCGGGGACGACCAGGACCCGGCCTACGCGCCGGACGGTCGCATCGCCTTCAGCGGGCAGCGCAATCCCACGAACCCCGATGACCGGCAGCTCTACGTTCTGAATCCGGACGATCTGAACGATGGTGACCGCAAGCTCACCACTACCGGCGGGTTCAACGGCCACGCCCGTTGGAACGCCGGCTGAGCTCCTTGCCCATCCAGCGGGATACATCAGGCACAAAAGCCTCTGGACAGGCAAGGAAGCCGGCGAGAGGAGTCGGTTATGCACAGATCGCGGACGAGCCCGGCAGGATACTCGAACCGTGATCGACGCTGGGGACGTGACCCAGTCCCATGAGAAGGCCGTCGCACTCGCCCGCAGGCAGGCAGGCAGGCAGGCATGCATGCATGCATGCATGCAGGCATGATCACCCGTCGGCATGCCCGGCAGCTCGGGATGTCGGACCAAGCGATCAACGTTCGTAGACGCAGGCACGGCTGGACCTCCCCGGTGCGGGGCACGTTGCCCGTGCCGCCCGTTCGGGACGAAACCCGAGCCCTGCCCGAGCGGCGCTGTCGATCGTGGCAGGGACGATCTGCGGACGTACCGCGGCCCGACTGCACGGCCTTCCCGCCCTCTCCCGCTGGCGGCCCGACGAACCCGTCGATGTCGTGCTGCCCGGCGAAGGGGGACTTCGTCAGCGTCTGGCGCGATGTCACGACGGGAGCGGCGAGGACGACGAAAGTCGTCCGGATGGCACTTCTCCGAGCCCGCGCGGGTGGCCCTGCCGAAGTGTGAATCCCCGCCGGCCGGCCCGGGAACCCGGGACGGACGCCCGAGGCTCCCGGCTTCCTTGCCTGTCCAGAGGCTTTTGTGCCTGATTTATACCTCTGGATAGGCAAGGGGCCTAGCGGGGTGGGCCGCTGACCGGTGCGGCGGCGGCGCGTTTGACGGTCTTCGGGTCCATCCGGCGAATCAGGAGGGAGGTGATGATCACGAGGAAGACGCCGACGACGAGACCGGCGACGATGTCGGTGAGGTACGCCGAAGCGCTGTGGTCGAAGAAGGGGTCGTCAACGACCTTCGGGTTCACCGGCTTCTGGTTGTCCGGCCGCAGCACGCCGGCCAGGGTGATGCGGTTCAGGTCACCGACCGAGGCCATCGACGCGAAGCCCCAGCGGGCCGGCGCGATGTAGCTGATCTGCTCCAGACCGGGCGTGCCCTTCACCGGCACGATGCCACCGCTGAAGATGAGCTGGGCCATGGTGATCAACACCAGGAGCGGCATGGTCTTGTCCGCGTTGTCGACCATCGCCGAGATCACCAGCCCGAGCATGGCCGACGCAAGCGAGACCACGATCACGGCGATGAGCAGTTCGAGCAGGGCGTTCCCGAGCACGACGCCCCTGTCCGGCGTTCGCCCGGCAAGACCGATCAACGTGAACGGGATCGCCTGGGCGACAGTGANCACGATAAGAACGAGGATCTTCGAACCGACATACGCGGTCCGGGACAGACCGATGGCTCTCTCTCTTCGATAGATCGCCCGTTCCTTGACGATCTCTCTGACCGAGTTCGCCATGCCCATGAAACAGGCACAGAGAACCATGATCAAAAGAACTGTCGGGGCATCCGAGTTCGGCGAGAACTGTTTGGCCTGTTCGGCCGTGANATNAAAGTTCCCGCCGATGGCCCTGGGTATCAGCCCGAGCAGGAACGGGAAAGCGATGATGAGCCGCAGGTATGACTTATCGGATGCGACGACCGCCATTGTTCGTCGGCTCAGCGTCACGAGCTGCGAGATCACCGACTGCTGCCGCAGGGACGGCAGCTCCTCGGGAGCCGGCCGGGCCGACGGAGCGGTGATCGAGGCGGGCACGTAGTAGCGCGAGTTGCGGAACTTGGCTGCCGACTCGGCCCCGGGCGTCGCCTCCAGGGTGAGGAAGACGTCCGGGTAGTCCCGCTTACCGAAGAAGGGCAGCGCGTCCTGCGGCGGACCGAAGTAGGCCACATAGCCGCCGGGAGCGAGGACGAGGATGTAGTCGCACAGATCGAGTTGGGCGACGCTGTGGGTGACCACGATGACCGTCCGGCCGTCGTCCGCGAGCTTGCGCAGCGACTCCATGACGTTCTTGTCCATGCCCGGGTCGAGGCCGGAGGTCGGCTCGTCGAGGTAGAGCAGGGTCGGCCGGGTCAGCAGCTCCAAGGCCACCGAGGTCCGCTTGCGCTGGCCGCCGGACAGCCGGGAGACCTGGGTGTTGGCGTGCTGGGTGAGGCCCAGCTCGGCGAGCACCTCATCGACCCGGGTGCGCCGCTCCGCCTTCGTGACGTCCGGCGGGAAGCGCAGCTCGGCGCCGAACTCGAGCGCCTTGCGGACGGTGAGCGAGGTGTGCAGCAGGTCCTCCTGCGGCACGTAGCCGATCCGGCGCCGCAGTTCGTCGTACTCGGAGTAGAGGTCCCGGCCGGCGTAGCGCACGGTGCCCTTGTCCGCGGGGCGGAAGCCGGTGAGCGCGTTGAGCAGCGTCGACTTGCCCGCCCCGGACGGCCCGACGACGCCCAGCAGCGCCCGGCCGGGCAGCTTGAACGTCATGTCGTGCATGAGCTGCTTCTGACCGGCCCAGACGTTCAGGGCGTCGGCCTCGAAGCTGACGTCACCGGAGTCGATGTACTCGACGAGTTGGTCGCCCTCAAGCTGGAAGACGTGGTGACCGACGGCGATGACGTCGCCCTGGCCGACGGACGCCCGGTTGATCCGACGACCGTTGACGAACACGCCGTTGGCGGAGTCGAGGTCGGCGATCTGCAGGCCGGACCGGCCGATGTAGAGCTCGGCGTGCCGGCGGGAGGCGAGCAGGTCGGTAATGACGATGTCATTGTCGCGGGCACGGCCGATCGACATCGTGCCCGGGCGCAGCCGATAGGTGGTTCGCCGCTCGTGCTCCTGCTCGAGGCTGGTGACGCCACTCACCCGTTCGCCCTGGTCCTGGTCGTCGTAGTCGTGCCCGCGCTGGGACGGATCGGTCGGCCCCTGATGCGAGGTCCCGCGCCCACCTCGCGAGGAGCCCGTGGGCCGTGGCGGAGAGTAACCGGCGGCATTGGGCAGCATCGTCTGCATGTCGTAACCGGGGTCGTACTCCGGCTCGTCCAGCGGCCTGCGGCCTTCCGGCACCTGGGGATGGATGACGACCTCGGGCCCGGTCGGAGTGCCGAGACGAAGCCGCACCTCACCGTGCACCGGGACGGTCTCGGGCATGCGCTGCCCGTCGATCCAGGTGCCGTTGGAACTGATGTCCCGAACAACCCACCCGCTGCCGGTCTGCTCAAGGAGGAGATGGCGACGGGAGACCCGGCTGTCCGCTATGACGTAGTCGGCGGTCCGGGCACGGCCGACGATGAACTGCGCCTCGGCCGGCACGGTGGCCGCACCGGCCTCGGTGACGACTCTCAGGAAGGTCGTCTGCACGTGTTTCCCCCTTCGCGACGGGACGCTGGCCGGGATGTCCCGCCGAACTCCACCTTGTCACTACGTTGTGCGGTGTCACTACGTTGTGCGGTTTTACCAGGTACTGCGGTGCCACCATGGCGTGCCGGGTCACCACGTCGCGCGGCCACTCGGGCCGCCCGATCACGCCGGATGCCCGATCGTAGCGTCGAGGGATGACCTTGATCCACCCCGGGTGACGATTTACCACCAGCTGAACGGCGATCGTTGCCGTCGCGTCGACTTCCGGGCATCTCTCGGGTTCCTGCCGCCTCATGATCGGTCGATTTACCGGTTGCCCTGCTCGAAACCTTCCGGGCTGCGTCACCCTGGGTGATCAGATCGTCTCGGTGACCGTGCCGCGAAAGCNCGGTGACCGTGCCCCGGAAGTGACGACGATGACGCATGTCCCCCGTCCGGCACCCTATGAGAATGACGGCCGACGGTCCCCGACAGTGGCATCTGTCGCCGATCCGACCAGCGACCGCAGGCCTCGGCGGCACCCGGGACGCACGCCACGAAAGCGGACGATCAGCCAACGGACGACCACCAGAAATCGGCTGATGAAACGCCGGGAGGTGCCGCGCGTCGAACGATCGTCGACAGGTCGACGCACTCCGGGAAGGACGTAGTCCGGGAAGAGAGGGGCCACGGGCGGCCTCGACCGGATCCGATCCGGGCCCCGGCCGGGGGGAGTGCGGTCGGTACGGCTCGACCACCGCGCGCGAGGCATTCCGGACCGGCACAACTGTGGCGGAAATCATGTCAGGGCTCAGGGTCGCCACTCAGGACTCAGGACGCCGGGAGCACCACGTCCTCGGCAGTTGCNGTGAGTGAGAGACCGGTCGCGTTCGTGGATGCCTCGACGATGCGGAGGTTGAATGGCAGACCGGAGATCGGGATCGGGATGGACGGCAGGAGTTCTCCGGGGACGCTGAATCCGAGGTTCACAGCTCCGGTGAGCTTCACCTCGCTCGGCACCAGGGTGAGCATGTTGTTCCGGACCTCGAACGTCGTGATCCCACCGACCTGCTGGGTACCCAGCACCGGCACGTTGACGGTGCCAGTCACCTCGATCTTCTTTCCTCCGTCGACCGGCTCCACCTGCACCTGCTGCCCGGCGANGTAGGCGTTGAGGTCGTTGTAGGTCATGCCCACAGTGGCCCGCACGCGATCGACGGGCACCTGTCCGACATTGTCGGTGATGGCATCACCGAGCGGTACGTGTACACCCTTCAGATTGGCCTTCACCGACGAGATCTTCGGGCCCGGCGTCGGGATGCCCTCGATCTCTACTCCGATGTTGGTGAACTTTCCGAACAGGACCTGGGTAAGGAACGGGAATCCGCCGATGCTCACGCTCTTGACCGTCGGGACAGGATCACCCGGCTTGATGTTCTCGGCTACGCCGGCCTCGACCTGCTTGCGCATCTGATCCTTGGCTATCACCACGCTAACCCGGTCGCCCACGACGAACAGGACGATCAGGGCGACCAGCGCGATGAGCAGTTTCCGGCGCCGGCGACGCGGCTTGGCGGGCACGGCGGGCGTGCCGCCGCTTGGCGCCCCGGCGAATCCCTCCGGGCCTTTNCCNCCCCCGCCGACGGCGCCGGGCAGCCGATCGTGGGGTCCGCCGCCCTCGCGGGCGGTGATGTTCCCCATCCCCATGGTCCCGGGCGTCGCGCCCAGGACCGTGGTGCCGTCGTAGCCACCCTGAGCGCCGGAGCCGGCCCACGGCTCATAACCGGCCGGCGGCTCATAACCGGCAGGCCGGTCGCCCCTCCGGGTCGGCGCGACCGGCCGCGCCGGCCGGAACGAGTCCGCGGGCGGCGGTGGTCCCACCGGGGCGCCCGGACGGGCCGGCCTGTTCTGGTTCGCGGGCCGCGTCCCATCACCGTCCGGAGGCATCCCATGGGTGCTGTCCGTAGGCTGCTGCCCGTCACCGTCACGTCCGTCGTTCACCGGTCCATCTCCTGCCATGCTGCGCCGGAGCACGCCGTCGCCCTGTCGATGTCCGCCTGGCGGTTGTCCTGTGCCTGGCCCTGCCGGATCGTCGCATGCTCCGTGCTTTCCGCACGGCCGCGGGTCCGATCTATCCGTGCGACATCGGTGTCGGATTACCGACTTGACCGACCAGACCGGGCAAACCAGATACCATCGGTCGCCGCCCGGAGCATGATCCGCCAGCCGCCAGCCGCCGCCAGCCGCCACCAGCTCACACCTCCAGCGGGAGCTGCGCCACCGGAGTGGCCCGTCTGGCCGGTGCGAGCCGGAAAACGTCGCCCCGCGGGGCGGCGAACGCCTGCCAGAAGTGGTCCGCGACCACCCCCGGACGTAGCGGGCCCGCGGCGTCCACCCTGCCGTCGAGAACCACCGTGCGCAGCCGGACACCCCGCGCGGCCAGCATCGGCCGTACCGCATCGGCGAGGGCGGCGAGGCCTGCCTTGCCGATCGCCAGCGCGAACCGGCCGGCCACCGGCTCGGTGCGCGATCCGGCCGTGGTCAACAGGATGGTCGCGGCCGGCCGGTCCACGAGGAGGTCTGCCGCCACCTGCACCGCGGTGAGCGCGCCCGTGACGTTCACCGCAAGGGTCTGGTTCATCGTCTCGGCCTTCACCGTGAGGGCGCCGCCGCGGATGCTGAGCTTGGCGTTGTAGACGAGCACCGTCAGCCCCCCGACGTCGGCCGCCACCCGCTGGATGACCGTGGTGAGGGCCGGCTGGTCGGTGACGTCGGCGACGGCGCCGTGCACCGCCAGGCCGTCCTCGGCGAGCTCGTCCCTCACCCGGGTCAGCGTGTCGGCAGACCGGGAGACGACCCCCAGGGCGAACCCCTCCCGGCCGAACCGGCGCAACAGGTCGGAACCGAAGCTCGCCCCCGGTCCCACGACGACGAGGCCGCGGGTCGCCGGGGCGAACTCCGGGTCCCCAGCACGGTCCCCGGCATGGTCACGATCACGGTCGACGCCACCGCCCGGCCCGCCGGGGTGACCCGGAGCCGGCTCGCACGGTCCGGTGCTCATGGCCTCATCCTGACGGAGACGCTGTCCGGACATCCCGGGGATCGACGCTCCGCCCGGCCTGATCGGGCCGGGCGGAGCCGGTCGGCCGCTCCGAGCCGCCGCGCCCCCGGTCTTCAGGGGTGGGCCCGCTGCTCCCGGGCGGCCTCGACGGCTGCCCGGGCCCGCAGCGGCGCGCAACGGTGGTAGGCCCAGCCCAGGGCCGCACCGACGATGACCGCCGGGATCAGCAGGAAGAGCAGGACAACCACACAGGCGGCAATGGTCTCCACACCCTTGGTCTACCCGGGCTCCCCTCGGGTCGACCCGGGTCGACCCGGTGCGCCCGGTAGTGCCCTCAGGCGACGAGAACCCCGGGGTTGAGGATGCCGGCCGGGTCCAGCGTCCGTTTGACCGCCCGGAGCACCTCGACGCCGAGATCGCCGATCTCGGCGTCGAGCCAGGGCCGGTGCTCCGTTCCGACCGCGTGGTGGTGGGTGATCGTGCCGCCCGTGGCGACGACCGCGTCCGTGGCCGCGGCCTTGGCCGCCCGCCAGCTCCCGATCGGGTCGTCGCCCTCGCCGCAGACGACGGTGAAGTAGAGCGAAGCCCCCGTGGCGTACAGATGAGAAATGTGGCACANGACGACCGGTGCCAGGCCGGCGGCGGCCAGCGTCGTGGTAAGCGCGTCTCGGACGGCCGCGTACAGCCCGGGCAGCGCCGTCCAGAATCCCGCCGTTTCCAGGGTCTCGGCGAAGATGCCCTGGTCCAGCAGCGCGTCGCGCAGGTAGGGCGCCCGGAACCGACCCTGCTCCCAGTCCTGGCCGGCCGCCGCGCCGAGCCGCCTGGCGCCCCCGGCGAGCAGAACAGCGGCGACCGCCGCGGAACGCTGTTCCACCGCGCGATCGTCGCCTTCGTAGCCGGTCACCAGGTAGCAGCCGACGGCGCCGCCCCCGCGCTCGCCGCCCGACCGGGTCGGCNGCGCGAGCCCCGCGACGGTCTCCGTCTCGTCGGACAACCGGCATACCGTCGGCCGCAGGTCGCCGGCGGCGAGTGAACGCAGCAGCCGGGTGCCGGTCGCGAAGTCGGGCACCGACCAGGCCTCGTAGCCGCGCCGGGCCGGCAGCGGCCGGACCCTGACCACGACCTGGGTGATCACCCCGAAGGCGCCCTCGGAGCCGAGTAGCAGCTCCCGCAGGTCCGGTCCAGCAGCCGACGCCGGGGCGCGGCCGAGCTCCCAGCCACCCACCGGCGTGGCCACCCGCAGGCCGACGACCAGTTCGTCGAACCGGCCGTAGCCCCCGGACGCCTGGCCGCTGGACCTGGTCGCCGCGTAGCCACCGATGGTGGCGTACTCCCAGGACTGGGGGACGTGCCCGAGCGTGAGACCGTGCTCGGCCAGCAACGCCTCGGCCCGAGGGCCCCGCAGCCCGGCGCCGAGCTCCGCGGTGCCGGAGTCGGGATCCACCCGGCCGAGCCGGTCCAGCCGGGCGAGGTCGAGGGCGACGACGGCACGGTCGCCACGCTCGGGCGGCGCAAGGCCGCCGACGACCGAGGTACCGCCCCCGAACGGCACGACCACGAGGTGCTCTCTGGTCGCGACCCGCAGCACGCCGAGCACCTCGTCATGATCGGCGGGCCGGATGACCGCGTCGGGCGCGGCGGAGGCGTCCCCGGCCCGCAGGCGCAACAGATCGGTCGTCGAGCGGCCCCGGCAGTGCCGGATGCGCGCGACATCGTCCACCCGGACCTCGCCGTCCCCAACGACCGCCGCGAGCGCGGCCCGGGCCGGATCCGGCAGCCGCGACGCGGGCAGGCGTACCTCGGCGAGCGGGACGGGCGGGCGAGGACGGGCGGGAATGCCGAGCCGAGCCAGCAGCAGGCGGGTGGAATCGGGCAGTGGGTCATGCGCCTCGGCGGGGCCCCAGCCCCACCAGACGGATTCGGCCAGGACGATCTCACGGGCTTTCTCGTGGGCCTCGTCGGTGCTCGTCATCGGCGTGCGTACCGCCTGTCCGATCCGGTGGTGCCTCGGTAGAATCTCCTACGAGACAGTGTGACAGCCAACGTCACATTGTCACAAGGTCTCGTCCTACGATGACACATCCCGCGCGGCGGCGCCGCTCCCCGCGCCCGTGGCGACGGGCGGGAGGAAGGGCTGCCGGATGGCTCTCGCCGGCGAGGAGGCCGTCCTCGACGCGGCCAAGGCGTCCCTGCTGGCGGTCGGGGTCCGGCGGACCACCCTGACCGAGGTAGCGCGCCGCGCCGGAGTGAGCCGAATGACCCTCTATCGACGCTGGCCGGACCTGCGCTCGCTGGTCGGTGATGTGATGACGCGCGAGTGGACCCAGGTTGTGACGGCCGCGTCGGCCATGGCCCAGGCCGGGCCGGACGGCGGGCCTCCGGACGGCGGGCTGGTCGACGATCTCGTCGAGCACATCATCGCGACGGTGGAGGCGTTCCGCACCAACCCGCTCTATCTGCGGATCATCGAGACGGATCCCGAGCTGCTGATCCCGTACCTGATCGAGCGACGTGGCGCCACCCAACAGATGATCCTGGACCTGCTGACGAGCCAGTTCCGCACCGCCGAGGCGAACGGCGCCGTGCGGCCCGAGGACCCGTCGGCGCTGGCCCTCATGGTCCTGCTCGTCGTGCAGTCCTTCGTCCTGTCCGCCGAGGCCCTCGGCTGCGGTGTCCCCGCGGCGACCCGGACCGCCGAACTGCGCCGGCTCCTGCGCGGCTACCTCGCGCCGGAACCGGTCAAGGAGAGCATTGGGGGATCACCATGACGGTTCTGACGCTCCCGCCGACCACGGCGACCTCGTTGAACGCCGGGCGGCGGGAACGGGAGCTGGCCGCCGTCGCGGCTGGCGGCCCGGTGGACCTGCTGGTGATCGGCGGTGGGGTCACCGGGGCTGGGGTGGCCCTGGACGCCGCCTCCCGCGGCCTGTCCGTCGTCCTCGCCGAGGCGCACGATCTCGCCTTCGGCACGAGCCGATGGAGTTCCAAGCTCGTTCACGGCGGGCTGCGTTACCTGGCCACCGGAGATGTGGCGCTGGCGCGGGAGAGCGCCGTCGAGCGCGACATCCTGATGCGGCACACCGCGCCCCATCTCGTGCGGGCGCTGCCCATGCTCACCCCGCTGACCCCGGGAGTACCGCGGTCGAACGCCGCGCTGGTCCAGGCCGGGGTGTGGCTCGGCGACCTGCTGCGCCGCGGCGCGGGCACGCCCCGCGCGGTCCTGCCCGGCCCACGCCGGCTGACCGCCGTGGAGACGCTCGGGGTGGCTCCCGCGCTCCGGGAAGCCGGACTGCGCGGCGGGGTGCTGCACTGGGACGGCCGGCTCGTCGACGACGCCCGTCTCGTAGTCGCGCTGGCCCGGACCGCAGCCGGATTCGGCGCCCGGATCCTGACCCGGCTGCGGGTGACCGGCCTCGACGGCGGCGGCCTCGACGGCGGACCCCGCGGCCCGAGCCGGCACGGTTGTCGTGGGATCGAGGCGACCGCGGTGGACACCCTCACCGGTACCCGGATCACCCTGCGTGCGCGGACGGTGGTCAACGCCACCGGCGTGTGGGCGCCGGCCCTGGCTCCGGGGATCCGGCTGCGGCCGAGCCGCGGCACCCACCTCGTGCTGCGCTCCACCGTCCTGGCCGGGACCCGCGCGGCGCTGTCCCTGCCGATGCCGGGTGAACGGAACCGGTTCGCGCTGGTGCTGCCCCAGGACGACGGCCGCGTCTACGTCGGGTTGACCGACGTGCCGGTCGAGGAGGTCGTCGACGTCCCGGTGCCCGACGAGGACGAGATCGCGCAGCTGCTGGGCATCGTCTCGAACGTGCTGGCCACCCCCATCGACCCGGCGGACCGGCTGGGCGCCTTCGCCGGCCTGCGCCCACTGCTCGACACCGGCACCGACCACACCGGCACCGACCACACCGTCGTTCCCCACAGCGCCGCCNCCCGTACCAGCGCCGCCCGCACCGCCGATCTCTCCCGACGGCACCTGGTGCGGACCGACCCGGGCGGCCTGGTCACGGTGGTCGGCGGCAAACTGACGACCTATCGACGGATGGCCGCAGACGCGGTGGACGCCGCCGTCGCGGTGGGCGACCTCGACGCCGGCCCCTGCCGTACCCGGCGACTCGGCCTGGTCGGTGCGGCACCTCGATCGGTCCTCGCCACGGTGGCCGCGCCGCGCCGTCTGGTCGAGCGGTACGGGACGGAGGCACCGAGGGTGCTGGCCCTGGCCGACGGCGACCCCGACCTGCTGGCACCCGTCGCCGAGGGGACGCCGGTCACCGGCGCGGAGCTGCTGTTCGCGGTGCGGGACGAAGGCGCGCTCGACCCGGCGGACCTGCTGGATCGCCGGACGCGCATCGGGCTGGCTCCCGCCGACCGCCGGGCGGCCCTGGGCCCGGCCCGGCAGCTGTTCGACCATACGCTGACGCGCTAAGGACCAGCACCGCTGCGAGTGCTGCGGGATCGGGGGCGGTCAGGGCAATGCGTCGACGGTCAGCACCGCGATGCGCTCCAGATGCGCAGGGGTGTCACCAAAAGCAGGAATCTGGCGTTTGGCCCGCTTGTAAAAGAAGTGCGCGTCATGTTCCCAGGTGTAGCCGATCCCCCCGTGGTACTGGATCATCGCCGCGGTGGCGTCCCCGGCGGCCTGGTTGGCCTTGCTCTTCGCCACCGCGAGCGCCAGCTCCGCGTCGGGCAGGGCAGTGTCGAGCGCGTGCGCCGCGTACAGCACCGCATGCTCGGCCATCGTGACAGCGACATGCAGATCGGCGAGATGGTGCGCGAGCGCCTGGAACGAACCGACCGGCCGGCCGAACTGCACCCGATCGATGTCGTGGGCGACGGTCCGGGTCAGCGCGGCCCGCGCGACACCGACGAGGTCCGCGGCCGTGAGCAGGGCGCCACGACGGACCAGGTCCGCGGCGACCGCGGCGTCGGAGGCCGGCAGCCGGGTCGCGGCCGCGTCGGCCAGAGACAGCGAGGCCAGCCGGGTGGTGCCGTCGAAGCCGCGCTGGGTGGTGACCGTCACCCCCGGGCCACGCGGATCGAGCAGATAGAGCCCGACCCCGGCGGGGCCGACGGCGGCGACCACCACGAGCCCGGCGACCTCGAGATACTCGACGCCGGACGCGACACCGCCCAGCCGACCGCCCGCGGTCGCGCGGACCGCGATGCCGGTATGGTCGTATCCCCCGCCCGGGCCCCGCAGCGCCACGGTGGCCACCAGGTCACCGGCGGCGAGGGGGGCGAGCACCGCCGCCGCCTGGTCCGCCGAGCCGGCGAGCCGCACCGCCTCGCCCGCGAGCACGGTCGGCAGCCAGGGCCCCGGGATCACCCCCGCTCCGAACGCCCGCGCGATGATCTGTGCGTCGAGCAACCCGAGCCCGAGACCGTCGAACCGCGCGGGCACGCACACCGCGAGCCAGCCCTGTTCGCCGATCGCCTTCCACAGCTCGGGGGGGTGCCCGTCACCGTCGGGATCGGTGAAGACCGCGCGGACGGCGGTCAGATCGAAGCGGTCGGCCAGGAAGTCCCGGACGGTGGCGGCGAGCGCGCGCTGCTCGTCGGTGAGGGCGAAGAACACGGGCTCGGACCTCCGGAGGCGGGGCGAGGCGGGATCAGCGAGATGAACAGGCCCGGGCACAGGCACAGGCCCGAATCGCGACCATAATCATGATCCGCGTGGCAGGCCGAGGACCCGCTCCGCGACGATCGTGCGCTGTACCTGCGAGGATCCACCCCAGATGGTGACGGAGCGGGTCCAGAAGCTCTCCTGCCGCAGCGTCGTCAGATCGAGGTCCGCGGTGGGGTGGGTGAGCGCCACATCGGCGCCGAGCAGCGCATCAAAGGTCTCGAACAGGTCCTGGTACGTCTCCGACCACTGCAGTTTGGTGATCGACGACTCGGCCCCCAGGTCACGGCCCTGCTCTACCTGGGTGAGGACGTGCATCGAGTGGTAGCGCAGGCATTCGAGCTCGACCATGCGCCGGCCCAGCTCCTGGCGCAGCACCGGGTCGGTGTCGCGCCCGAGCGCCCGGGCGACCCGGACGATCTCGTCGTAGCTGCGCCGGAATCCGGTGTACTGGCTGATCCCGGACGCGCCGCGCTCGAACGACAGCAGAAGCATCGCCGTCGCCCAGCCGTTGCCGATCCCGCCCAGGCACTCCGACGCCGCCACCCGCACGTCGGTGAGGAAGACCTCGCCGAACTCGCTGACGCCGCTCATCTGCCGGATCGGCCGGACCTCCACCCCGGGAGCGTGCATGTCGATGAGCAGCAGCGAGATGCCGTGATGGCGCCGGCTGCCGGGCTCGGTCCGGACCAGGGTGAAGATCTTGTCTCCGCGGTTCGCGAACGTCGTCCAGACCTTCTGCCCGTTGACCACGTACTCGTCCCCGTCGAGTACCCCGGACGTACGCAGCGCCGCGAGGTCGGAGCCCGCGCCGGGTTCCGAGAAGCCCTGGCACCAGATCACCTCGTTGCGCAGCATCGGCCCGAGGATGTCGCGCTTCTGCTCGGGCGTCCCGACCGCCATCACCGTCGGCGCGAGGAAGGCCAGGCCCAGCGTGTTGACCGAGCGCGGCGCCCGGGCGAGCTGCGTCTCCTGGTCGTAGATGGCCCTCATCCCCGGGGTNCCNCCCCGGCCGCCGTACTCCACCGGCCAGTCGATCCCGGCGAAGCCCGCGAGCGCCTTGCGCCGCTCCCAGTCCCGCCGCAGGTCGAAGCCCTCGGCCTCCCCCACGCCGGCCCAGAACCCGGGCTCCGTCCAGGCTGCGGGGATGTTCTCGGCGAGCCAGGCCCGCAACTCGGCACGGAACCGTTCCTCGGCCGGCGGGTGGGTCAGGTCCATGCGTTGACCTCCATCTGGTGTTGACCTCCATCTGGTCGCCCATCTGGTCGCCTTACGCGGGATCCCGGGACGGTCGCACTCGCATCCCACCACGCCCCGGCCGGACGTTCACAGACGTTCATGGACGTTCAACGATCCCGCGCCCGGGCGCCGGACACCGGACACCGACAGCCGGCACGATGGGTGGCGAGCCGCCGGAGCGTCCCGGGCGATCACGACGACGGGACGCGAGGACGTTCGCAGGAGAGGAAGCAACTGGCGATGACGCCGACCAGACACGGAACCCCGACCGCCCGACTCGACCAGGTCGGCCGCGCCGAGGCACTGCGCCGGATGGGAGCGGATCCGGTGGATGTGGCCGTGATCGGCGGCGGGGTCACCGGTACGGGGGTGGCGCTGGACGCGGTGACCCGGGGCCTGTCCGTCGCCCTGGTCGAGGCGCGCGACCTCGCCGCCGGCACGTCCAGCCGGTCGAGCAAGCTCATCCACGGCGGGCTGCGGTATCTCGAGCAGCTCAACGCCCCGCTGGTCCGGGAGGCGCTGCGGGAGCGGTCCCTCATGCTGGACACGCTCGCGCCCCATCTGGTCCGGGCCATCCCGTTCCTGCTGCCGTTGACCCGCCACGGTTGGGAACGTGCCTACATCGGCAGTGGTGTGCTGCTCTACGACACCCTCGGGCAGGGGCTGGCCCGCGTCGGGCCGGGCGGCGACGCCACCATGCCCCATCACCGGCACCTGACCCGCAAGGCGGCGCTGCGGGAGTTCCCGTCGCTGCGCCCGGACGCCCTCGTCGGCGCGATCCAGTACTGGGACGGCCAGGTCGACGACGCGCGGCACACCGTGTTCGTCGCGCGGACCGCTGCTCGCTACGGGGCGCTCATCGCGACCAGCGCGCGGGTCACCGGCTTCCTGCGGGAGGGCGACCGGGTCGCCGGCGTGCGGGTGCGTGACCTCGAGTCGGGCGCCGAGATCGAGCTGCGGGCCCGCCAGACGATCAACGCCGCCGGGGTGTGGACCGACGAGATCCAGGCGATGGTAGGCGGGCGTGGCCAGCTGTCGGTCCGAGCCTCCAAGGGAGTGCACATCGTCGTGCCCCGCGACCGCATCCATGGCGTCACCGGCCTGATCCTGCGCACCGAGAAGAGCGTGCTGTTCGTCATCCCGTGGGGCAGCCACTGGATCATCGGCACCACCGACACCGACTGGAGCCTCGACCTCGCCCATCCGGCGGCCAGCAGCGCCGACATCGACTACCTGCTCGACACGGTCAACCGGGTGCTGCGCACGCCGCTCACGGCGGCGGACATCACCGGGGTGTACGCCGGGCTGCGCCCGCTGCTCGCCGGGGAGTCCGAGGACACCTCGCGGCTGTCCCGCGAGCATGCCGTGGTCAGCCCCGTCTCCGGGCTGACGATGGTCGCCGGCGGGAAGTACACGACCTACCGGGTGATGGCCGCCGACGCCGTCGACGCGGCCGTGCACGGCATGAACCGGGCGGTGCCGCCGTCGTGCACCGAGAAGATCCCGCTGCTCGGCGCGGACGGGTTCCCCGCGCTGTGGAACGCCCGGGAGACCCTCGCCCGCCGCGCGGGGCTGCACGTCGGCTGGATCGAGCACCTCCTGCACCGCTACGGCACCCTCACCGAGGAGCTTCTGGACCTCATCGAGACGCGACCGGATCTCGCCCAGCCGCTGCGCGGGGCATCGACCTACCTGGCCGCGGAGGCGGTGTACGCGGCCTCCCACGAGGGGGCGCTGCACCTGGAGGACGTGCTCACCCGGCGGACCCGCGTCTCGATCGAGACCATCGACCGGGGGGTGGAGGCCGCCGAGCACGTGGCCGATCTCATCGCCCCCGTGCTCGGCTGGGACCAGGTGACCCGCGCCCGCGAGGTCGCGCACTACCTCGCCCGGGTGGAGGCCGAACGGGCCTCGCAGCGGCAAGCCGACGACGCGACCGCCGACGCGGCCCGGCTCGGCGCGCCCGACGTGCGCCGGCTGGGCCGGACGGACCACCGCGCCCCGGCGGCGACCGGCGGACCGTCCTGAAGGCTCGGCCAACCCGATCCGCGGCCCCGCCCAGGCGGTTCGGTGCCGCGGTCCGCGCAACGACGTCCACGGAACGACGTCATCCGTATACCTCCAACAGTCGCAGCCAGACCTCGCTGACTGTCGGGAACGACGGGACCGCGTGCCACAGCCGCTCCAACGGCACCTCTCCGACGATCGCGATCGTGGCCGCGTGCACCATCTCCTGGGTGTCCGGACCGGTGAAGGTCGCTCCCACGAGCACCCGGCGGGCCTCGTCCACGACAATCTTCGACGTGCCCGTGATCTCCTCCCCCCGCACCGACGCGCCGGCCACCGATCCGGTCGGCACGCTCACGGCCCGCACGGCGATCCCGGCCTCCCGCGCGGCCCGCTCGGTCAGTCCGACCGCGCTGACCTGCGGATCGGTGAAGGTCACCCGCGGGACGGCCGCCGGGTCGGCCAGGTCGCGCACGGGAGCGCCGGCGAGGTCCCGGCGGCCGGTGATGACGTCGGCCGCCAGCCGGGCCTGGTACTTGCCCATGTGGGTGAGCAGCGCGCGGCCGCAGACGTCGCCGACCGCGTAGAGCCAGTCCCCCGCCACGCCGACCGCGCGGAGCCGGTCGTCGACCTCGATGAACCGCCCGGGTTGCAGGCCCACGGTCTCCAGGCCCAGGTCGCCGGTCGCCGGGGTGCGCCCGACGGCGACCAGGATCTCGTCGGCGACCACGGCATCGCGGCGCGGCCGCCGCTCAACCGGCTCACCCGGATCCGCCGGATCCGCCGGATCCACCGGCTCCACCGTGACGGTCACCGGCCCGGCCGGGCCATCCGGTCCCGTCCGGGCCCGGCGGACCTCGACCGCCCGGCTTCCGAGCCGCACCGTGATGCCGGCCGCCTCGAAGGCGGCCCGCAACTGCTCGCCGACGAACTCCTCCTCCCGGACGAGCAGCCGGGGTGACCCCTCGATCAAGGTCACCTCCGCGCTACCGAGCCGGCGGAAGGCCTGGGCCAGTTCCACCCCCACGGCGCCGCCGCCGAGCACCACGAGGCGGTGCGGGACCTTCCAGGCGCCGGTCGCGGTCCGGTTGTCCCACGGTTCGGCGTCGGCGAGGCCGGGGATCGGTGGAACAGTGGCCCGCGTCCCGGTGGCCACGACCACGGCTCGGGACGCGGTCAGCACCCGGCGGGTGCCGTCCAGCAGCGTCACCGCGACCCGGCCGGCGGGCCCCGCCAGGCGCCCGGTCCCGCGCACCAACTCGACGCCCTTGTCGACCAGCCAGGGCACCTGGGAGGAATCGGAGTAGTCGCCCACCATCCAGTCTCGCCGGGCGAACGCCGCGGCGGCGTCGACGGGTCCGGTGACCGCCGACGCCGCGCCGGGAACGCGGCGGGCCGCCGCCAGCACCTCCCCCGGCCGCAGGAGGGTTTTGCTCGGGATACAGCCCCAGTAGCTGCACTCCCCGCCGACGAGCTCGCGTTCGACGACGATGACGGACAGACCAGCGTCGGCACAGCGGCCGGCGACGTTCTCGCCCGCGGGCCCGGCGCCGAGCACGATCACGTCCACGTCGGCATCCATGGCCGCCTCCCCTGCCCTACCCGGCTCGCTCACAAGCCCTCCGTCGCTGCTCGTCACAATCTGCCGCTCGATCCACGCCAACTGAAGATCATCGGGAACTTTCGGGGTCCCGGTCCGGACGGTCCGTGGCCGGTCCGGTCCGGCGCGGGCGCCGACTCGGAGACGAGAAGCACGTGCACCACGGACGGGGAAGCACGGATGCAGCACGGAGAATGGCGTCAGGAGCGCCAGGCCGGGCCCGTCCCGGCGACACGCCGGAGCGGGCCATCGAGACGAACCAGCGGAGAGATGAAGATGCAGCTCGGGATGATCGGACTCGGCCGGATGGGTGCCAACCTGGTGCGCCGGCTGATCCGCGGTGGTCACGAATGCGTGGTCTACGACGTCAACCCCGAGGCCGTTAAGGCCCTGGCTGCGGAGGGCGCCACGGAGACACGGAGCCTCGCCGAGTTCGCCGCGGCCCTGCGTCCACCCCGGGCTGCCTGGNTCATGGTGCCCGCCGGGCTGACCGGTGAGACCGTCTCGGCCCTGGCCGAGCACTTCGCGCCGGACGACGTGATCATCGACGGCGGCAACTCCTACTACCGGGATGACATCCTGCGTGCCGCGTCGCTCGTCGAGCGGGGCATCCACTACGTCGACGTCGGCACCTCCGGGGGCGTGTTCGGGCTGGAACGCGGCTTCTGTCTGATGATCGGCGGCGAACCGGGGGTCGTGGCCCGCCTGGAGCCGCTGTTCGAGACGATCGCACCCGGCGTCGGCACCATCCCGCGGACCCCGGGCCGGACCGGCGAGATCACCCAGGCCGAGAAGGGATACCTGTACTGCGGCCCGAACGGCGCCGGTCACNTCGTCAAGATGGTGCACAACGGCATCGAGTACGGCATGATGGCCGCCTTCGCCGAGGGGTTCGCGGTGCTCGACAAGGCGAACATCGGCACGACGTCCGCCGAGCACAACGCCGAGACCGCCCCGCTGGGCAACCCGGAGTACTACCAGTACGACCTCGACACCACCGCGATCGCCGAGGTGTGGCGGCGGGGCAGCGTGGTCAGTTCCTGGCTGCTCGACCTCACCGCCGCCGCGCTGCAGGAGGATCCCGGACTCACCGAGTTCAGCGGCCGGGTGTCCGACTCCGGGGAAGGACGTTGGACGGTACTGGCCGCCGTGGAGGAGGGCGTTCCCGCCCATGTGCTGACGGCGTCCCTCTACGAGCGGTTCAGTTCGCGCGGGGAGGGCCTGTTCGCCGACAAGCTGTTGTCGGCGATGCGCAAGCAGTTCGGTGGGCACGCGGAGAAGCCGGCCGGCTGAGCCTCGTCGGCTTCCTTGCCTATCCAGAGGCTTTTGTGCTCGATTTATCTCTCTGGATAGGCAAGGAAAGGGGCTCAGGGGCGCACGTTGTCGGCGCCGAGATCCGCCACGTCTCCCATAACGATCATGGGATGGGCCATCGGGGTCAGCCAACGGAGAATGGCCACGAGGGCGTCCTGTTCCACCGCGATGCAGCCCCGCGTCGGCGATCTGTGGTCGACATGCAGCCAGATGNCCCCGCCGATCTGCGGGCCCAGCGGACGGGTCGGGTCCGACGGCGGATACCCGGGCAGTCGGTTGTAGTCGATGGCGACCACATAGTTGAACGCATCGGGCATCGGCTCGCCCCGCGGACCCGTCGCCCGGTAGAACGACGGGCGATACTCGTAGGGCAGACCGGTGCCCGGATCGGCGAGCTTGCCACCGGCGGCGGTGAGACTGAACACGCCGATCGGGCTGCGCAGATCGCCCTCCCGATGGTCGTACGTCCAGCCATCGGCGCCGTTGCGGCCGATCAGCGGGGCGCCGTAGGTCTTCCAGGCGGAGCCGGGATCGGCCCGTTCCCACAGCGTCACGTTGTTGGTGTTCGCATTCCGGTCGATGCCGCTCACCACGATCACCTGCCGGGCGGCCTGCGGAATCTTCGTCATCATCACCGGTCCGACCCCGGGGATCGCGGTGAGGTCGGAGGCGGGCCCCGCCCTGCCGTCCGCGCCGGTACCGGCCACCCGGCTCGTCCTCACCGGCCCACCCACGCCCGACGGGCGTGCTNCGGAGGTGGGACCGAGCCCGGATGTGCGTCCGAGCCGGGCTGCGCCTCTCGGCCCGGACGGTACGGACACCGACAGGTCATGCGAGGAGTCCGGGTCCGAAGCGGGACTGCTGAGATGAAGTGCGCTGGCCGCCCCCACGACCAACGTCACACCCACCGCGGCGGCACCGACCGCGACCGAGCGACCCCGCGGGGGGCTCGTACGCGTCTCGGTCCGGCGGCGATTCCTGCGATGATCGGCCATGCCTCCGACTTCCGGGACGACGCCACGGGCGAGGCTGCGACGCGCTGTTGACCCTTGCCACCCCCGTGACCCTTGCCACCCCCGTGACCCTTGCCGCCCCCGACGGCCGCCACGCCCGTGCCATCCGGCTGCGGCCATGATGCACCGGCGATGACAATACGTATCATTCACGCCGGCCTGGCGAGGTCGCCCAGCCCGGCGAGGTACCCCGACCTGGGGAGGTATCCCGCGGCAGCCGCCGGTGCGTCGGCCCACGACACCCGCAGACCGCGATCACGGCGACGGGAGTCCATGCGCCCGGGACCGTGACGATCGAAGACAGCCGTCCATGCCTCCATGTTCGACCTTCACTCCTCCCCGATCTCGGAATTCGGATACTTCGAGCAACGATGGACACGATCCGGATCCAATGCCCAGCGGAGGGTGATAGATTGCCACATCGGCACCGATGATCAGAAGTATGTTCACGGAGAGACGAGACGAAGACCACGAGGAGCCCGCATGGTGGTACGGGCGGCCGGCAGCCGTTCCCAGCGCGGCCGGCACGAATAGGCCCCTCCGATCGTGCTCGCCGGTTTCCGGTTCCACCGCATCCTCNCCGCCCCTCGGCGACCCGACACACCCGACCGGCCCGATCCCGTACCGGCCGCGCTCTTCGCCGCCCTCGTCGGCGCGCACGCGCAGTTGACCTCGCTCGGGCCCGGCCACGAACCCACCGCCTCCGGTGCGTCCACTCGCGGCGGCCCGTACCCGGTGCCGGGAGCAGCCCGGCCGGGAATCGCCGTCGCCTGGCTACGGGGCCCGGGTGAGGCGCACATCCGGTTCCTCGCCGGCGGCCGGCCCTTCTTCCCAGCGGACCCGACCGCGACAGACCCGACCGCGGCGGCCACGTCGCTCGCAACAGCCACGTCGACACCAGCCGCAACCGCGGTTCCGCTGCTGTACCCCCCGGGATCGACAGCGGTGGCGCTGCCACCGGACGCCGTACCCGCCCAGCTCGCCGGCTTCCCCTACTGGCTGCGGTGCGAAGGCCTCCCGGATGCCCTGTGGGCCGCCGATCCCGGCACCGACGCCCGGCAGCCAGACACCCGCCGCGGATCGTTCGACGACTACGCCGCGCATCTCGTCGGCCCGTTCGCCTGGCTTGTGCTCGCGTGGCCGGTGCCCCCCGAGCATCTCGCCGAGGAACGGGCGGACCTCGCGCGATCGATCCCCGTGCTGCGCCGGCGGGAGAACGACCAGGGCGCCCGGCTCGACTTGGAGCGCGCGGAGGCCCGCTACCGGGAACTGGGCCGGGGCGCGTCGAGCGGCATGTGGGACGTGGAGATCCTGGTCGGTGGGGTGACCCCGGCCGGCGCGGTCTCGCTGGCCGCCCTGCTGTGCAGCTCCAGCGATCTCGACCGGCTGCCCTACACGTTGCGTCCGACCGGCCCGGTCACCTCGTTCGCGGGGGCCCTCGGCGGGGTCGGAGCCGGGGTCGGAGCCGGAGCCGGCGGGCTGGCCGGCTCACCGCGGTCCTCGCCGCGGGCGAGCGCGGAGCTGCTGGCGGCGCTGGCCCGGCCGCCCGGCCGTGAGCTGCCGGGCATCACCCTGATCACACCGCACGCCTTCGACGTGACGCCCGAGGGTCCGAACCGGTCCGGTCCCGCGGACCCCCGGGGAACGCCCGGCGCCGTTCGGCTCGGCGACGTGCTCGACGCCGGCTGGATGCCGGCCGGCGCGTTCTCGGTTTCCCTCGCGACGCTCAACCGGCACGCCTTCGTCTGCGGCGCCACCGGATCCGGGAAGTCACAGACCGTGCGGTCGCTGCTGGAGTCGTTGACCCGTGCTCCGGCGCCCGTTCCGTGGCTGGTCCTGGAGCCGGCCAAGGCCGAGTACGCCCGGATGGCCGGGCGGCTCGCCGGCCTCGCCGAGGTGCTCGTCATCAGGCCGGGCCGGCTCGACGCTCCACCGGCGTCACTGAACCCGCTGGAACCCGAGCCCGGCTTTCCCTTGCAGAGCCACATCGATCTCGTCCGGGCCTTGTTCCTGGCGGCGTTCGAGGCGCACGAGCCGTTCCCCCAGGTGCTCGCCCGCGCGCTGACGGTCTGTTACCAGGACCTGGGATGGAACCTGGTGCTGGACCGGCCGGAGCCCGCGCACCGGCCCAGATTCCGGGTGACCGGGCCGGAGGAGGACCCGAAGGTCGACGTGCGCAGGCGATATCCGACCCTCGGGGACCTGCAGCGCACCGCGACGAGGGTGGTCGAGAACATCGGCTACGGCGTGGAGGTCACGGCGGACGTCCGGGGCTTTGTCGACGTGCGCATCGGTAGCCTGCGAGAGGGTTCTCCCGGTCGGTTCTTCGAGGGCGGGCATCNGATCGATATCGGCGCCCTGCTGGCGCGCAACGTCGTCTTCGAGCTGGAGGACATCACCAGCGACCAGGACAAGGCGTTCCTGCTCGGCGCCGTCCTGATCCGCGTCGTGGAGCATCTGCGGGTCCGGTACGCCACCGCGGGCGCGGGCGGACTGCGCCACGTCCTGGTCCTGGAGGAGGCCCACCGGCTGCTCAAGAACGTCACCGACGGCCCGGCCGCGGCCTCCGTCGACCTGTTCGCCTCACTGCTCGCGGAGATCCGCGCCTACGGCGAGGGGCTCGTTGTCGTGGAGCAGATCCCAGCGAAGATCCTTCCCGACGTTATCAAGAACACCGCACTGAAGGTGATGCACCGGCTCCCGGCCGCCGACGACCGAGAAGCCGTCGGCGCGACAATGAACCTGCGCGACGATCAGTCCGAACTGGTCGTCGCGCTGCCGGCGGGGGNGGCGGCGGTGAGCGCGGACGGCATGGACCGTCCCGTGCTGGCCCGGATGGTCGCCGGAGACGACCGGGAGAGCGCGCGCTACGCGCGCTACGACCGGGTGCCCCTGGCCGGACGGCGCAGCCTCGGCTGCGGCGCGGCCTGCGTCGCCGGCCCCGCCTGCACCCTGGAGGAGACGGAGACGTCCGCCCTCGCGGCCCGCGATCCCCTGCTGGTGGTGTGGGTCGAGGCGGTGGCCGCGCACCAGGTCATGGGCTTCACCCATCTGCTCGGGATCGCGCCGTTCGCTCCGGCGGAACCCCTGCGGACCACCCTCGCCGCGTTGCCGGGTCGCATCCTCGACTGCGCGCTCGCCCATGCCGCCGACCGGGCGACGGACGCCCGCGCCGCCGCGCTGCGCCCCTTCGTCGACCCGGACGACTTCACCGCCGCCCTGCTCGCGACGCTGCGCCGGCTCCTCGGCCTGCCGCCGTCCCCGGCGGACGCGGCAGAGGCGGCGGACGCGGCAGACACGGCGGACACGGCGAACACGGCGGACACGGCGGACACGGCGAACACCGTCGACTCCCGGCACCTGACCGCGGGCATGTACCGCTGGCAGGACGTCCGGCAGGCGCTGGTTGACGCAGTGCGCCGGCGGGGGGCCGGCGCGGGCCCGCATCCGCTCACCGCGGCCTGGCGCGAGCGCGGCCTGACCCTGCCGGGCGAGACCGTGGGCGAACAGCTCACCCGGCTGAAGAACGGTGCCTTCTACGCTCCGGGCCGGGAGAAGGTCAACATCGGTGATCCGGCGGTCAGCGGCCTCACCGTGGCGGTCCGGGAACTCACCGGCGCGGCGGATGCCACCTCGCTGTCGGACGCGCTCCACCAGGCATGCACCGGCAAGGGACTGGCCGAGCTGGCCACCCAGATCTCCGACCTCGTCGGCCCCGCGCCGAGCGGACCGGGGAGCGCCCCACCGGAGTCCACCGCGGCGGCCACCGCCCTCGGCCCGTCCATCGGGACAGCATCCGCGTTCGGGACAGCGCGGGACTGAGCGCCCGGGCCCGTCGACCGTCGGGACGTTACGGCGGGGCCGACATGCACGGCGGAACGCGACAGAGTGGACACCACGCGCCATAATGGCCACGTAACGCCCCAGTACTGACACCGGGCGTGCCGAGATCGTTTCCAGGTGCACGATGATCGGGAACGGGGAGTCGCTGCGGCACGGTGGGCTGCGGCCGTCGGGGCTGCGGCACGGTGGGCTGCGACGCGGGAGCAGGCGAGTGGGACGGCGGAGGGTCGGCGATGGGGGTGGGCACGCTAACCACGACTGAGGCCCGGCTGATCCAGGGGCTCTTCGTTCCACGGGAGCGTTGGGGCTGGGAGTTCGTCGACACCGGTCCATCGGCCCCGAGCCCGCTCGCCGACCGTCAACCGGTCTGGCAGGAGCCCGAATCGCCCGATCTGACCGCGCTCACGGCCCGGCGAAACCATGCCGTCCGCGCCCTGCTGACCAGGCTCGTCCTGCCGATGGCCTTCGTGGTGTTCGGCATGCTGCTCGCGGGCGAGGGGGGATTCTTCTTCGTCCCGGCGGGACTCGCGCTCGCCGTGGTCGCGTGCCTGCCTCCNCTGATCCTGCACTACCGGCTGGGCCGGACACGATCCCGGGCCGCGTCGGCCCGGGCCGACGGATACACCCGCCACCTGCAGGCGTTGACGTCCTGGCAGACCGAGGTCGACGCGCACGACCGGGCCGAGCTGCGACGCCGAGAGGCCACCGCCGTCTTCTATCCCGTCTCGGCCCCCGCGGCGACCCCCAGGATCGACGTGTTCGGCGGAACCGGCGACGGATGGGCGAGCCTGCTGGCCACCGCGGGCTGCTCGGTGCTCACCGGCGGCACCGGCATCCTGCTCGTCGATCTCAGCGAGCGGGCGGTGGGCGGGGGGTTGGCACGCCTCGCCGGCCAGGCGCGCTGGCCGGTGGAGTCCTGGGACCTGCCCCGCCAGCTCGACGAGGTGGCGCTCCTCGACGGCCTCGGGCCGCGGGAGGCCGGCGAGCTCGTCGCCGACGCGTTCGGCATGTCCCAGGAGAGCGGCGATGATCCGCACCGACGCGCCCTGCACGCGGACCTGGTCACCACCGTCGCCGTCGTTCTGTACGAACGGCTCAGCATTCGCCGTCTCGCCGAGGGCCTGCGCGTCCTCGAAGGTCTCGACGACGGCAGCGCGGCCACGTCGCTGTCGACGGCCGAGGCCGGGGAGCTCACCGCGCACATGGACGCGTTCGGCCGCGGTGACCGGATCGCCGACGAGCTGCGCTACCTGCGTTCCTCGCTGGAGGCGCTCAGCCCGCCACCACCAGCCACGGCCGCGACGGCACCGGCCGCGACGGCACCGGCCGCGACGGTCGAGGCCCATATGTTGGCGGCCGCCGCCGATATGTCGACGGCCAGGATGCCGACGGCCAGGATGCCGACGGCCAGGATGCCGACGGCCAGGATGCCGACGACCAGGGTCGACAGCGCGCCCCGTCCACTGACGGCCTGGTGGCCGGTACCCGGGCTGCGGGTTCTCGCCACGTCGAGCCGGGACTCGTCCGCCCACCGCAAGGAACTCACGGACCGGCTCCTCGTCCAGACCGTGCTCCACCAGCTCCGTTGCCGCCAGCGGGGCGGGCCGACCGGCCGGGACATGCTGGTCGTCGCCGGGGCGGACCATCTCGGCCGAGCGGTCCTGACCGGGCTGACCCGCCACGCCGAGCTCGCCGGGGTGCGGCTCGTGCTGCTCTTCGAACGGCTCGCCGACGACGCCGAACGGGTGCTGGGCAGCCAGGGAGGCTCGACGATCATCATGCGATTGGGGAACGGTAAGGACGCCGCGACCGCGGCGGAATTCATCGGGCGTGGTTACCGCTTCGTCATGTCTCAGGTGACGGCCCAGGTGGGGCGCAGTTTCACGGCCGGCGACAGCGACAGCGTCGGTTACCAGGACGGCACCTCGGAGACGACCGGCACCAGCGGCGGAACCGGCCGGACCTACGACGGCACCCGGCTGCTGCCCTGGTTGCAGAACACGTCGAAGAACGCCGGATGGCAGGAGTCGGTGACGGCGTCGCGATCGCAGACCTGGCAGCGCACGACAAACTCGTCGGTGAGCGACTCGACAACCGACGGCACGACCTCCCAGCGGGTATACGAGTTCACCGTGGAGCCGACCACCGTCCAGACCCTGCCGGCGACCGCGTTCCTGCTGGTCAACCCGGTCGATGGGGCGGGACGGGTGGTGCCGGGGGACTGCAATCCGGGCACCGTCCTGCTGCCTGGGGTCTCCGCGGCCGACCGCTGGTCCGTACCTGACGCGGCCGCCACGCCCCTGGCGGGTCACCACGTCGGAACCGCCGGAGCCGACGTGATCCAGGCCGGTACGGACCAGGCCGGCCCTGCGCGGACCGGCGCGGAGGAACAGCGTCGGATCGAGCCTGCCCCGCCCGTCGGGTTTCCGGGCATCGGCCAGCAACCGCCGGCCGACGAGGAGGTCTACCGGCTCGTCCCGCCCAAGGCGCGTCCCAGCGGCCCCGGCAGTCCCGGCGGTCCCGGCGGCCAGAGCACTCACCCGGGGGCGCGGGGATGGGTTCCCGGCGTCGGGGACCACCACCCGGGGCATGGCTGACCCGGTCCGGAACGCGGCCGTCAGGAAGGAGACAGCCGAAAGTTATCCACAGCCCGAAAAAGGTTCTGGCCCAACAGACAGACAACCGTCATCGTCTTCTCATGGCCCATAACCCTGGCCGACTCTCCTGGCAGGAGATCGCCACCATGCAGGCCGGCGTGATCACGATACGCGATGCGATCAACGCCGGCATCACCCGCGACGAGATCCGCCGACGGTTGAACGACGGTCGCTGGCAGCAACCCTTCCGCGGCGTGCTGATCACAACCGCCACACCCGTGACGAGGATGCAGGAGCTGTGGGGGGCCCTGCAGGCCGTCGGCCCGGACGCGGTGCTCGCGGGCGCCTGCGCGGCGGGGCTCGCGGGTCTGGACGGCTACGGCACCGGCCCGGTGACGGTTCTCCTGCCCACCGAACGCCGGATCGCCGCGCCACCGGGCGTGCTTCTGCGGCACAGCGCTCGGCTCGACATCACCGAGATCGATCCCCTCCGCCTGCCCCGGCGGACGGCCCCCGCCCGGTCCGTCATCGACATGGCCGAGTGGGCGGCTACCCGCGCGGACGCGCAGGGCCTGCTCGTTGACGCTGTCCGTCAACGTTTCGTCACCGTCGCGAGCCTGCGGATCGCGCTGGCCCGGCGTGGTCCGATCAGCCGCCGGACGCTGATCACCGAGACGTTGGACGACCTGGGCCGGGACGCGCCGCGCCTCACCGAGATCATGTACCGTCGCATCGAGGCCCAGTGGGGGTTGCCGGTAGGGNCCCCGAGTGTCAACGGGCCCGCGGACGAGCCGATGGCGCGCCTCGACGTCTGGTACGAGCCGTGGCGCGTGCGGGTGGAGATCCAGGCGACGGTCCCTGGGCCGACGGTCGTCGCCGAGCCGACCGGCCAGCTCCTCATCCGTCTGCCGGCACGCCTGGCGCGGGACGCCCCGGCCGAGGTGGCTTCCCTCGTAGGCGGGGCGCTGCGTGACCGCGGCTGGTCGGCGTCGGTGCCGCGCGCTCCGCGGGCGCTGGCCTCCTGAGCTCCGCGGGACATTCGTTCGTCGCGTCCCGTATCCCTGTGCCGCGCCGCACATTCCGGTCNACCGGTCCGCCGAGGTCAGAGCTCCTTGCGGGCGATCATCAGGTAGGTGCCGGCGTACCGGGCGTCGTGCGCGTACCGGCCGGCAAGGCGGTCGAGGAGGCGGGCCAGTCCCAGTAGGGGGCTGGCCACAAGCATCACCAGGACGCGGCCGGCCGCGCCGACCGGGCCGGCCTGCTGGGGCAGCCACGGCATGGGGCGTGGCGCGATCATGGCCACGGCGAGCAGCAGGGCGCCGGTCAGCCCACCGGGACGGCGCGCCGCGGCGAAGCGCACCGCGACCGGCCGCAGCCCCCGGTCCTCCAGCGCGGCGATCAGGTTCTCCGCGGGGATGAAGTGGGCGCGCTCGGGGACCGCCCAGCCGGGCCAGAACCGGCCGAGCCAGCGGGCCTGCCGGCAGTCGGCGTTGGCCAGCTCGCAGACGACGTGCCCGCCAGGCGGCAACGCCTTCGCGACGGCGTCGAGCTCCGCCGACGGGTCGTCGCGGCGTTCCAGGTAGTCGAACATGCTGATGACGTCGTACCGGCCGGCGAGGCTGTCGACGACGTCGGAGAAACGGCCGTAGTGGGCGTGGTCGATCCAGCCGCGCGCCAGGCCCTTGGCCAGGCCGGGAAAGGTGTCGAGCCCGTCAAACACCGTCCTCGGCCACACCTCTCGGGCCGCGTTGGCGAAGTGACCGTACCGGGCCCCCACGTCCAGCCAGGTCCGTGGCACCACGAACGGTCGGACGGCGGCAGCCTGCTCGCGCCGCTCGCGGGCGATCGCGGCCAGGACCTGCTCGGCGACATCGGTGCGCAGGCCGTCGTAGCGGTCCCGGTCGTAGAACTCACGCCCGGCCGGGCTCAACGACGGGTTGAGGAAGACATGCCCGCAGCGCTCGCAGCCGTCCAGCCGGAAGGAACCGGGCTTGCGCAGGAGCAGGTCCGGCGACTCCACCCGGGTGGCGAGCTCGACCGATCCGCACCAGGGGCAGTCGGCCCGGTCGTGGCGCAGGAACCGGTCGAGGCCGGCCTGGACGTCCTGGGAGTAGGAGGCGCGGCTGGCGGCGGTCTCCTGCCTGGCCGCATGCTTGACCGGGTCCGGAGGAAGCCCGGCGGCCTTCGCCTCAGCCGCCTTCACGGCCTGCGCCCGGCCGGCCCGCACGGAGTCGACCACGAACAGCACCCCGCCGAGGATGCGCACGATGGGAGAACGAATGAGATCGCGCGGGGACAGCGGCACCCGGCCGGCGCAGACGAAGAACGGCTGGAACCAGAACAGCGCCATGGCCGCGAGGCCGAACGGCTGGTTCACATGGAAGCCGATCGCGGTGGCGATCTGGGGTACGAACGGGAAGAGCTGGTTCTGCCGGGTGAACCGGTAGGCCCGCTGCTGGACGCGGACACGCATCGCCGCGTCGTCCCGGGCGGCACGCAGCCCCGGCAGCACCGCCAGATCCGTCGAGCCGGAGGCGAAGGTCTTCAGCCGCTCGGTGATGTCGACGAGCTCCACCGGGTCGAAACCGTCCCGGCGGGTGATCCCAGCCCGCTGGAGAATCTCGGAGTGGACCAGCAGCGCCTGGAAGGCGCCGCGGCCGGGCACGCAGCGGTCGGCCCGGTAGGTGCGGGTGTCGACCATCCGGGCGAGGTCGAGCGCCCGTTCGGCCGTCAGGTCCGCCGGGACGAGGTCGAGCACGTCGAGCCGGTCCCGGCTGGCGTGGTAACTGGCCGCCCGTCGGCCGCTGTCGGAGAGGCGGACCCCGGTCGCGACGAGGAACTCATGCGCGGGGTCCACCGGGCGACCGGAGGCCGGCAGGGTGTCGAGACGACGCAGCCGACCGCGCAGCCGCACACCGTTGATCGCCAGACCGGCACACACCAGGATCGGCAACCATGTCAGCACGACGTCAGAACCGTTCGAGCATCAGACCACGAGACCGATCACCGGACCGCCAGACCGAGCATCAGACCGCCAGCTTCTCAAGGTGATCGGCGGCGGCGGCCACCCCGCCGGCCGCGGCGAAGGCGGCCCGCATCCGGGCGGCGGCGGCCCGGTACGACGGATCGTCCAGCACGGCCGTCACCGCGGAACGCACGGCGGTGGGTCCGGCCCGACCGAACTTGACGCGCACCCCGGCCCCGTTACGGACGACCTGCTCGCCGATGATCGGCTGATCGTCGCGAACCGGGGCGACCACCAGCGGAACCCCGTGTGACAGCGACTCACAGACGGTGTTGTTGCCGGCGTGGCACACCACCGCCGACAACCGCGGAAGTAACGCGACCTGCGGCACGAACGGCGCGACCAGCAGATCGTCGGGCGCCGCGGCGGCGAGGTCGTCAACGAGCCCGGGTGTGGCGACGACGATCGCCTGTACCCGCTCGGGCAGGCCGAGCAGCCCCTCGGCCGCCGCCCGCAGAAACCGACCGCCGGCCTCCCGGGTCACCGTGCCGAGGGAGACGAGCACCGCCCGGCGGGCCGGGNCGAGCCAGTCCCAGGGGAACTCGCCCGCCCCGGCCCGTTTCCCGACCGCGCTGCCGACGAAGACCGCGTAGTCCGGGATCCCGGGATTGTGCAGCATTTCCCGGACGGAGAAGACGAGGGTCAACGCCTCGGAGAAGCGCAGGTCCCCGATGGCAGCCTCGTCGGGCGGCACTCCGTGCCCGGTCTGGAACTCCCGCAGGCGGTCGACGACCCACTGCCCCAGGCCCGCGAGCACCCCGTAAGGATTGTCGAACTCGGCGGAGGTCGCCGCGAGGGTCGCCCAGCGCAGGCCCCGGCGACGGGCGACGAGCGCGGCGCCCACCGCCTGCTGGTCGATGACGAGCAGGTCGGGCTGGAAGTCGTCGATGATCCTGTCGATCGCCGGGGCCATCATCGAGCCGAGCGGGAGCAGGAAGTCCTCCCACAGGAACTTCAGCGACGCCGGCCCCCGCAGCGCCCGAGACGCGTCCTGGATCCGGGACCACTTCTCGCCCAGGCCCGCCTCGGGTAACGCCAGCAGGGCCAGCTCCGGCGGGATCAACGATCCGATGACGCCCGCGTACCCGGCGAGCGCCACCTCGTGACCACGGGCGGCCAGCTCGGCGGCGACCCCGACCGCCGGGTTGACATGCCCGGTCAGGGGCGGCACCACGAACAGCACGCGGCTCATCAGACTCTTCTCACGCCCCTCGCCCCTCACGCCCCTCGCCGGCCGCAACTGCCGCGTCGGCCGAGATCGGGGCCGGCCGGCGCTCGGCGTTGAGATCGGGCGGCGGCACCCGCTGCGTCACCCAGTCCGGGGTGGCGAAGCGCCGGCCGTTCGCGCGCACGTAGGGCGGCGGCGGCGTCTGGCGGCGGAACAACCACCACCGCAGCAGGTCCCGCAGGTAGTGCGCGGCCTCCCGCAGCACCATGTGCGTGTGGTGCTCCAGGACGATCAGGGTGCACTCGGGCACCAGCGCGGCCAGGCCCGCAGCCTGCCCGATGATGTCGGAGTTCTCCCCGTACACCGCGAGCACCGGGACGTTCAGCGCGGCCAGCGCCTCGGTGGAGAACGGCGGAGTCGCCAGCATGTCGGTGGCGATCGTCGTCTCCTGCAGCAGCCGCTGCGCGGCCCGGGTGGCGCGGCTGGCCACGCGTCCGGCGCCGTTGTCCAACCACTCCTGGACCTCCTCGTCGGTCATCGCGACGAGGATCTGGGTCAGCGATCGGGCCATCTCCTCGCCAAGACCCTCGATCAGGAACGGCGGCTCGATCAGCGTCAGGCTCGCCACCCGGGAGGTGAACTCCAGCCCGAAAGCCAGCGCCATCGTGGCGCCGTAACTGTTACCCACCAGGTGCACCGGGCGATCCACCCCGAGCTCGTCGAGCAGCCCGAGCAGATCGGCCATCGAGTCCGCCAGCTCGTAGCCGCCGCGGGTCCGCTCGCTGCGCCCATGGCCGCGCAGGTCGTAGCAGATGACGTCGCAGCCGGCATCGGCGAGGCAGTTGCCCAGCGTGAAGTAGAAGCTGGAGATGTTGTCCATCACCATGCCGTGCACCATCACGACGACCGGCGAGTCCGTGGACGCTCCGCCCCTGGGCGCCAGTCGCTGCACGTGCAGCCGGATCCCGTTCGCGATGATCTCAGCCACGGGCCTTCAGGCCGATCCCGCCGGCGCCAGCGTCGGGAGGCTGTCGACGATGAAGTGGACGACCTCGCCGACCCGCATGTTGATCACCTGGTCGACGTCCATGTCGGCAAGGAGGCCGACGAAGTCCACCGCCTCGCCGTAGCGCCCACGCAGCCGGTCGGCCAGCGCCACGAACTCGATGCTCTCCAGCTCGAGATCCTGATTGAACGAGGTGGCCATCGTGATCTCCATGTCCACGACGTACTCCTCCCCGATCACCTCCCGCAGGAGCTCCGTGACCTCGCCGAGGATCCGGGCCTCGGCCTCGGCCCGCGTGACGGCGTCGGTGCGGTCGTCCGGATCCGGGCCGGGAGGACCCTGCCTCGTCGTGCTCTGCGCAGACATCATCAACACTCCTTCTGGCTCTGGAGACCATGCGCCTCGACCTCGGGGGAGGTCCAGGCGACTACATAACTGACGGTAGCGATATCGACTCTTCCGGTGGAGACGTCATCGCCCACAGCGTCCTGACGCCGCGACGGCGATACCCCGCCCTCGCGGGGCGCCGGGCCGGTCGGTTCCGGCTGAATCCGGCCGGCGGCGTCCACCGTACGCAACGCCACCCACCGGGTCCGCTCCGGCACCGACCCGTCGGGACCATCCCCGTAGACGGTGACCCGGACCAGGTCGGGCGGGGTGCCCCCCACCGGGGAGGACGCGAGCCCATCCCTTCCCGGGGAATGGGCCTTCCCCGGGAAGGGATGGGGGCCGTCCACGACGAACCGACGTGGACGGCCAGCGAGGCCCGTTCCGTCGGCCTTCGCCGCCGCCTCCTTCGCCGCCCACAGCCGGGTGAACCACACGGCCCGCCGGTGAGGATCGGTGCCGGCGACCCGGTCGAGCAGGCGCAGTTCGGTGGGCGCCAGGGCCGCCTTCTCGACCCCGGCGGCGCGGGACACGATCCGCTCAAGATCGATGCCAACCTCCCCGTCCGCGGCGACCAAGGCCACGGCGAGCTCCGGCTTGTGGGCGAGCGACACCCCCGGGGGGTCGAACGCTGGGACACCCGGCCGCGCCGGCAGGGAGGTGATGACCGGGGCACCCACGTCGTCGTTACGGATCCCGACCTCGATCCCCCAGACGGGCCCCGCTCCCCGTTCCCACAGCCATCGCCGGACTGCGTCCTGGGCGGCGATCCGTCCCAACAGCCGGCCGCGTGCCGCCCTGGGGTTGAGCGCGGCGAGCCGGGCACGCTCGGCGGCATCGGCGTAGTGGCGCACGATCAGTTCCCGCGAGGCCGCGTCGGGCCAGCGGTCCACGGCGACCACCCAGCCCTCACCGGAGGGCTGGGCCACCGTGTTCAACTCCGGCGCACGCACCATCGCCCAGAGCACGTCGTCGTTGGCGAACCGGCGGTCGGTCCACCCGGTGATGACCGCCCAGACACGTCCGTCGGCCCGCCGCACCTCCATGTCCGCGGTCACCGTGCGCTCGGCCACCTGCCGGATCCGTACGACGCAGTCCACCAGGTCGCCCTCCACCGGTGCCGGGCCGTGGAACTGCACGTCGGCCAGGGACTGCGGGAGCAGGAGGGAGTCGTCGGACAGATGCTCCATCGCCCAGTAGCCGAAGAGCTGGCCCACGTTGTCGAGCAGGGCGCCGGACGCCGACGGCACCCGCAGACGCCCCCGGATACCGGTCGGGGCGATCGCCTCGATCCGATGGATGCCCTGGTAGCCGGGACCGTGGAAGAGGAACCGGGCCCCGTAGAGATCCCTGCCACGATGCCGCGGGGGCCGCTCGACGGGCAGCGTCGGGCCCGTCCGGCCCACGGACAGATCGGCGGTGATCGCGGTTGACTCGGGCGGCGGCAGGNGGNCCGCCGCGAACAGCACCGTGCCGCGGGCGTAGCCGTCCACGGTCACCCGCACCGCGTCCGGCCCCGCGGGGGCGAGCGCAATGGACACCTCCACCGCCGGCTCGATCGCGAGCCAGCGCAACGCCCGGACGTCTCGGACACCGACCGGCACCCGGCCCGGCAGCAGCGCGGCGGCCTCGCCGATCATGAGCTCGAGGACCTCGGTCATCGGCACGACCGGGAACAGATCGGATATGTCCGCCCAGCCCGGCGGCTGACGGTAGAAGCAGTGGTCGACGATGTGCGGCATCGACGCCAGCGACAGCCGTCGCCGGAACATCCGCGGCCCGGGTTCGGGACTGTCACGGGGCACGGGTACCCAGCCCACCGCGGACGTCCGATCGGCGCCCGTGCCCCGACCGGCCGCCCCGCCGTCGGCCGCGCTCGCGCCGCGGCGAGGAGGGACGCCCGTCGAACCCGCGTCGCCGTTTCCGCCGGCACCGCCGGACGTGCCACCGCCCCGGGGAGCATCGTCGGCGCGGAACCGAGCACCACCGCGCACGCCGCCCGACCGCACGCCGCCCGGGATCGCATCGCCCGGGATCGCCCTGCCCCCCGATCCGGGCGGGGGGACCCGAGCCGGCGTCGCCCCATGCGACCAGCGGTCGACCACGGTGGACATCACCGCGTCCGCCTCGGCGAGCGCGGCCCGCAGCTCGGCAATCACCGGATGCGTCGGCACGTCACCTTCGGCCCAGGCCGGCGGGTTCCGGTGGGTCCGATCGGCACTGCCCGGGTTGAGCAGGTCGCCGGCCCCGCCGCCGAGGCGGATCAGGGGGGTGCCGAGGCTCAACCGCACCGGGGCGCCGACGCGGTGCGGTCCGTTGGCCGCCCGGGGGAGCGGCGGCACCGCCGGCGCGGGTCGCGACCGGCAGGGCAGCAGGTCCATCCGGGGCGCGGCGCCTTCCGCCCACATCGCCGCCGCGACCCGCCGCAGCTGGTCCAGCCCGGGACGCTTCACGGTATTCGTGACCAACGAGAGATGGTCGTTGCCGGGCAGGGTGTCGTCGACGAATCCCGCGACGCTGCCCACTCCGACCTGGATGAAGGCACGCACCCCGCGCTCGCGCAGCCGCTCGACGAGCTGGCGGAAGCGTACCGGTTCGACCAGGTGTCGAAGAGCGAGCGCGCGGATGGCGTCGTGGTCGCTCGGGTAGGGCGCCACCGTGGTCGCCGACCAGATCGGCACGCTCGCCTCGACGAACGTGGTGCGGGCGAGCCGCGCCCGCATCGGGTCCAGGTACGGTTCGAGGAACGGGGAGTGGAACCCTGACCGGAACGGCAGGATCTGGCCCAGCACGCCGTCGCGGCGCAGCCGGTCCAGCGTGGTACGCACGCTGTCCTCCCGCCCACAGATGATCGACTGATGCGGGCAGTTGTCGTGGGAGACGACGACCTCGTCGAGCCCGGCGATGACCTCCGTCGCGCGCTGCGCGCCGCAGCCGAGCGCGCCGAAGACGACCCCCGGCACCTCCAGGGCTGTCGGGTCGAAGCCGGCGAGGAAGTCGTCGGTGTACTCGTCGGTGATCAGCCCGCAGGAGATCATCGCGTTCCACTCGCCGATGCTGTGGCCGCCGACGAGGTCCGGGATGATCCCGAGCCGCCGCAGCGCCACATCGAGGATCCGGCCGACCTCAACGCTCGCGACGCCATGCCGGCCGAGCATCCCGGTGTCGTCGAGGGTCGGCTTCGTCAGCCCGAAGTGTTCGCAGACATCGTCGATCCGCGGGGTGAACTTGTCCTCCAAGCCGCAGAACAGGAAAGCGGTCTGCGCCGGGGAGTCCCCACCCGCCCGCGCGGGGGCGAACATCCCTGCCGGGGTGAACCACAGGTCGTTGCGTCCCCGCCAGGGGGTGCCGCGCTCGACGACGGTGCGGGCGAGCGCCAGCCGACGGGCGGTCGGCGCGACCAGGGCCAGCCGCCACGGCCCACCGGTCGGCGGGGTCGCGGCGTCGTCGCGGGCGAGCAGTTCCGCGTCCGGGACGTCGAGCTGGGCCAGCAGGTCAGCCGCGTCGGCCCCGGCGAACAGCAGCACCGGTTCGACGTCCGGACCGACGTCCGGGTCGGCTGCCCGGTCCACCGTGGNCACCGCCGGGGCGGCGAACGTACGGGCCGCCGTCACCGCCGCGGGTGCCGGCGCCTCCTCCAGCACCAGATGGGCGTTGATGCCGCCGAACCCGAAGGCGTTGACCCCCGCTCGGCGGGGACCGCCGCCGGCCGGGGCGTCCCACTCGACGACGGCGCGCACCGGCGCGAACCGGCTGCCCACGAACGCCGGATGCGGCTCGTCGCAGTGCAGCGTGGGCGGCAGGACCCGGTGGTGCAGCGCCAGCGCGGTCTTGATCAGAGCGGCCGCGCCCGCGGCCGGNATCGCGTGACCGATCATGGACTTGACGGAACCGATCCCGATGTCCGCCCGACCCGGCCCGGCCGGTCCGCCCGACGCGGTGCCAAAGATCCGGCTGAGGGTGGCGAGCTCCACAGCGTCGCCGGTGGGGGTGGCCGTGCCGTGCGCCTCGACGAGGCCGATCGCACCCGGCGCCGTCGGGTCGAGCCCGGCATCCGCCCAGGCCCGGCGGACGGCGAGCGTCTGGCCTTCGACGGCCGGGGCCATCAGCGAGGCGGACCGGCCGTCACTGGACGTGCCCGATCCCCGCAGCACCGCGTAGATCCGATCGCCGTCGCGCTCGGCGTCGGCAAGCCGCTTGAGGACGACCATGCCGACGCCCTCGCCGATGAGAATGCCGTCGGCCCGCCGGTCGAAGGGACGGATGATCTCACTCGGGGACAACGCCCGCAGCAGGGTGAAGACGCTCCAGAACGACGCCTCGTGCACGATGTGGGCGCCACCGACGATCATCGCGTCGGTCCGGCCGGACCCGAGGTCACGCATCGCCATGTCGACGGCGATGAGCGATGACGCGCAGGCCCCGTCCACGGTGTAGGCGGGTCCGCGCAGGTCGAGCCGGTTGGCGATGCGGGAGGCGGCGAGGNTCGGCACCAGCCCGATGGACGCCTCGGGGCGCTGCGGTCCGAGCTGGGCGACGAACGCCTCCCGGACCCGTTCGACGGCCTCGGCCGGCAGGTCGGGCAGGATCTCGCGCAGCGTCGTGACAATCTGGCGGGAGGTGCGCACCCGCTGTTCGAGCTTGGCGACCCCGGGACCGACGTAGCCGCCGCGGCCGAGCACCACCCCGACACGCTCGGCGTCCCCCAACCGCTCGGGACCGCCGGCGTCCGTGATCGCCTCGGCGGCGAGCCGCAGGGACAGCAGCTGGTCGGGTTCGGCCCAGTCGACGGCCAGCGGCATGATGCCGAACGNGGCCGGATCGAACGACGCGAACTCCTCGACNAAACCGCCACGCCGGCAGTAGAAGGCGTCGCTGGCACCGCCGGGGCTGCCCACACCGCCGGGTCTGCCGACACCGCCCGGTCCGGCGCCGGGACGGTCACCGCGGGGCGGGTCGGGGCGAAACAGGTCGGGGCGGAAGTAGTCGTCAACGTCGAAACGCTCCGGCGACACCTCCCGGATCGCGTCGACACCCCCGACGATGTTGCCCCAGAAGGTGCCGAGGTCGCCGGCGCCGGGGAACAGCGCCGCCATCCCGACCAGGGCGATGGGTGGGGCGCCGCCCCCGGACGCGGACCGGGATCCCGACGCCGACCGCCCCCCCGGCCCGGCACCGGGCTCAGGCATCGAACGACTCCACCGAGGCGCACATGTAGACGACCTGCGCGGGCGTGCCCGCCGGAGCGGCCAGCTCCCGCAGCAGGGCGGCCACCCCGTCGGCGGGATCGATCAGGCCGATGCCACGGCGCGCGTACTCCCGGGCAAGCTCCGGGGAGACCATCCCACCGCCGGTCACACCGGCCGCACCGGCCACCGCGCCCCCGGTCACCGCGGGGGCCGGTCCGCCGGCCCGTGCCACGAAGTCCCGCGCGGATCCCCAGGGACCCCAGTCGACGCTGACCACCCGGCCGGCGAAGCGGCCCGCACAGGCACCGGCGAGCGTGTCCAGGGCGTCGTTCGCGGCGGCGTAGTCGACCTGGCCGCGGTTGCCGAAGACGCCCGCGACACTCCCGAACAGGGCGACGAAGCCGACGTCGTCCCGCAGCGCCGCCAGCAGCGCCCGGGCACCGTCGATCTTCGTTCGGTACACCTGGTCGAACGACTCGGGCGTCTTGTCCCGCAGGAGTCGGTCCGCCAGGATGCCCGCACCGTGCACCACGCCGTCGAGGCGACCGTGGCGGGCGTAGACGTCGGCCACGACCGAGGCAACGGCGGCGCCGTCACGCACGTCCATCGCGTGGTAACGCACCGACGAGGCCAGCCGACCAAGGACCTCCAGCGTGGTGCGCACCTCCCGCTCGGCGAGCAACCGGGCCACCTGGGACTCGATCTCGGCCGGCCGGCGGACGCCGGTGGCGACAAGCGCGCGGCGCAGCGCCGGGGCGTCGAGCGCATCCGCCGTCACCGGATCCTCCGGTCCGGTGGGCGGTGGGGTACGCCCGATCAGCTCGATGGCGCAGCCGCTGCGCCGGGCGAGCTCCACGGCGACGGCCGCCGTGATACCCCGCGCGCCACCGGTGAGCAGCACCACCGAGGAGGGACCGAGCTCGGCGGGCAGTTCGCCCGCATAGCCCGCCGCACCCACGTCGCCGACGTCGCCCGCGACGCCCAGCTCCACCGGCCGGATCCGCGGGGTCGCGCGGACCCCGTCACGGTAACCCACCACGGACGGCCCGCCGGGGGTGAGCAGCTCGACGAGCAGGCTCTCGGCGATCCGACGCGGTTCGTCCTTCGGTTCGACGTCGACGAGGCGGACCGCGATGTCGGGAACCTCCCAGGCGATCGTGCGCACCAGGCCGGCGAGGCCCATCCCCGGGGTCAGCTGGATCCCCTCGTCCCCGGCGTCGCCCGGGGCGAGCGCTCCGGTGCCGTGGGGCGACGGGCGACCGAAGCGCCCGCCGTGCCCGGTCGCGACGAGCATCCGCCGGCTGCCGCCGAGGGCCGCGGCCCGCAGTGCCGCGAACGCGGCAGGAAGAACGGCGTGGTCGCCGGCACCGGGATCGATCGAGGCGATCCACACCAGGCCGTCCGCGCCGGCGCCGGCTCGAACCTGACCGACCAGGCCCCGGTCGNCGGCAGCGAGGATGCGGGCCTCGGCACCCGCCTGCTCCAGCAACGTGGCGAGCTCGAGTCCGACCCCGAGACCNCCCTCGNCGAGAAGGAAGCGGGCCCCGGCCAGCGACCCGGCACGTCCGACCGGCTCCGGGGTCGAGGGCACGGGGACGATCTCCGGTTCGACAACGAACCGCCGTAGCGGGATCGCGGCTGTCGAGCCGGCCCCCCCGGACTTCGCGACTCCGGCGGACCGACCGGGCCCGGTGGGCTCGGCCGGTTCGGTCGCGCCGGCGGCATCCGGATCCACCGACGCGNCGATCCAGTCGACGATGCCGCGGACAGTCTTGATCGCCGCCAGCTCCTCGACGNCCTCCTCGCCCAGCTCCCCCGACCCGGCATCCACCAGACCCAGCCGCTGCGCCAGCTCCCCCAGAATCTCCGTCCGCTTGATCGAGTCGATCGACAGGTCGGCCTCAAGATCCAGATCGGGCTCCAGCATCTCCACCGGATAACCCGTCTGTTCCCCGATCACCCCCACCACCGCGGCCGACACCGCGGCCCGGTCCAGCACCACCCGACTCGCGGCAGCCATGTCCGGCACGTCGTCAGACACGACCCCCGGCCGCGGCGGCACGAAGCCCGGCACGTCGTCAGACACGACCCCCGGCCGCGGCGGCACGAAGCCCGGCACGTCGTCAGACACGACCCCCGGCCGCGGCCGCACAAGGTCCGCCGGCCGCCCCTCGGGGAGCTGGCCGGGCCGGGCCAGGCCGGTCGGGTCGATGCCCAGGTAGCCCAGTACGACGTCACGTTGCGCCGCGACCAGTTCCCGGGTGGTTCGCAGAAACTCCAGCNCCACGGCGTCCNCCGGTCCGTCNCCTCCAAGTTCGGCCAGTCCGGCGGGCCCCGCCGCAGGGTCGTCGGTCGTCTCGCTGTGGTCGGTCACGCCGGCGCGGTCGAACGGGGGAGCCGGCGCCACGGTGTCCTCGACGAACCCGCGCACGCCGACGATCTCGGGCACGGATGCGGCCCCGGGCACGGAGGCGACCCCGGGTGACGTCGTCCGCACCGTCAGCCGGGTCGGCGGCCGCAGCCCACCAGGAAGGAACCGGCCGTCGGGCGTGCGCACATAGGCCCCGTCGATGAGCCAGCCGGGACGGCGCGGCAGGTCCGTCGCGCTGACCACCCGGGCGTCGCGGCCGGTGAACAGCGCGGAGGGGTCGAGCTCGACACCGACGGCGGCGAGCTCGGCGAGGGCCAGCAGCAACCGGCGCAGCCCCGGCTCGCCGGCGACGTCGGTGGCCACCACCCGGTGCGGTCGACCGGCCAGAATTCTGCCGACGAGTTGCGCCAAGACGCGGCCGGGCCCGGCCTCGACGAAGGTCCGCACCCCCGCGGCGTACATCGCCTCGATCTGCTCGACGAACCTGACCGGCGCCGCCACCTGACCGGCGAGCGTCGCCCGCACCTCGTCCGGGCTGCCGGGGTAGGGCCCGGCGGTCGTGTTGGACCAGACCGGCAGGGTCGGCGCCTCGACCTCGACCTCATCGAGCCGGGCGGCCAGCGCCGTCGCCGCTTCCGTCACCACCGGGCTGTGGAAGGCGCACGCGACCGGGATCGGCTTGGCGCTGATGCCGGCCCGGCCGAGAGCCGCCACGGCGGCGGCAACGGCGTCCGTCGGCCCGGAGATCACGCTCTGCCGCGGGGCGTTGTGGTTGGCCACGACGACCCGGCCCGGTCCGGCCTCCCCACCCGTAACGGCCCCGTCGAGCGCGGCGCGGACCTGCTCGACCGACGCGGAGACCGCCGCCATCGTGCCCGGGTCGTCGCCAGCGGCTGCCAGGATCGCCGCGGCACGGGCCTCGCTCAGGCCGATGAGGTCCCGCCGGTCCAGCGCCCCGGCGGCGCACAGCGCGACCAGTTCGCCGTAGGAGTGCCCGGCGACGTGGTCCGGGCGCACCCCGAGGCTGGTCAGCAGGTCGTGGACGGCAAGCCCGGCGAGCCCCAGCGTCGGCTGGGCCGCACGGGTGTCGGTGATCGCGGCCGCCTGGGCGGCCTTCTGCTCCCGGGAGAAGGCCGCCGGCGGGAACATCGTGTCCGCCCACCGGGGGGCGAGGTCCAGCACGGACCGCAGCCGTGGGAAGGCGATGAACAGGTCGGCGAGCATGCCGGGCCGCTGACTGCCCTGACCGGGGAAGAGGAACGCGGTGGCACCCGGATCCGCGTCCTGGTCCCGGACGAACAGACCCGCCCGAGGGTTCGACGTGAACGTGCGCGCCTGGTCGATGGCGGTGGGCAGCGCGTCGAGGTCGCCGGCGACGAACGCGAGCTGGACCGGGCCGCCGCGTTCCGCGCAGACGGTGGAGGCGAGGTCACGCAGACGGAACGGCCGTCCGGCCGCGTCGTTCGCGACGATCAGCTCGGCCAGCCGGTCCAGCGCCCGGGTGGCCGCCACCCGGTCGGTGCCGCGGACGACGAACAACTCCGCGGGCCAGCTGTCGAGGCCGTGGGCGGGCTCGGGCCCGCCGTCATAGGCGGACAGCACGACGTGGAAGTTGGTGCCGCCGAATCCGAAGGCCGACACGCCGGCGTGGCGCCGCTCGGCCGGGGCAACCCACGGCTTGGCGACGTCGTCAAAGTAGAACGGGCTGCTCTCGGCGTCCCAATAGGCGTTCGGCGTGTCGATGTGCAGGGTCGGCGGCCGTACCCCGGTCTCGACGGCCTTGGCCATTTTGATCAGACNGGCCAGGCCCGCCGCACACTTCGTGTGCCCGATCTGCGACTTCACCGAACCCACCGCGCACTGGCCCGGCGTCGCACCGTGGTTGGTGAAGACCTCGGTGAGGGTGGCGAGCTCGGTGCGGTCCCCCACGACCGTTCCGGTCGCGTGCGCCTCCAGCAGACCGATCTCGCTGGGCGAGATCCCCGCCCGCCCGTAGGCCCGTTCCAGGGAGAGCACCTGGCCGGCCTTGCGCGGCGCGGTCAGCCCCAGGGCCCGCCCGTCGGAGGAACCGGCGACGGCCCGGATGACGGCGTGGATCCGGTCGCCGTCCCGTTCGGCGTCCGCGAGCCGCTTGAGCACGACGACGGCCNCCCCCTCACCGAGGCTGGTGCCGTCGGCGCCCGCGTCGAAGCTGCGGCACCGACCGCCCGGAGACAGCGCATGGACGGAGGAGAACAGCAGAAAGTCGTGGGCGCCCGCGTGGGTGTCCACGCCGCCGCACAGCACCATGTCCGAGGTGCCCGCGACGAGCTCCTTGCAGGCGGCGTCGAGGGCGGCGAGCGACGACGCGCAGGCCGCGTCCACGGTGAAGTTCACCCCGCCGAGGTCCAGCCGGTTGGCGACCCGGCCAGCGATGACGTTCGCGAGCATGCCCGGGAACGAGTCCTCGTCCAGCTCCGGCAGGAACTCCTCCAGCTCGGCCGGCAGGTCCCCGAGCAGCGCCGGCCACAGGGAGCGGAAGCTGTAGGCACCGGAGAGATCCGTCCCGGCCTCCGTGCCGAAGACCACCGACGTGCGGGAGCGGTCGAACGCCCGACTCTCGCCGGCGGTCTTCTGGCCCACGTCCTTCTGGCCCGCGTCGTACCCGGCGCCGCTCAGCGCGCGGGCGGCGACCTCCAGCGCGAGGAGCTGGCTGGTCTCGATACTGCGCAGCGACTTCGGCGGGATACCGTAGGCCAGCGCGTCGAACGGCACCTGCGGGAGGAAACCGCCCCATCTCGACGGCGTCCTGCGGCCAGCGTCCCTGAGCACCGCGTCCGGGTGGTAGTAGACCTCGGCATCCCAGCGATCGGCCGGGACCTCGCGGATGGCGTCGTTGCCGGCGACGATGTTCGCCCAGAAGCTGGCCAGGTCCGGGGCGTCCGGGAAGATCGCGGACATCCCGACGATCGCGATGTCGAGCGGCCGGGCGGCCGGGCGGCCGGGCGCCGCGCTCCTGTCGGCGGGCCGCGGCTCGGCGGAGCGCAGCTCGGCGGAGCGGGCGGCGAGCCCGGCCGTGGCCTGCGCGGTGACCTCGTCATGCAGCTCGGCGATGCTCGTCCGCCGCGAACGCAGGGCGGCGACCTGTCCGATCATGTACATGCCGTCCCGGGCCTGGGTCGCGGGATCGACCGTGACGACCTCGCTGCCCTCACGGCGCAGGCCCTTGCTCGCGACCCGCAGCCGGCCGAGGTTGAGCGCCTCGAGCTCCTCCCACATCTGCTGGCGGGAGTTGCCGGCGGCGATCAGCTCACGGCGACGGCCCAGAAAGGTGTGGACGTACGCGGACTCCACGCACCGGGTGGCATGACCGGGAGAGGTCTCGAGCAGCACGGTGCGCTCGCAGTCGAGAGCGGCCTGCTGGAAACCCGGCAGGATCGCCCCGGACGCGACGGCCTCGGCGGTGAACAGGTACGCGGTGCCCATCAGCACGCCGACGCTCGCGCCCCGCTCGGCGAGCGGCCCGGCCGCCGCGGCGACCATCGCAGCGGAACGGGCGTCATGCACGCCCCCGGCGAACAGCAGATGCAGGCCCGCGAAGAAGTCCGGACCGGCCTGATCGGTCGTGCCGAACTCCAGCAGGCCGGCGATCTGCGCCTCCCACAGCGGGAAGCTCGCCCGCGGCCCGACGTGCCCGCCGCATTCACGCCCCTCGAAGACGAACTTGCGCGCGCCGTCGGCCAGGAAACGGTTCAGCAGCCCCGGGGACGGGACATGCAGGAACGTGTCGATGCCGGCGGCCTCCAGCGGGGCCGCCTGTGCCGGGCGACCTCCGGCGACGATCGCGCAGGCAGGACGCACGTCATGCACGGCGGCGAGTTGGGCGGCCCGCAGCGGCGCCGGGGCGAACCCGAGGACCCCGACCCCCCAGGGCGCGTCCCCGAGCAGGTCCGCGGTCTCCTCCAGCAGGGCGCGGCTGTCCTCGCCGCTCATCAGCGCCAGGGCGAGGAAAGGCAGCCCGCCCTCGTCGGCGACGGCATGAGCGAACGCCGCCCGGTCGCTGACCCGCGTCATCGGTCCCTGCGCGACCGGGTGGCGCAGGCCGCGGGCAGCGGCGAAGGGCGCACCGGGGGCGAGGGGACGGGTACGGGCGGCGGCAGCGATGCCCTCGCGGATGCCCTGACGCACGGCCCGTACGACACCGCCCGCGGTCACGTGGCGGTCGGCGAGATCGGCGGCGAACGCTCCGTCCTGGCCGACCGGGAGAAACTGGTTACGCAGATCACGCGCACCCAGCCGGAACGGGATCGCCGTGGCAGCGCCGGCCATGGCGGCGCCCGTCATGGCGGCGACGGGCAGATCGGGGCGGGNGTACACCCNGNAGCCGGCGAGGNGGGTGGTCTCGCTGCCGTCCATCGCGCGGATCGCCGCCGCGACCTGTGCCGGCAGCTCCATCTCACGCACCAGGGCGAGCTGGGAGTCCAGGACCACACCGGCCGCGCCGCCGGCCACCGCGGCCGCCGCGGTGGCCGGACCGATCCCGCCAGCGGCAAACACGGGCAGCGGCGCGCCCTCGGTGGTGACGAACGCCTGCGCGAGCAGATGTTGCAGGAGGGTGAAGGTGGTGAGGTCGCCCACAGGCCCCCCGGACTCGTTGCCTCGCGCGATCAGTCCCTCGACCCCCGCCGCCACCGCGTCGCGCGCCTGCGCAACCGAGGTGACCTCCGCCCAGACCCGGCGCCGCGCCTCTCCACGCGGCCCGCTCGTCCGCCACCGGCTCGTCAGCGCGCCGATGTCCCAGCGGCTCCCCGGGCCCGGCCCGGCATCCGCCCACGCGACGGGGCCGGATCGGGGATCCGGACCGGATCGGGCGACGAGTACGACGGTCCCGACGCTCGCGGGCAGCTCGTCGGGATCGAGGGGGCAGCCGGGGGCAGCCCGCACCCCGAACCGGCCCGGCGCCCACCGCGCGGCGTCCCGCAGCGCATCACGCGCCGGTCCGGCCAGCAGCCCGAGATCCAGCACCCCGAGCCCTCCGGCCCGCTGCACCGCGGCGACCAGGGACGCGGACGGTTCGGCGAACGGCGTGATCACCACGACCAGCTCGCGGGCGTCGAGCGGATCGCGGTCGGCGGGATTGGCCGGCGAGGCCACGGGTGACGCGCTGGGTGCAGTGGTCATCGGCTGGTCCTCCCGACCGGTCCCCGCCTGAGGCAGGGCGCTGAGGGGGCAGAGGCTGAGGGAGCTGTGCTGGTCCGCATGGGCGGGCAATCGCTGGTCCGGATGGGCGGGTAATCGCTGGTCCGCGTGGGCGGGCACCTCAAGGGCAGGCGGGCAGCCGGCAGACCCGTGGCCGGCAGCGCGTCCGCTGCCGCACGATCGTCGCGGCGGCGCATCGAGGCCATGGAACTCACCCACCGAACCAGCATGATCGACTTGTTTCGGACGACAGGACCGCCCGCACCATCCAGACCTCCTGGTCAGTGCCGTCGGGACGGCAGACATCCGGGAAGCCGCATCCGCCCTGAGTATGCGAAAAACGAACCAACCCCCAACAGGCTGTCGCGGAACTGGTGTCCCCCGGTCCCACGGCGGCCGCATCCGATTAGCCGACACGGGATTGCCAACGTGCGCGGAATACTAGCCGGCTCGGTTGGGATCATTGCGCGGTGCCGGACCACAGCGGTGATCGTGGGCCCATCGGACCACTGGCGCGGTCGCCGTGACCAGGTTCGGACGACATCCAGTCGCCGGCTCGCCCACCGCCGGACATCGATGACGATGTCGCGGATCGGGATTACACAGAGCCCGCAGGGGTGTGCACCGGGCGACGTCATCAATCGCTGCGGCCATCGATGGAGGTTACGAATGAGTATCACGCAGGTCGCTATCCCGGTCGCCGGTCGCGGCGGTTTCTCTTCAGAATCGATCATCTAATGCGGCGATGAACAGATGTGGCTACTTTCCGGCAACACACGCCCGCACGCGCAGGGCCTGGAGAAATCGGATGCGAGGACGACGCCCCGGGAGGTATGGAACCACGGGCGGACACCGTCCTGAAAATCGATCGTGGTCGCCGCCGGCCGGGTCAGGCGCTGACGGACGGAGACTGACTCCTTCAGACCCCATGCGGACCAGAAGGGACATCGGCCAACCTAGTCACAGCGCGCCGTCGATCGCAAGCTTATCCGATCAACTTTCCGGCAACGACCTCAATAGGGATGCCAATGGCAACATTTCAGCCACAATAAGCGACAGTCGTCGCGGGGCGTGCAGGACATGACCCTCGGGACCGGTCAGGCGAGGCCAGATCGATTACCACGGACCGGCTTTGTCACCCGGGTGGGATCATCGGCACGCGGCCGTCGGCACCGGGAACGGACACGCAGGGTGTCCGTTCCCGCCACTGCTCGATCATCGGGACCGGCCTCTCGCCTCATCCCTTCGCGCCGAAATGCCGGCGGCCCCGATGGAGAGGTCGATCATGATCGCCGTCATCGGAGGATCAGGTGCCGGCGACCGCGTCCCGCGCGGTGGCGCACCGGGGTTCGCGGCTCGAATCTGAGGTCGTAGATCATCGGCACCGCCGCGGATCCCACGGATCCCACCGATCGAACATCCACGGCAGCGGCCTCATGACCTTATGACGTCACAGTTTCAGGGCCGCGGGTTGCCGGGGGCCGCGAACGCGCTCGTCTCCCGCTGCCACGCGATCGCCAGCTGGGTCCGGTTCGTGCACCCCGTCGCCACGAGCGCATGGGTGAGATGGTGCTTGACCGTGTCGATGCTGATGCACAGCGCCTCGGCGACCTGGCGGTTGGAACGGCCNTCGGCGACGAGACGGACGACGTCGCGCTCGCGCGCCGACAGCTTGCCCGCGACCGACGGGCCCGGGTCCGNCCGGATGTAGAAACGCAGGAGATTACCGAGATGCCGCCCGAGAACTGCCCCGACGGCGCGGTCCCGCGGTCCGAACGCGCCCGGCCGAGAATCCAGCAGGGACACCACGGCGCCCACGTTCGACGGACCGAACAGGCGGATGAGCAGCTTCGCGTGGATGCCGTGTGCCCNCAGAAACCGCTCCAGGCGCATCCGCACCTCCGGGCGTTCCGGGACGCCGAGATCGTCAAGGGTGGCGAGCCCCCGCTCGCGGACCGAACGCAGGCTGTCCGGATTGCTGAGGGCCTCCAGCTCCCGGTAACGCTCCAGGTAGGGGCCCGCGAGTCGAAGCGCCAGCCCGCGACCGGTGGGCCGGGCGTCCTGGAAGGCGGTCTCGAGCGAGGAGCCCAGGAAGAAGGCGGAATGCCGGTAACCGAGATGCCGGGCCATGCCGTCCAGGGCGAGCTCGCGGAAGGATGCCAGCGACGACGCCCGCTCGCAGTCCTCCACCACGCGCAGGATGCCGCGCAGCTCGGCCGCGCCGAGAGCCAGGTCCCGCGGCATCGGCGCGGTACGCGCCACCGGAGCGGACCGGACGGGCGGGCCACCGGCCGGGACCGCGCGGCCGGTGGCGCTCGGCACGTCGCCGCGGCCCATCGGCGAGCCGCCCATCGGCACGCCGCTCCCCGGCGGGCCGGAGCGCTGGTGCAGCGGTCGCCCCGCACCGGCGCCGGTGGCGGCGGAATGCCGGGTGGCCGGCGAGCGGTGCGGCGGGGNCAGCGGNGNGGGNGNGCTCGCGGAGACACGCCTCGCGACCCGGCCCGCCGCAGCGGCCTCGGCGGATGTGTCGACGGTCACGCCAATTCGCGGCCGATGTAGTGCGTCCTCACCGATAACATCATGCGGGCGGGAAACTCGGTCGGTCACACGTGCCTCCGGGGGGGTCAGAACTCAGAACCGACGCCAGGCCTCGTCCGCTAGGGACGATGCCGCCAGGTTGATTTCCGGCGAAGTTGGACAGGTTCGGCAAGCGTAGGGCCCACCTCCCTCGCTACGCCAGCAGTCGCCCACGCCCCCCCGATCACACTCACCCCGCATCTTCGGCTCAGCCGGGGAAAACGCGACCTTAACGCACGTAAACGTTTGGGATGACGGCGTCCGGCGGCCCCCCGGCAGTGGCTCGAGGTGATTTTTCCCTCCCGCTGGCACCGCCCGTCGGGGCTACCTCACAAGTACGAGATTGGCTCCCCCGGCCTCGATCGCGGCCGCGAAAGAAGCCGGAAAACGTCCTCCGGCGCGGGTGAGCCCTGGATCCCGACCGACATCGACAGCATGAACATTGGTCACGCAGGGTATCCACGGCGGCAGTGCACGGTTTCGCCAGCGGTCCGCGGCCCGCCCCGGAGGGGTGGAGTTCTCCGCTCCCCGCACGGACCACCCATCCCATGGTGCCGCTCCACGACGACGACACATCGAGCGCGGACACCATCGAGCGCGGCCGGGGCGCGATGTGGCCATGCACCGATCATCGACCGGCCGAAGCCACAGGTCGAAGCCACAGCAGGAGACCAAAGCCACGGTAGGAGAGAGGCGGAGGTACGAAGGCGATGACCTTGGGGCGGTCGGTCTTCCTGGTCGTGGTGGGTGCCATCCTGCGCTACGCGCTCACCTGGCACACCACCGGAGTGGATCTCCAGGTTCTGGGTCTGATCCTGATGATCACGGGGATCGTGACATCGATGATCTGCCTGCTCCGCGCCTTCCTGCCGGCACCGGCACGGGCCACCGCACGTACCCGCGGAGCGGGGCGGACACCGATCGGGCCTGGTCCCGGCCCGATCGGGCGGCGCATCGAACGAACGGCGGCGTTCGGCACATACCGGTACGGCCCACCGCAGCCCGGGTCCAACAGGATCCAGAGGGATGCCGGCTACCTCGATGCCGGTCACACGGGCCCCGGTCACACGGAGAGCGACCGCACCGATGCCGGCTATGCGGACGCAGTGGACGACGGACCCGGCTCGGGGGGAGGGTACCCNCCCCCGTGCCCGCCGCGATTCACTGAATCACCGTCATCCTGATCGCGGCGCCCCGACCACCGGACCGTTGACCTCCCACCTAAAATTTATTTTTACGATAAACGGTATGACTATTTACAATAGACGCAATTCGCGCGCGCGATGTACAGCGTCGCGACGCCGTGGCACGTCGAGCTTGCGGTAGATGCTCTTCAGGTGCGTCTTCACCGTGTTCACGGAGACGAAGAGCTCGGCGGCGATCTCGGTGGTCGTCAACATCGTCGGCAGATAGCTGAGGACCGCGAGTTCCCGGTCGCTGAGCCGGCCACCCGCACCGGGTCCCCGCCCGTCCCTGGAACCGGGTGAGCGCTCACGCGCCCCCGGCTGCCCTAGGGAGATCGGACTTGTTCCCGTCCCAAGGCCGTAGCCCGCCGGACCGGAGGGGCCGGAGGGGCCGGAGGGGCCGCGCGGGACGTCGGCCCCCTGCCTGTCACGGTCAGGCGGCGCCGAGCGCGCCGCGGGGGTCATGAGGGCCGGACGTGCCATTCGCCCGCTCATGACGGATCGACGTGGGGTGGCCGGCCACGCGGGCGCGGGCACCGCCACCTCTCCGCTCGGCATCCCCCCGCTCGGCGTCCCCCCGTTCGGCACCTCCAGGCCGGCCGCCCCCAGAGGCGGCACCCCCAGAGGCGGCACCCCCGCCCCGGATACGGCCATGACCGGTCCGCCGTCGGTCGGCGTCCGCGGGTTCACCGCGGCGGCGGACTCCGTCGTGGCCATGGCCCGCAAAGTCGACACGAAGAACGGATGTGCGGCGGAGAGGCCGGGATGGGCATCCAAGATCGCCAACGGTTCGCCGCCGAATTCGAGGAACGGGCCAGCGAGTCCCTCGTCCTCGGCGAGCGCGAGGGCACGCGCCAGCAGGTCGGTGGCCCGCGCATGGTCATCACGCCGCGCGGCCGCCACCGCTGCCACCACACATGCCGACACCACCGAACCGCCTCCGCCACCGTCCGCCCGCAGCAGAGCCGCCACCGCGTGCTCCGCTCCCTCTAGATCAGCGCACGCGAGGTTCGCCCGGGCCGCCGCGAGCGCGAGAGCATGGTCCGGCCGGCGGGTGTCGGCCAGCTGGCCCAGCAGCTGCCGGGCAGCCTGGGCGTTCCCGACGGCGATCAGCAGGTCGGTCTCGGCGGCGCGCCACAGCGACAGACACAGCGGCGGTCCGGCCGGCCGTCCTCGCGACGCCAGGAGACGGCGGGCAGCCCGCACATCGTCCGCCTCCCCACGCCGGCATCGCGCCCTCGCCTCCAGCACGACGATCAGATCGAGCAGGTAGGGAGGATGCGCCGGGGTGAAGGCCATCCGCGCGAGGTCGAGATGGTGCGTGACACGCACGTCGTCGACCCGGGCTGCCGCCACCATCGCATGGGCGAGATGCGCCTCGACCAGGCCTGCCGGCATGTCGGTCCGACCATCCGAGGATGCGGGGACGGCCGTGGGATCGACCGGGCTGGCAGTGATCACAGCGGCGGTGGCGACCGCCGCTGCCGCGCTGGACTCGGCCTGCCGCAACCGACCCCGTAGCACGTAGGCGAGAGCCATCGCCCCGGACGCCGATGCCTCGACCGTCCGCAGACCGGTATCCCGGGCCGCCGTCATCGCCTCCCGCAACGCCTCCAGCGCCAGGTCGGGACGGCCGAGCCAGAGCTCCGCCCGCCCGCGCGCACACCAGGCCACGGCTGCCGCGATCCTGTCGGAACCATCCACGCCCCCATCCACGCCACCACCGGTCGATCGCGCGACGATCCCGGCCGGGCGGTCCGGCGGGGCCCCACCGACGACGGAGCCGGGGCGGGCCACGTCTCCCCCGACGTGATCACGTCGAACACCGCCCGGCTCCCGTCCGGGACCTTCGGCGCCCCCGACGGGGCCGGCGGGCAGGAACCGGGGATCTCCCGGCGGCCGCATGTCGGCGGGCGGTCGTGGCCGGCCCTTCCCCGCAGCCTCCGCCCGCCCCGTCACACCGGCAACCACCGGACCAACCGGCTGCGGCACGGCGCCCGGCCTGCCCGGGGACCGTAGCAACCGGCGGGTGATGCTCAGCATCTCCTCGCACGCCCCGGCGAGCTCCGCCCGGCGCAGGTCGACGAGATCGGCCCGGACCGCGAGCGCGCGACGACGGGACACGACCGCCGCGGCGATGCTCCCCCGGGCCACCTGCAGGTATCTGGTGGCCGCCCCCACCTGTCCCCGGCCCAGCCGGCCCACGGCGGCGACCAGTGCGCACTCCGGCGACCACGAGGCCGGGGAGTCCGGCATCCCCGTCATGATCGGGCTGAACCCCGCGACGCCGCCATGCAGGGCGTCCACCATCTCGGTCCCATCGACGAGCAGGCAGGCCGCGTACCACCAATCCCCGGCATGCGCGGCGTGATGTACCGCGTCCGTCGTCCGACGGTGCGCGGCGAACCAGATCGCGGCTCGCAAGTGGAGCTCAGCGGTGTCCTCGTCGCCGTCCGCGGCCAACGCGGAACGCAGCACCGCGGCAAGCAGCCGGTGAAAGCGGAACCATCCGCCGTCGTGGTCGAGCTCGACCACGAAGCCGTCGGCATGCGCGAGTGCCGCCAGAACTTCCTTCCCGCTCACCCGTGCGCCCACCGTGGGTGCCGGCGCGGCACGCGAGCCGGTAGCCGCCGCCAGGACGCCCGCGTCCATCCGCTCGGCCGCGACGGCGTCCGCCAGCGGCCCGGTCATGCGCTCCAGGACACTGGTCCGCAGGAGGAAGCGGCGTACCGGCGACGGCTTACCGGCTAGCACCTCGGCCCGCAGGAAATCGGCGATCGCGGGATGGCCGGCCACGGCGCCGGAGAAACCAGCCGTGTCACCGAGGCCACCGGACGGGGATGCGACGGCCGCTTCCCACCGCCCATCCGCCCCCGGCAGTGGTCGTCGTTCCCGTGCGGCGAGCGCCCCGGCCGCCAGCCGCAGCCCGGCCGCCCAGCCCTCGGTGACGTGCACGAGACCGCTCACCGTCGCGGGCGACGCCGTGATCTCCTGCCGGCCCGTGATCTCCTGCCGGCCCAGGAGCGCGGCGGCCTCCGCCCGGGTGAAGGCGAGATCTGCCGGACCGATCTCGGTGATCCACCCGGCGGCCCGCAGCCGGTGCAGCGCCACGGGCACCGTCCGGCCCATCAGAATGATCCGGGCCCGATCCGCGGCCCCGTCGATCAGCAGTTCGAGGCCGTCGAGGTCCGAACGCCGGGTGATCAGATGCACGTCGTCGAGGATCAGTATGAAGGACGTCGGGAGGTCGGCGAGGATGTTGGCGAGCCGTCGGTAACGCCGATCATAAAGATCGTCGGCCGCGGGACCGTACCGGCTCCCAAAGCCCTCACCGGCCGGGAGCAGACCGTGTCGTCCCAGCCCGTGCAGCAGCTGCGGCCACAGTGGGAGGCCCGGCCCCCCGCCACGCGGGCCGGGGACGACCGCCGGATCGACCCGCACCCACACGATCGGCGTCTCCCCCCGCCGGGCCGCGGCCCAGGCCGCGACCAGCACCGTCTTGCCCGAGCCGGCCGGAGCCCGCACCACCGTGAGGGGCAGGACGGTGGCGGCGTCGAGTGCGTCGAGCAGCCGTGGTCGATCGACATGACCCGGCGGGGCCGGCGGGGGGNCGAANCGGNTCAGGAGCAGCGGCAGGCTTTCGGGACCGTCCGCGGGATCCTCCTCCCCGGGACGGGGAGCGGCATCCTCCGGGCGGAGGGGCCGTCGACCCTCAAATGCGGCGGGACGGGACCGGACGGAACCGGACATCGGTGACTGTTCGTCGAGCATCCGCACCACCCCCAGCGACAAACTCGCGCTAGGTAGTGGTACGCCTACTCAGACGACCGGGCAACCGGGCAACCGGTCCGCACCGCCCGCCGTCGAGGGACACCCCGCCCCGGGACCCGGCCCTCAGGCCGCGCAGTCCGAACAGACGACGTGACGGACGTCTGCGAGCTGGCTGCGGTGCTGCACCAGGAAGCATCGAGTGCAGGTGAACTCGTCGGCCTGCCGGGGAAGTACCCGCAGCGACAGTTCCTCGTCGCGCACCTCCGCATCCGGAAGGTCCAGCTCGGCCTCGAGGGCGTCCATGTCGTCCCCCAGGTCCGCCGCCGCACCGGCGCGCTGCGCCTTGAGCGTCTCCAGGCTCTGTTCCTGGAGCTCGTCCTCCTCGACATCCGTGCTTCGCCGAGCGTCGAAGTCACGAGCCATGCGTCTCCTTCCTTTCCCTGCCGTCGTTCACCCAATGGGTATGCCAACCCATCGGTCTTGGGTTCGACCGAGCGTGAGGAGCCATGAAACACTGCACCTCAGGACATCGGCTGGTTACAGTACGCAGTGACCCCAAAGATTGANGTGACGCGATGCCCTGTGTCCGCATTTCCGGGTGCCTCCACCACATCCAAGGGTCCCGGCCGGAACGCGGATCTCCAGAGCCGAGCGAAGGATACGGGGCGGAACCGCGTCAGGCCAGGCAGCGCCTGGCTGGCGCGGTGTCACTCCCGCCACAGCCATGATCAAACATCACGACTCCGGTGGACCGCCCGCATCTCGATCGATGCGGCACCGTACACCACCTGGACGCCGCGCCGTCATCGGATGGTCGGAAAGGGCCACGCAAGCCTGGGGGCCGACCGGCCGGATCTAGAGATACAGACCCGTCAAGCCGTCGTCCAACCGCTCCGCCGCGACGGCGTGCACGTCCCGCTCCCGCAGCAGAACGTAGGTGGTCGAGTGCAGCTCCACCTCGGCCCGGTCCTCGGGGTCGAACAACACCCGATCGCCAACCTGGATGGTCCGCACGGCCGTCCCCACCGCGACGACGTCCGCCCAGGACAGGCGCTTCCCCATATGCGCGGTCGGGGGGATGACGATGCCCGCCTTCGACCGCCGGTCCACGGAATCCTCACGCGGCTCGACCAGCACGCGGTCGTGCAGGAGCCTGATTGGCAGCGCGCCGGACTGCATGACACCCGATTGCGTGCCCACCCCAGCCGCGCCGACCCCGTTGACACCGCCGGACACAACGTTCACAGGGTCGGACACTACCCGCCTTCCAATCACCGGTGACACCCCAGGCGGCATTTCACGACCGCCCGATCGACCGACCACGTCCGCCGGCCGAGACTTTCCACGCCTCCCGGCCGGCATCCACGCACCCCACACCTCCTCACCGGAGGGGCCAGCCCGGCCGCCCTGATTCCCCGCCAACGTTCCGCCCGGGAATGCCCTCGGGTGACGGGACGCGACGAAGAACGCGATACCCCCACTTCGCCTTATCGGAGCAGAGCCAGCCGAACCTCCCCGGATGGGGAATGGTCTCCCAACGCGGTATAAGCTGCCGCCCATCGCCGCCCGGGCTGGCGCTGACGGGGGCGAGCCGGTCACCCCTCGATCGTCCGTTGGCGCCCAGGTAACCGTCGGCACGTAACGAACCTCAGGGATGGGGCACGATCATGGCACTGCGTATCAGCGTCGACCTCGATGGGCTACGGTGGGCCGATCTGTTCCGCTTCGTCGATCTCGCCCGCAGCGGCGGCATCAGCGCGGAGGACCAGGTTGACGTCATCACCTACGGCAGTGACCCGATGTCGGTCAGCCTGTCGGCCCGCATCTACCCGGCATCCGAGGGGTTCCTCTCCACGGAGCAGCCGGACACCTCCGGCGACAGCATGCGCGGCGCCCCGCTCTCGATCAGCCCCGGGGCCGGCAGTCCCAACGGCTCGGGGTTCGCCTACGACGGTCCCACCGACCGCGCGGCCTCGGCCAACGGTGCCCACTACCCGGCGTTCGACAACGCCGCGGACCGTGCGGTCCCGCAGAGCAGCAACGGCCTGCCGTCCTCCTACGGACCCGGGTACGACGGACCCGCCGAGCGGGGCGCTCAGGCGGCGGGGGGTGGGCACTATCCCGCGTTCGACGGCCAGCCCGACCGCATGCCGCCGGGTGCCGGCGGGCAGTTCGCGGGTTTCGAGCCGTTCGACCGGTCCGCGCCGGGCAAGGAGCCCGGAGGTGCCCCCGGGCAGGTCGAAAGTCCCTACATCGAGGAGTTCGCCAGGCTTCAGGAGGGTCTGATGCGGCAGGTCCGCCGCACGGACGAGGTCCGGCCGGACCGGTCCTGATCTGCGATCAGCGCCTCCCCGCGGCCACGCCGTCCGGACTCCGGCTCGGCATGACCATGCGGCCCGTCCCGGCGAACCCACTTCCCGCCCTCACCGCACGTAAGGGAGAGGGAACCATCAGCGGCGTCTGGCATCGCGAGTCAGAAACGGAACGTGAGTCAGCGGTGACGGTGAACCCGAACGGGCTACACCCTTCGTGCCCGCTGGCCCGCTATGGTGCATGCTGCCGGTGATGGAGGATCCGCGCCTTGCTGACGTCGAGCAGTATCACGGGCGACTGCGCTCGGAGCTCGACGTCATCGCCCGTGGGCCGGTCCTGGTCGGCCCGAAGATCGTCGAGCATATTCACTCGCTGATCACCCTCATCGACCTTCATCAGCCGAATGAGTTCGACCTCTGCCTGAGCTGCGACCGTCTCTGGCCCTGCGCGTCGATCATCGCGATCACCGGCATGTCGCCGGGCGCCGCACCGGACAGCCGGGCGGTTGACGAGGCCAGGATGTTCCCNCCGGCTCNCCCCGCGNCCAGNCCGCCCGCNCCGCAGTCNCCCCCGCCACCACAGTCNCCCCCGCCACCACAGTCACCGGTCAGGCCGCCTGTCCCGGTTCCTGGACAGTTCCCCGAGCCGATGCCCGGGGCGGCTGCCCACCTGCCCATGGGGTCCCCGGCAGACTCCGACCACCCGCCGTCCGGCGGATACTCCGACCGTTCGGGCTACCCGCCCCCGGCTGCCCATCCCGCCCAGCGGGGTGCTCCGCGGCCAACCGGTGCCCGGCCACGACTGCCCGGCGGGCGGCAACATGCTCCCAACGGATACTCCTCGGACCGGTATCCGACGGGCGGGTACCCCACGGACCGGGACCGGTCCGCCGCGGACGGCTACCCGCCGGCCGTAAACCCGTCGGTGGCCCGGGACGATGTCGTCGTGCCGTCNTCCCGGCCCGCTCCCTCGATCTCCGGTCCGGTCGAGATGGCCACGGCCAGGGTCGAGACGCCGCGCTCGATGACCGGCACCGGAACCGGGCCAGGCGGCCCGTCGGACCCCGGTCCCGCGCTGCCGGGGCCCGGACGCCACCAGGGCCGGCCATCACCCCAGCCGGGGCCGACGCCGCCGGAATCCACCCGGTCGGGATCCATGCAGCCGGGATCCACACACCGCGGACAGCCCGACCGCGGACGGCCGGGCCCGGCCGAGTCCCCGGGACGCCCCGCGGGGAACGGGGCGAGAGCCTGGGCAGACCGTCCCCGAGCACCGCAGCGGCGCGCGGAACCGGGTGGGCAGCCGACGAGGGACCAGCCCGGCCCACGGCCCATCGGCCGTCCCGACCACCCCGGGCCGGCCTTCGATCGGAACCCGACCCCGCCCGACGGGCGCGCCCCGGACGGAACCGGTGGTGTACCGCATGGCTCCGGTAGCCGGTACGCGCAACCTGGGATCGACCCGCCGAACTCGTCACACCCCGGTCGGGCTGCCATGCCGCGAACAGCCGCGCGAGCGGATGCGGATGCGGACATGGTGCCGTCCCCCCGCAGCGATCTGTCGGCGGCGGCGGCCCGCATCGACCAGACCGCGGTCGACGAGGTCACGCGGGCCTGGATGGCTCGCCGCGAGTCGGTGCTGGACGGCATCGACGTCATCTGACGCCATCCCCGACGTGGTCNCCCNCCCGGCCGNCCCAGNGGGGCNGGCCGNCCCGCCCCGCTGGGACGGCCTGCCACCCCGGCCCGGCACCCCGGCGAGGGAAGCGCCGATGCCGTCCTCGGCGCGTCGCGTCGCCCGGACGTCCCGGTCGCGGTATCCAGATGCGTCGCGTGGCCGTTGCCCGGCTCGACGACCACAGAGGGTCAGGTTTGGGGGGGCGGTCATGGTGGCAGTAACGCGACGCGGCAGACCCCCGCACCGGAACGACGACCGTGACTGACANCCCCCCGGAAGGTGAGGCGTGGCCGAAGCTCTCAGCGCACGCTTCGNCCTGCCCGCCGATCCCCGCGCCGCCAGCCGAGCCCGCCGGCTGGTCACCGAGCTGCTCGCCGCTTGGGGCCGCCCGGAGACCGTCGAGGTCGCGCAGCTACTCGTCAGTGAGGTCGTGACGAACGCGGTGCGCTTCGTCGGCGCCCGCGCCGCCCTGTGCCTCACACTGTCCCTGCGCGACGACCGGATCCGCATCGCGGTCGACGACGGAAGCTCGCTGTGGCCGGTGCTGAAGCCCGCCCACGACGACGACGAGTCGGGCCGGGGCCTGCAGCTGGTCGCCGCGCTGGCAATGCAGTGGGGTGTCGTCGAGGTACCGGACACCCGGGGGTCAGGCAAGCAGGTCTGGTTCGACCTGCCACGCCAACAGGATCCGATCGAGGCGGTCTGCGGCTCCTGACCAGGGCCGCCGACCGATTCCTCCCGAAGCGTCGTCGCGCGACTTCCGGTGGCCAGGTTGGCAATGAGACTGCTTCAGCTGCTGTTCAGCCAAGCCGCATACCGTCAAGCCGCGTACCGTGACGTACGTCTCCTCTGCATCACGACCGTGATCGCGCCTGTCGATCCTACGGGGGTAGTCATCGAGACTCCGGTCCTGCTCGGCGCTGTCAGCGCCGAGAGCGCCGCCGCGCCCGCGCCCCCGCTTCCACCGCCGGTGGTGCTGACCCGGCAGCTACTACGACGCCCCGGTGCCCACCCGGACGACAACTCCGACGACGTGGCTGCAACGACACCGAGCTCTACAACGAAACCGAGCTCTACAACGACACCGAGGGGCGAGCTCGTCGCATCCCCGGCCGGTGACGTCCACGTCTTCGCCGAACCGCTCGCGCTCCGTCTCGGACCGGTTCGATCGTCCCGGTCCCGGCGGCGCAACGTCCTGCTCGCCGGCGTGCTCGCCGTGCCCCTCACCATCCTGGCCGTGCGCTTCCGCGGCGACATGGCCTCACGGCTGGCCGGCGTTCCCACGCCCCGCTGGCACTGGCTCGTCATCTGCGCGCTCTCCTCGGTCCTGTTCTACTTCGCCAACGGCCTGTCCACGCGGGCGGCCAGCGGCCTGCGGATCGAGCTACGCACCGTGACCGGCCTGCAGGTCGCGGCAGCGGCGGCGAACCGGATCGTGCCCGCGGGTCTCGGGGCCATCGCGATCCATCTGCGTTTCCTGGAACGGCGCGGGATGACGCGTCCCGCGGCCCTGGCGGCCATCACGTCGATCAAGGTGGCCGGCGGGGTGGCGCACCTCGGGGGCATCGTCCTGGTCGCCGGCACCCTCAGCGACTCGGGCATCGGGGNTGCCGTGGCCAACCCGCTGCGGTCCACTGTCCAGGGGCTCGGGCCGGGGCCGTTCGTGCTCGGCTGTGGGGCGGTCTGCGCGCTCGTGACGGGCACCGTGGCCCATCCACGGATCCGGTCGAAGGCCCGGCCGGCGGTGCGGGCCTTCGACACCCATCTGAAGATCCTCGCCCGTTCCCCGTGCCGGGCTCTGCTGCTGCTGCTGTCCCAAACAGGGACACGCTTCTTCCAGATCCTCGCGCTCGCCTGCACGGTCTGGGCATTCGGCACCAGCATGACGTTGCTGTCCGTTGCCGCGGTCTACCTCATCGGCTCGATGGTAGCCGGCGCGGCGCCGACAGCCGGCGGCATCGGCGCGATCGAACCGGCACTGGCCTTCGGGCTCGCGGCCGCGGGCGGTACGGCGGCGTCCATGTTCACCGCGGTCCTCGTCTACCGCCTGATCAGCTTCTGGCTGCCGGTGCTGCCGGGGATCCTCATGCTGGCCTGGCTGCGCCGCACCGGCGACCTGTAGGCGGGGGCAGGGAGTCGGCGCGACCGGCCCGGGAGCGGCCCAGGCGGGCGGGCGGGCCGCTCACCCGCGCCGGGACGACCGGCGACGACGGCGATGACGGATCCCACCCACCAGGAGCAGCACACCTCCACCCACGAGAACGACCCGCTCCCAGCGCACCACCCGGACCACGGTGGCGCCGCCAGAGGGGCCGGGCNCCGCCCTGCCGTCCAGCGCNCCCCCGGTCAGCGTGCCCGCANCCCCCCGCCGGTCCACGCCATCGGCTCCGACGCCGGCTTCCAGTTCGGGAAGCGCCGGCCCCGGGCCGATCCCGAGGGCCGGACCGTACCTGTGGCGCAGTTCGGCGGTCTTCACCCGCAGCTGCATCTGGGCCCGCTCGGCGACGCGGCGCGGGCTGACGATCTCCGTGATGGAATCGATCGTCTCCGCCAGTTCGGCGCGGGTCTCTTCGATCTGTTGCTGGATCACGGCCGGGTCCTGCGGCACCGATGTCGCCCTCTCGTCCGTTGCGAATGGCGGACGCGCTCCCGCGGCTGGCGTCGATCGGCGTCGATGGACGCCACGGACATCTCCGTCGGGTGCGACCGGCCTGCAACGATCGTGCCAGACACANCNCCGCCCGGCGAGACNAAACCGCCAGTGGCGCGACACGTCACGCGGGCGCCCTGACGCGCGGCGTCTCGCCCCGTCCGGTCCCGGTCTCCGTACCGCGCAGCTGGCGCCGCAGACACCGCGCAGCTGGCGCCGCAGGCGGAAGCAACCGCACACCGGAATCCGTCCGGCGGGACATTACGCTGAACGCTGTGCGCGACGGCCAGCGGTGCTCTGGCCCGGGTGGGAGTCGCCCCGGGCGACTCCCACCGTCAGCACCTGCCGCAGTCAGGCGGACACGTTTTCCGTGGCCCCGATCCGTCCTGCCCGGCCCTGCCCTGGAGCGTCATGTCCCCAGTCCACCATCCTCGTCACGACACGGGTTCCCGTCACGACGCCGGTTCCCCGCCTGGACAGTTCCCCCCGTCGCGCTCCCGGCGGCGCCGTCCGGCGCTGGCCGGAACCATTGCCACGGTCCTGGTCGCTTCCTCGATGGCGCTGCTCACCGCCTGCGCCGGCTCGGGAACCGACACCGGAGTGAAGATCGTCGATGTGGGCAACGGCGGCGACGGCAGCCTGCACGGCACCGTCCCGGCCAGGCGGCTGGCCAAGCCGGCCCTCAACCTCACCGACGCCGACNGCCGTCCCTTCGACCTGCGCACACGCACGCAGGGGAAGATCACTATGCTGTTCTTCGGCTACACCCACTGTCCGGACGTCTGCCCGACCACGATGGCGGACCTCGCGTCGGCACTCGGCGAGGTGAAACCGGACGTGCGTGACCAGGTGACGGTCGTCTTCGTGACGACCGACCCTGATCGGGATACGGGGGCGGTCCTCAGCCGTTGGCTTAAACAGTTCAACGCAACCTTCATCGGCGTCCGCGGCCCGTTCGACCGGATCCGTACCGAGGCCGAGGCCTTGGGCGTTCCCCTGGAGAAACCGGAGGTCCAGGCCGACGGCTCCGTTCTGGTCACCCATGGCGCCCAGGTCATCGTCTTCTCTCGGGATGACAGGATCCGCGCGCTGTACCTGGCGGGGACCAGCGTCCAGGAATACATCGACGACCTGCCCAAACTGACCGCCGAGCGGTCCGGATCAGAAGAAGCACGGTCTTGAATCCGATCACCTACAGCCTTGTCACCCCCATGCAGCCGGCCAGTCGCGCCGTCTCCACAGTGTTGCGCCTCGGCCTCGGCGTGGTCTGGCTGGTCGCCGGGCTGTTGAAGGTCAACGACCCGGACGGGATGNTGCGCTCCGTGCGGGCGTTCCGCATCCTGCCCGATGCCCTCGTGCAGCCGATCGCGTACGGCGTCCCGTTCCTGGAGATCGCCTTGGGGATGCTGCTCGTCGTGGGGCTCGCCGTGCGGCTGTCCGCCGTCGTGTCCGCGGTGATGTTCGCCGTCTACATCGCAGCGATCGCGTCGGCCGCCACCCGGGGGCTGCGGATCGACTGCGGCTGCTTCTCCTCTGGGGGTGATCTCACTGCCGACGCCCCGACGCACTACACCTCCGAGCTGATCCGCGACAGCCTGCTGCTCGCCGCCGCCGGGCTGCTGGCCTGGCGGCCGAGCGGCTACCTGGCGGTGGACCGTCTCCTCGACCAACCAGTGAACGATCTTTCCGGGAGTACCGCTGATGGCTGCGAAGTCGAAGAAGGCACCGTTGACGACCGGCGGTAGGGCCCCTGGCGGCGGCGCAAGGCCCGACGCGACCCCCCCGGCAAGTGGAGGCAAGACGGTCAGCGGACAGGAGCGACGGGCCAAAGCCGCGGCGGCGCGGGCCGCGGCGGCAGCGCGGGAACGGCGACGGCGGCGCGGCATCATCACCGGCGTGGTGCTGGCCGTTCTCGTCCTGGTCGGCGTGATTGGCTTCGCCGTCCAGAACTCCCGCGAGGAGTCGAAGCCGGTGGTCCTGCCAGCGAGCGCCACCGGCACCGATCACGGCATCGTCGTCGGCAAGGCGTCCGCGCCGGTCACCGTCGACCTGTACGAGGATTTCCAGTGCCCCATCTGCGGGACGCTGGAGAAGACAACCGGGCCGACCATCGGCAAGCTCCTTGACGACGGCAAAATCAAGATCGATTACCATATGATGTCGTTCATCGGGCCGGAGTCGAAGCGGGCAGCGAACGCGGCGGCGGCAGCCGCCAACGAGGGCAGGTTCCGGCAGTTGCACGATGTGCTGTACGCGAACCAGCCCGAGGAGCGCACCGGCGGCTTCACCAACGACACGCTCATCACGCTCGGAGCGAAAGCGGGGCTGACCTCGCAGGCGTACCGGAAAGCGGTCAACGAGGGGACCTACGACGGGTACGTCGCCAAGGTTGACGAGGACGCATCGAAGGCCGGCGTCACCGGCACGCCGACCGTCTTCGTCAACGGCAAGCGGCTGTCCGGGGAGCAGCTCACCCCGGAGGGCTTCCGCGCGGCGGTCGACGCGGCAGCCTGACCGGGCTCCTGAGCAGGGCAGCCTGAGCAGATGGGGGACCTGGGCACGGTCCACGGTGCACAGACCGTGCCCAGGTCCCCCGAACCTCGCCACGTTGGGGATCTGTCCGCCGGGGGTTTGCCGTCCCGCGCGGGCCACGGCTACTTTTCGGGCCATGACTGAGACCGCCAACGCCGCCCGTCTGGTCCCCGGCGACATCGCACCCGACTTCACCCTGCCCGACTCCGAGGGGAACGAGGTGTCCCTGGCGTCCTACCGGGGACGGCGGGTCGTCGTCTACTTCTATCCGGCCGCGTCGACCCCGGGGTGCACGAAGCAGGCCTGCGACTTCCGGGACAGCCTCGCCCAGCTCGACAACGCCGGCATCGACGTGCTCGGGATCTCTCCCGACAAGCCCGCCAAGCTGGTGAAGTTCCGCGACGCGGAAGCCCTGACGTTCCCGCTGCTTTCCGACCCGGAGCGGAAGGTGCTCGCCGCGTACGGCGCCTTCGGCGAGAAGACAATGTACGGGAAGAAGACCATCGGCGTGATCCGCTCGACGTTCGTGATCGGCACGGACGGCACGATCGAGGTGGCGCAGTACAACGTCCGCGCGACCGGTCATGTCGCCAAGCTGCTGCGCGATCTGGGCCTCGCAGCCGCCTGACCGGGACCGTCCCTGAGGCGCCTGGCCGACCCATCCCGCAGGCTTCGTCGGCCGCTTCGTTGACGGCTTCGTCAGCTCGCCGGCCGCAGATCCCAGCCCAGCAGCACGTTCTCCGGACGGTGCGGATCGACCAGCACGGGGATACGACGCGGGCGGCCCGACGAAGCCGTCGCCGCCTCGCTCAGGTCGACGTCCGGGTCGGGAAGGACCGTGCTGCGCACCACCGGATACACGTTGCCCCACGCGCCGGGGCGTTCGATGAGCAGATGAACCTCGGCGACCGGCCTGCCGTTCACCCGCAGGCCCGTGTCACGGACCGCGCAGACGGCCGCGGTCGTCGCCCGACCGGTGTCGATGAGCTTCAACGCCCGGTTCCGTTCGAGGAGGGCACGCTGGGCGGCGTGGCGGGGGCCGGGGCCGACCAGCCGTTGGGCCTCGTTCCCGGTCTCGTTCCCGGCCCTGACGTTGGCCTCGGCCCTGATCTTGGCCCTGATCTTGGCCGGCGGGCTCTCGACCTGTGCCGGTGCCTCGCCGGTGGGCGGAACATCGGCGGGGGCGGAGCGCGGGACCTCGGTGAGGGTCATATGAATCGTCTCCCAGTCGTCCTGGCCAAACCGGCGCGAAACAACCCTGCCGCCGGTCGGATAGCCGTGCGAGTCAGGCTGACGACAACGGCCCTCTCACGGTTGTCGTCCCGACGACCGCGGGACGAGCCTCGGCGACCGGCGGCGTGAGCCCTCTGGACTGTCGATATCTGTCCGCCCTGGCGTCCACCAAACCCGGCCGATACCGGTAAACCTCGTGAATGGCTCACTACGAAGGTTCGTGGCCGGACTGGGGCAGCCTCCATGGCTACCCGCGGCTGCCCACGGTCGTCCACGGCTGCCCACGGTCGTCCACGGCTGCCCACTGTTGTCCGCGGCTGTCCACTGTTGTCCGCGGTTGTCCGCGGTCCTGGTGAGGATGCGGGGCATAACCCGGCGGGAGGCGGAGCGCCCCCCAGGTGAGGCGATCGCTACTCTGGAGGTGACGCGGGAGTGGCGGAATGGCAGACGCAGCAGACTTAGGATCTGCCGCCTTCGGGCGTGGGGGTTCAAGTCCCCCCTCCCGCACCCGTTGAACGGCAGCGTTCTCGCAGGTCAGATGCTCGCCCACCGTTCCTCCTCTGATCGTTTGGGCCCGTTTGGTCACAGATTGGTCACGACCGGGCCGTGACCGAAGTGGACGGACGAGGAGTCCGCGGGCCGGTGGCCGGGCAGTCTGACGCAGGCGCACCCGGTTCCGCATCGTCATCACCCAGGCCATCGGAGTCGTCCGAGTCGGTCGCGTCGCCACCGCCGTCGGGCCGGTCCGCCTGGTCCTCGTCGGCCTGCCCGCCAGTGCCGAGGATGAGCCCGGCGACGACTTCCGCGGCATCGGAGTGCATGCCGGGCAGAACGTGGCTGTAGATCTCCAGGTGATCGTGATGCTGGCGTGCCCCAGCCGCTCGGAGACGACCTTGGGATGCACGTTGCTCGCGAGCGCGAGGGTTGCCCAGGTGTGCCGCAGGTTGTGCAGCCGGATGACCGGCAGGCCGAGGCGCCTCACCCGCCGGAGGAACGCGCGGGAGTTCCGTTCCGGGTGCATGGCCCGGCCGTCCCAGTGGGTGAAGACAAGATCGGCCTCTGGCTCCCTGCCGAGCAACGCCAGCTCCTTCAGCTTGCTCTCGCGCAGGTCACGCAGCGCCGTTACGGTGGCCGTGTCCAGGGCGATGACCCGCGTGCCGCGTACGGTCTTCGGGTCGCTGAACACCGGCACCCGGCCGGTGTCAGACGTGGTGACGTTGACGAGCGTCCGGCGGATCGAGATGCGCCCCGCGTCCAGATCCACCGCCGACCAGGCGAGCCCCAGCGCCTCACCTCGCCGCACGCCGGTGGTGGCGAGGTGAGGCGCTGGGCGTAGGTCGGTTCGTCGCGGGTGGCGTCGAGGAAGGTCCGGAGTTCGGCGTTCGTCCAGGTGCGGATCTTCGTGTGCCGCTCGGCCTGGGCCTTCCGCCGCGGCGGCTTGGTCCGGTCCGCCGGGTTGCGTGGGATCAGGTCCCATTCGACTGCCGTCTTCAGCGCATCCCGAAGGATCGTGTGGATGTAGAGCACGGTCCGCGGCGACAGTCCGTGCCCCCGGGCATGGTCAGCCCGGCCAGCCCGGAGCAACTCGGCCTAGAGGGCTTGCAGGGTAGCCGTGTCAAGGAGCTGGAGCCGCACCCCGCCGAGCCGGGACAGGACATGCAGCCGCAGGTTCCGCCGGCATGACGCCAGGGTCGACGGCCGCAGCTCACCTTCCACTGCCGGGAGCCAGCGCGTCTCGATGAACTCCCGAACGGTCAGCCGGGACGGCTCGACGTACGTGCCGGCCGCGAGCTTGCCGAGAAACCCCGTCAGCGCCGCCTGTGCCGCCTTCTTGGTCGCGAACCCACGCCGTCTCGCCTGCCGACGCGGCCCACCCGCTGCGGTGATGTCGACGACGAAGAACCACCTGCCGGAAGCGTCCTTCCGGACGCTGCCCTGACGGCCGGCACTCACGAGGCCGCCCGGTGATCTCGCCCTCGAGGGCGGACTCCAGCACGACCTTCGTCAGCTGCTGGAGCAGGCCACCCTCGCCGGACAGCCGCACCCCCTGCTCACGGGCCTGGGTCACCAGCTGCGCGACCAACGCGGGATCGATCCCCGCTGGCGCAGCCTTCGCCTTCGACGCGCGGGGCCGTCCAGCGGCCGACTCCTCCAGGGACACCACAGCAGTGTCCGCTGCGTCTGTGGTGATCGTCATCAGGTGTCACTCCTTGATCGGGGTTACACCGTTGTTCTTACACACCCCGGGTGTCAGCCCGTTCGGCTGTCCGGTACGCGCCTGGGTTGTGACGATCCGTGGCTACTGTGGCAGGCTGTGCGGCTATGGGCACGAGGGTCCCGGCGTCAGGCGGCGGCGCGGTGCAGGGTGCGGCAAGGTCGCCATCGTCGGGGGTGGATTTCTTCGTCTCCTACACCGGGGCCGATCAGGGATGGGCGGAGTGGATCGCCTGGGTGTTGGAGGACGCCGGCTACCGGGTGCGGATCCAGACCTGGGACTTCAACGCGGGTAGTCATTTCGTCACCGAGATGCATCAGGCGGCACAGGTCGCGGCCCGCACGATCGCGGTGCTGTCGACGGCGTACCTGTCCTCGGCGTTCGCGGAGGCGGAGTGGCAGGCCGCCTGGGCCGCCGACCCGTCCGGGCGGGCGCGCAAGCTGCTGGTGTTCCGAGTGGAGGAATGTGATCGGCCGGGGCTGCTGGGTCAGCTGGTCAGCGTGGACCTGTTCGGCCTCGACCGGGACATCGCGGCCGGGCGGCTGGTGGCCGCGGCACGTGGGGAGCGGAGTAAGCCGGCGGTGGAGCCGGTCTTTCCCGGCGGGCCCNCCCNACCNATGGTCACCGCGACGGGGATGGAGCCGACGTTCCCCGGGCGGCTGCCCGATGTGTGGAACGTGCCGAGTCGCAACCGGCATTTCACCGGCCGCCAGTCCCAGCTCGACCAGATCCGCACCGAGCTGGGGTCGGGGCCGGTGGCGGTGACCACCCTGCACGGCATGGGCGGGGTGGGCAAGACCCAGTTGGCCGTCGAGTACGCCCATCGGCACGCCGCCGAGTACACATTGGTCTGGTGGATCGACGCGGAACAGACCCTCCTGGTCGGCGAGAAGTTCGCCGCGCTCGCGGGCCCGCTGGGTCTGTCGACCGATGGAGCGGTATCCGACATCGCGGCCATCGTGCTCGCAGCCCTAGGCCGTCGGGTGGGGTGGCTGGTGGTGTTCGACAACGCCGAGGATCCCGTCGCCTTGCGGGACTGGCTGCCAAGCGGACCGGGCCATGTGCTGATCACGTCCCGGAATCCGGGCTGGGAGGCACTCGCCGCCGCGGTCGACGTGGACGTGTTTGAACGGGCTGAGGCGGTGGCGTTCCTGACCCGCCGTCTTCCCGGCCTGAACGCGGCGGTAGCCGACGCGCTGGCTGCCGAGTTGGGTGACCTGCCTCTGGCGTTGGCGCAGGCCGCCGGCTACCTCACCACGACCCGGACGGATCCGGCCAGTTACCTTGCGAAGTTCCGTACCCGGCGTACGACGCTGCTGGGCAAAGGGGGCGATCCCCTCTATGCCGGCACCATCGCCACCGCTTGGTCCATGGCTCTGGAACGGCTGCGGGCCGACGCCCCGGCCACCGTGCAGCTGCTGACGCTGTGCGCGCTGCTGGCTCCCGAACCGATCCCGTTGGCCCTGTTCGATGACCATCCCGATCTTCTCGACGGCCCGTTGGCGCAGGCGTGCGCCGGTACCCATCCCCGGCTCGACCTCGACGATGTGGTCGGTGACGCGCTGGCCTACTCCCTGGCCCGCCGGAGCGGGAACACGATTCAGCTGCACCGCCTCGTCGGGGCAGTCATCGCCGGTCAGCTGCCCGAGGAACGTCGCGACGTCCTGCGCGGCGTGGTGGTGGCCCTGGTGGAGGCCGCACTGCCGGATGAACCCCACCGGTCCGGGACGTGGCCTGTCTACGCCATGCTGGTCCCCCACGCACGTATCGTGTTCCGTCCGGACCGTCCCGGCGTCCTGAAACTGCTCGAGTATCTCGACGCCAGTGGTGACTACCGGACGGCGAAGATCGTGCAGGAGGACGTCCACAACGACACCGTGGCACGGCTGGGCGCCGAGCATCCCGCGGCTCTGCGTACGCGTGCCGCCGTCGCCAACTGGACCGGGGAGGCGGGGGATCCGGGAGGCGCGCGCGACATGCTCGCGGCGTTGCTGCCCGTCTGCGACCGAGCCCTGGGCGCCGACGACCGGCAGACCCTGCTGGTCGCGGCCCGTCTCGCGGACTGGACCGGGCAGGCCGGCGACTGGCCCGGCGCGCGCGACCTGTGCCTGTCCATCCTGCCCCGGTGGCGACGCGTCGCGGGTGAGGATGATCCGGAGACCCTGTATGTCTGGGCGAATCTCGGGTTCTGGACCGGGCAGGCCGGCGACGTGGCGGGCGCGTGCGCTCACTACGCCGCGTTTCTGCCGATCAGGGAACGGGNGCTGGGACCGGAACACCCGGATGTTCTCGAATCCCGTGACCAGTACGCCCGTTGGATCGGGGAGGCCGGGGATCCCGCGGCCGCGCGCGACCTGTGCTCGGCGCTGCTCACCGTCCATGAGCGGGTGTCCGGCGCGGAGCATCACGGCACGCTGTGGGTCCGCACCAACCTCGCCTGGTGGACCGGCAAGGCGGGTGACCCGGCCGCCGCCCGCGACCAGTACGCACAGTTACTGCCGATCCGTGAGCGGGTCTCGGGTCCCGAGCATCCCGCGACCTTGGTCGCCCGGGGTAACTTCGCCTACTGGGTGGGTCAGGCGGGAGACCCCGCGATGGCCCGTGACCAGTACGCCGCCCTGCTCCTGATCCACCGGCGGGTCCTCNGCCCCNACCATCCGGACACGTTGCTCGACCAGCGCAACCTCGCCCACTGGACCGGGGAGGCGGGGGATCCCGCGGGNGCCCGAGACCAGTTTGCCGCGGTACTGGCGCTGTTCGAACGGGCGTTGGGACCCGAGCACCGCGAGACCGTGGCCGCCCGCACCGAGCTCGCCGTCTGGACGGCCGCCGCACCCGACTGGGCTGCCCCGCCACCCGGATCCGCGACCGCCGGAAGGCCGTAGCCAAGCCCGACGGTCAGGGCTGTCGCGGCCACAAGCGCAGCCGAACGGGACCATGTGAGACGAGATTTCACTCCGCGCCATCCTCGATTCCGCATTGTCGGTCCGACGCCGTATCGAACCGCGAAGAGACCNCGCCCGGCGGAGTCGACAGCATACGGCTGGACGTAGACCATGCAAGTCTCCTGAATCATCAGAGCAACAGGGCGCCGACCTTGCCTACATCCCGCCGGAGTGCGGTGCAGCGGCCAGCCGTCAAGGGATTTCCATTCACAGGTCGGTGAACACGAGTCGTCTCGAATTTGAACCACGAGTCGATGGAAGAAATCAGGCTGTGGCCCGCCGGCCGCGAATCGCTAGGCCGGCCGGGAGACCATGCCCGTCATCCACCAGATCCAGCCTTGAAGGAATACCATCGGGTACCGTTCATGACGTCCATATCGTCTTTGGTCGACAGAATCTGCTGTACATCGGCCTCCTGCCGTCAAGGTCCGGATGGCCCGTCCCGGACTACACAAGGCGGCCGATCTCAGGCCGCATCGATGTGGCCGGGCTCTCAGGCCACCATTAGAGTGATCTCCCGGATACGGTGACAGTACGTCGCGAAGCGACAGCGCCCCGCCATGTCCCTGTCGCAACACCCTGAGGAGGAGATCCATGTTCGGTCTGACGGTGCGGTTCGAGGTACGCCCGGACACGGCGGACGCGTTCGACGCGTTGGTGGCCGAGACGGTGCCGCTGATCGCCGCCCACGAACCCGGGACCTTGATCTACACTACCCATCGGGTGGTCGGCGACGACAATGCCCGGCTCTTCTACGAGCTCTACCGCGACCGCGAGGCGTTCGAGGATCATGAGAACCAGCCGCACATCCACCATTTCGTCGCCGAGCGGCAGGATCTGCTCACCGGTCCCCCGCGTATCGAGTTCATCACACTGACCTCGGGCACCGGGCTTCCTACGATGACAGGCGCCTGAGGACCCGGCNCCTGCCGGTCCGTTCTTCACCCGCCCTGGGCTGGAGCGGCCGATGCCACTTGGCCCAGCCCAGCCGGGCAGGAAACCCGCGTCGGCGGACCGTCCGCCGACCAGGCCAGGAGGGTGACGCATGAAAATCGGTTTCATCGGACTTGGCGGAATGGGCAGCGCCATGGCGCGCAATCTGATCGACGCCGGCCACACCGTACTGGCCTGGAACCGCTCACCGGATCCCGTCACCGAGCTGGCCGCCGCCGGTGCGGTGCCCGCCAGCATCTCCGAGGCGTTCGCCACCGGAATCGTCCTCAGCATGTTGGCGGACGACCAGGCCGTCACCGACCGCCTGCTCGATCCGCGGGTACTGACCGCCGCGCCGGCCGGAGCACTGCATGTGAATATGGCCACCGTCAGCACCGCGCTGGCGATCCAGGCCCGGCGTGAGCACGCCGAGCACGGGCTGCGCTACCTCGCGGCTCCCGTCTTCGGCCGGACCGACGCCGCCCGCGCCGGCAACCTCACCATCGTGACCAGCGGCGATCCGGACACGATCGCCGAGGTTCAGCCCCTGTTCGACGTCCTCGGCCGGCGAACCTGGACGGTCGGCGATGCGCCGGAGCACGCCAACCTGGTGAAGATCCTGGGTAACTATCTGATCGCCTGCAGCATCGAGGCGATGGCGGAGGCGAGCGCCGTCATCGAGGCCGGCGGGATGAACCCGGCCACGTTCATCGAAGTGCTCACCGACAACCTGTTTACCGGCCCGGTCTTCACCGGCTATGGCCGCATGATCGGAAACCGGGACTACGAGCCCGTCAACTTCCGTCTCCCGCTCGGGTTGAAGGACGTCCAGCTCGCGCTGGCCTCAGGGCTGGAACGGAACGTTCCGCTGCCCTTCGGCGGCGTGCTGCGGGACGCCTTCGTCGACGCGCTGGCGCATGGCCAGACCGACCAGGACTGGGCCGCGGTGACCGAGACGGCCCGCCGGCGCGCCGGGCTCGCCTGATCCACGGCGCCGGGCCGCCACCGCACCGGCGCTGCACCGTACCGACCTCAACGACCGTACCGAGCACAGCACGGACGGGATGTGCCCGGCCGGAGGAACGCCACCCTGGCCGGTCAGTCCCCACTGGGCATCGCTACGGCTGGCGGCTGTCGTCGTGGTGCTTCTCTGGCTCCGCCGGCACCGGGCCGGACTGCGTGGCCCGGTGATGCTGTCCGGTGTCGGCGGACAGCAGGCCGGACATGGATGCTCCGGTAAGAGCGGGCGGCGGGAAACCCGCGCCACGGCGGACCGCGGAACCATACCAGCGGTCGTCGTCGAAACCGCTCTCGTCGTCGCTGCCGTCCGGACCGTCCCCGCCGGCGTAGTCCCAGCTCGACGACCAGTTGTCCGACGAGGACTCGACGGAGGCATCGGATGCGTCCGAACGCGCCCAGTCGAACTCACCACGACCGAACACGAACGAGCCATCCATCGGACGATTCTCCGGTATCGAGCGGTGCACGGACGCCGACGCCGACGCCGGGCCGACGACACGCGGGATCACAAGCCAGGCAGTGATGTTGACCCCCACGACAACGAGGATAATGACAATCGGAACCAGATAGCCNTACTCGGGCGGCAGCATGACGGCAAGCGCCGTCAACCCTCCCACCAGGAGGGCGACGCCCGTGGAGATCGCCGCGAGGAGCCGGGCCATGGACATGTTCCTATCGCCGTACGGCCAGCGATGCCCCCGATCGACGTCAACCCGACAAGGCAGAGGACAGTTTGGTGCCGTGTATCCCGCTTACACCGTCCGTCCTCACGCCATGGGACGATCTTGAGTGCTCGAAGAGCCACCCGACCGCGACCCTCCGTGCGTGGTCACGTGCTGACGTCCCCTGATCTCCCTGGATGACTGCACGGCCGGACGATGGCAAGACCACCGCGTGACGTCATCGTAGAAGCGCGGGGAGACGTCGGGAACCACGTTGCGTCGACACCCCGGGGACGGCCTGGAGGCGGCCTGGAGGCGGCCTGGAGGCGGCCTGGAGACATCGAGGATGCGACTGGGGTGCCTCGAATCGGGGACGGATGGGAACGACCCGGACACCTCAGCCGCGTCCTCAACATACCTGTTCGATAGCTAGTAGTCACTGATCGATTACAGGCAGTTCTAGCCTACACTCCGTTTGGCGTGCCTGTACCCGTATGGCATACCCACCCGGGCACGGCTCCTCGTGGACGATCGACAGACGGACCACGCATTTCCCGCGATACATCGATGAAAGATCGCGTTCCGGACCAGGCGAAGGTCATCGGATGATCCAGCAGACCGGGACGATCCCCGGATGTCGAGCCGGCCACACCTCGGCCCCTCGCGGCACGCGGACGCCTTCACCTGGGTAAACAACGAGGTATGACGCACAGCGATGCGCCCAGCTCAGCGAGGCGAGATGGTCCTATGTCGGACGCGCGAGGACTGTCCGGGACCGGACAATGGTTCCGTGACAACAGCCACAGGGTGAGCATCGGGTTTCCGGCTTAGTCTGATCGCTCATGAGCGGCGCGCCGATCNGGGTGTTCGACAGCGGGGTGGGCGGTCTGACTGTGGCGCGCGCCATTTTGGACCAGCTTCCGCATGAGCCCCTGATGTATCTCGGGGACACCGCTCGGGCACCCTACGGTCCGCGGCGGATCGCCGAGGTGCGTCGCTACGCCCTCGATGCCCTCGACCGGCTCGTGGACGAGGGCGTGAAGCTGCTGGTCATCGCCTGCAACACGGCAAGTGCCGCCTGTCTGCGCGACGCCCGGGAGCGTTACGACATACCAGTCATCGAAGTGATCATGCCGGCGACCCGCCGAGCGGCCGCGGCGACCCGCAGCGGGCGGGTAGGCGTCATCGGCACGCTGGCGACGATTGCCAGCCGCGCCTACGACGACGCGTTCACCGCCGCCGCGGGCGTGGAGTTGACCGGTGCGGCCTGCCCGGCGTTCGTGGACTTCGTTGAGCGGGGTATCACCTGCGGGCGGCAGTTGCTCGGTCTGACCGAGGCGTACCTCGCACCATTGCAGGAAGCCAACGTGGACACGGTGATACTCGGATGTACACATTACCCACTGCTGACGGGGGTCATCGGCCTCGTGATGGGAGAGGGCGTCACTCTGGTGAGTAGTGCCGAGGAGACGGCCAAGGACACCTACCGGGTACTTGTCCGGCATGGACTCTTCCGTGATCCGGACCTTCCGCCGCCCACCCACCGGTTCCTCACCACGGGTGATCCAACCTTGTTCAGCCGGGTGGGACGCAGGTTCCTCGGCCCCGAACTCGTCGGCGTCGCGGCGGTGGCCCCGCCCGTTCCTGCCGCGCGGGCCACAGTCACGCCTCCAGCCGCATGGGCCGCCCGAACCGGGGCGGACCAGGAACCCTCCTCCCAGCAGAGCCCGGTGGTGCCACGGTGAAACTGACGATCCTCGGCTGTTCAGGCACGTATCCCGGCCCGACGTCGGCCTGTTCGTCCTACCTCGTCGAGTCGGACGACGGGTTCCGGCTCGTCCTCGACGNGGGCAACGGGTCCATGGGCGAACTGCAACGGCACTGCGACCTGCGTGAGATCGACGCGGTGCTGCTCAGCCACCTGCACGGCGACCACTGCCTGGACCTGGTGGCCAACTCCTACGCGCGGCGGTACCACCCGGAGGGCATGCCGCCCAAGCTCCCGGTCTACGGCCCGATCAACACCCAGGAACGGCTGTGCGGAGCGTTCGAGAAATGGCCGGACGACAGCCTGGCCGACATCTACGACTTCCGGACCATCGGCGCCGGCCGCCTGCACATNGGGCCGTTCCGGATCGATCTCACCCGGGTGGCCCATCCGGTGGAGGCCTACGGCATCCGCCTCACCGCCGACGATCGGGTACTGACCTACTCGGGCGACACCGGGGCGTGTGACCGGCTGGTCCGCCTCGCTACCGACAGCGATCTCTTCCTCTGCGAGGCGTCGTTCCTCGATGAGGAGGACAACCCCCCTGACCTGCATCTGACCGGCCGGGAGGCCGGCGAGCACGCCCGGCGAGCCGGCGTGGGTCAGCTCGTGCTCACGCATCTTGTCCCGTGGGGGAACGCCGCCCGTTCCGAGGAGGAGGCGGCTGGCGTCTACGACGGCCCGCTGACCCTCGCGAGCCCCGGCACCGTCTATGAACTCTGAGAGCTCTGGGAGCTCTGACGGACCGCACCTCCGCACCTCGGCGCGCGGCCGGGTCACCCTGGGCCGATAGTGTCGCGACGTGATACGAGCGGATGGCAGGAGACCGGACGAACTCCGGCAGGTGACGATCCTGCGGGGATGGCAGGAGCACGCGGAGGGATCCGCGCTGATCAGTGCGGGCCGGACCAGGGTGCTGTGCGCGGCCTCGGTGACCACGGGGGTCCCGCGCTGGCGCAAGGGCAGCGGCCTGGGCTGGGTGACCGCCGAGTACTCCATGCTTCCACGGGCCACCGACACCCGTAACGATCGCGAGTCCGTGCGCGGCCGCATCTCCGGGCGGACCCATGAGATCTCCCGACTGATTGGCCGCAGCCTGCGTGCCTGCATCGACCTGAAGGCCCTCGGCGAGAACACCATTGCGATCGACTGCGACGTGCTGCTCGCCGACGGCGGCACGCGCACCGCCGCGATCACCGGCGCCTACGTCGCGCTGGTCGACGCCGCCCGCTGGCTCGGCCGGCCCGATGCGATCATCACGAGCGTCAGTGCGGTCAGCGTCGGCGTGGTCAAGGGTGAGGCGATGCTCGACCTGGCCTACAGCGAGGATTCCACCGCGGACACCGACATGAACGTGGTGTGCACCGGGGCGGACGGTTTCGTCGAGGTCCAGGGCACCGCCGAGGGCACCCCGTTCGACCGGACGATGCTCGACAGCCTGCTCGACCTCGCAGTGCGTGGATGCGCTCAGCTCACCGCGATCCAGACCGAGGCGTTGCGCGGCCCGGTCCCGGCGGGGCCTCCCCGCCCGGGAGGTGCTCGATGAGCGCCGAACACCACGGATCGGCCCGGACGACGAAGGTGGTCCTCGCCAGTCGCAACGAGGCGAAGCTCGCGGAGCTGCGCCGCATCCTGGCGGCCAGCGGCCTGGCCGTGGAGCTGGTGGGCCTGCCGCCAGGCGAGGAGGTGCCCGAGACCGGGACGACCTTCGCCGAGAACGCTCTGATCAAGGCGCGGGCGGCGGTCGCGGAGACCGGGCTGCCCGCGGTCGCCGACGACTCCGGGCTCGCCGTCGACGAGCTGGCCGGGATGCCGGGGGTGCGCTCGGCTCGATGGTCGGGCTGGCGCGACGGCACCCGGGTCGAACGGGACACCGCCAACAACACCCTGCTGCTCGCGCAGCTTGACGACGTCCCGGCCGACCGGCGCGGCGCCGCCTTCGTCTGCGCGGCGGCCCTGGTCACCCCGGACGGCGTCGAACAGGTCGCCCACGGCGAGCTACGTGGCACCCTGCTGACCGAACCTCGCGGCGTGGGCGGCTTCGGCTACGACCCACTGTTCCTGGCCGACGGTCAGACCCGGACGAACGCCGAACTGTCCGCGGCGGAGAAGGATGCGATCAGCCACCGCGGCCGAGCCTTCGGCGAACTGGCCCTGGTCCTCGGCGAGGTCCTCGCCNCCCCGCATTGCGGCGAAGCCGCCAACCACCCCCGACGGCTCCCCCAGGAAGCTCGCCGAAGGCGAGCTGACGGAAACCCCGAACGGCGCCCAAGGCCAGGGGTCCCCGCATTGCGGCGAAGCCGCCATGCGGGGCTAGGCCCACAGCTGCCCTTCCAGGGCGGCTTCGGCTTCTTCGAGGGTGCCGGCGTAGGCGCCGGTGGACAGATACTTCCAGCCACCGTCACAGACGATCAGGACTATATCGGCCGACTTGCCCTCCTTGACCGCCCGCTCGGCCTGCGCAAGCGCCGCGTGCAGGATGGCCCCGGTGGAGATCCCGGCGAAGATGCCCTCCTCCTGCACCAGCTCGCGGGTACGGCGCAGCGCCTCCCGCGGACCGACCGAGTATCGCGAGGTGAGCACCGACGGGTCGTACAGTTCGGGAACGAACCCCTCGTCGATGTTGCGCAGCCCGTACACCAGCTCGCCGTAGCGCGGTTCGGCCGCGACGATCGAGATGTCCGGCACCCGTTCCTTGAGGTAACGACCGGTTCCCATGAGGGTTCCGGTCGTGCCGAGGCCCGCCACGAAGTGCGTGATTTCGGGCAGGTCCTCGAGAATCTCCGGCCCGGTCGTCTCATAGTGCGCCTGGGCGTTCGCCGGATTGCCGTACTGGTAGAGCATCACCCAGTCGGGATTCTCAGCGGCCAGCCGCTTCGCGACGGCGACCGCCTCATTCGATCCGCCGGCGGCGGGCGAGAACCTGATCTCGGCGCCCCACATCTGCAGGAGCTGACGGCGCTCGATCGAGGTGTTCTCCGGCATCACACAGATCAGCCGGTAGCCCCGCTGACGGCAGGCCATGGCCAGCGAGATCCCGGTATTACCGGACGTCGGTTCGAGCACGGTCGCGCCCGGAGTGAGCAGACCGCGCTTCTCGCCGTCGGCGATCATCCACAGCGCCGCCCGGTCCTTGATCGAACCGGTCGGGTTGTCCTGTTCCAGCTTCGCCCACAGCCGGGCATCCGGCGACGGCGACAGTCGCGGAAGCCCGACCAGCGGGGTCCGGCCGACGGAGTCGGCCAGGGAGGAGAAGCGCATGAGTCGGGACCCGTCGCTCGCGTCAGTGCCGCCCGGGCGACATGCCAGGCGACAGCACGGCCAGCCCCTCGCTGCCCAGAACTTCGGCGCTGCCCGGAACTTCGGCGCTGCCCGGAACTTCGGCGCTGCCCGGAAACTCCCCGACGTCGACGGAGCCGCCGGCGACGGCGGGAAGGATGGTGACCTCGTCGCCGTCGCTGAGCTTGGCGTCGAGACCGCCGAGGAAACGAACGTCCTCGTCGTTGACGTAGATGTTGACAAAGCGGTGCAGCTCGGAACCGTTGTCACCGGTCACCAGCCGGCCCCGCAGCCCGGCGTACCGGGAGTCGAGATCGAGGAAGAGCGCGGCGACCGTGTCGCCCGTGCCCTCGACCAGCTTCGAACCTCCCGTGTAGGTACGCAGGATCGTCGGCACACGGACCTGGACTGCCATGGTGCTCCTTTCGCGGGTGCCACCGGCCGGGCTCGGCGGTGGCGCCGCCCGGATGGGCGGGGNGTCACGTCAGCGGGTTCTACCTCAGGCGGACAAGCGGACGAGTCGTGGGTGCCAAGGCTCCGCAGTCATCATCTTCCCGGACCGTGTCCACCATCTTCCCGGACCATGTCCCTTCCCGGACCATGTCCGTCGCCGCGTCATCGTCCGTCGCCGCGTCATCTGCAACACCAGGTCGTCTCAGACGATTTCCACCGGCTCCTCGGTGACCACGCCATCGACGATCCGGTAGGACCGGAACTCGGTCACGTCCGGCTCCCGGGTGGAGGCCAGTACGTAGTGCGCGCCCGGCTCGGCCGCGAGGGACACGTCGGTTCTGGACGGGTACGCCTCGGTTGCGGTGTGCGAGTGGTAGATGATGACGGGCTCCTCG
>NZ_JPGU01000001.1:149689-155777 GCF_000732115.1 Frankia sp. CeD
CNCCNGCCACACCTTGAGCTGCTCCATTGGGTCGAAGCGGTAAAAGGTCGGCGAACGCTCCGCGTTCTCCATCGGGATGAACCGCTTCGGCCGGTCCGACCCCAGGGAGCCGGCGACGATGCCACAGGCCTCGTCGGGATGATCTCGACGGGCATGGGCGACGATCGCCTCATAGCAGGCACGGTCGATTCGCAGCACGAGCCCACCGTACGACGCCGAAGGGGCGGTTCGGGTCGGCCTTCGCCCGCGACTACCCCAGAGCTCGGGTCAGATCGTCGAGCAGCTCGGTCAGGAACGCGTAGACCGCGACGAGCGGGCGGCGGGAATCGTCCGGGTCGAGGTGTTCGAGTTCCGCGGTGGAGTCGTCGTCGGTGAGACCGAGGCGGGTTCCCAGCACCAACCGGAGGTCGTTCAGCGTCGTCAGCCAGTCCTGAGCGGCCTCCTCATCGAGCAGGAGCGCCCTCCCAGGCGCCGGCACAGCGGACAGCACCCGCCGAGCGGCGTCACGCTTGCGGGCGAGCAGATCGTCCGTCCGGCGGCGGCGGAAGTCCCCGGAGGCCATCGGATCGTCCGGGTAGGGGTCGGGAAGCAGACGAGCGATCGCCGGATCGTCCGGCGGCGGCGGCGCGGTGTCACGCAACCCCACCAGCGCCTCCAGCGGGTCCTCGACCGGCGGCGGTTCGAGCAGGGACTCGATCTGGCCGACGAGCTCGATCAGCAACGCCGCCTCGAGCCGGGGAAGGCGCAGCTCGATCCCGGCACGCGTGCGGCGGAAGCCGTCAGCCACGTCCCTCCGTTCCCCCACTCCCACGCTCCCGGCGACGGTGCGCCCGGGACGACCGCCCCACATGACCGTCTGAACCGTCCGACCACGGACGCAGCCAGCCTACCCAGGGCATGCCGCACGGGCTGCTCCGGGCGGCAGGGCACCGGTGCGACGGAAAGAGCCCCGGGTCGGGCACCGGTCTCGGGTCACCGGTCGGGTCAGTCCTGGGCGATCGTCGCCCACAGGCCGTAGGCGTGCAGGCGCTCGGCGTCGGCTTCCATCTCCTCCCTGGTGCCGACGGCCACCGAAGCCCGCCCCTTGTGATGGACGTCGAGCATCAGCTTGGTGGCCTTCGGCTTGCTGTAGCCGAAGAGCTTCTGGAAGACATACGTCACGTATGACATCAGGTTGATCGGGTCGTTCCAGACAATGGTGACCCACGGCCGATCGTCATCGAGGGTCTCGTCGACTTCCTCGACATCGAGAGGCGACACGGCGGCGACAGACACGCTGCCTATTGTTACGCCATTCCCACGACAGTTCTCCTCGACGGGTCGTGTGCCGTGGCCGGCAATCACCTCTCAGCAGGCGGCCCAACGCCGGGAGACGACCGAGCGCCGCAGGGTGGCATCGTCGGGGCCGCAGCCGCACATCGGGGGGCCGCACATCGGGGGGCCGGCCAGGATGAGAACCACTTTGCCGCCGCGAAACGGCTCCGACCCGGCCGAGACACCCCCTCGCCGCACGCTCGGTGCGTGACCACGACCATGCCGGTGCCGGCCGCGCCCCTTGCCGAGGCTGCGACACACTGCCCGTACTGCGCCCTGCAGTGCGGAATGATGCTGCGCGCCACCCCGGAGAGCGCCGCCAAGGAAGGCACCGGAAAAGACGACGGCCCGGAACCCGCAGGTGGAAGGTCTCCGGGGCCGGTTACCGTGCTCGCCCGCGAGTTCCCCACCAACCGGGGCCGGATGTGCCAGAAGGGGTGGACCTCCGCCGAGCTGCTGACCGCCGCGGACCGGCTCACCACCNCGCTGATGCGGCCGCGACGCGACGCCCCCCTCGAGCCGGTGAGCTGGGAACGGGCNCTCGACCGCATCACCGAGGGGATCATCCGCCTCCAGCGCGAACACGGCCCGGACGCGGTCGGCGTCTTCGGCGGCGGCGGGTTGACCAACGAGAAGGCCTACGCCCTAGGCAAGTTCGCTCGGGTGGCGCTGCGCAGCTCCGCGATCGACTACAACGGCCGGTTCTGCATGTCGTCGGCGGCCGCCGCGGGCATCCGCTCGTTCGGGCTGGACCGGGGCCTGCCCTTCCCACTGGAGGACATCGCGCACGCCGGGGCCGTCATCATGGTCGGCAGCAACGCGGCCGAGACCATGCCCCCGTTCATGCAGTATCTGACCCGCCAGCGGGAGAACGGCGGGGCGCTCGTGGTCGTCGACCCGCGGCTGACGGCCACCGCCCGCGCCGCGGCCCTACATCTGCAGATCACCCCGGGAACTGACCTGGCCCTGGCCAACGGGCTGGCCTACATCGCCCTAACGGAGGGGTACGCCAACCGCGACTTCCTCGCCGCTCGGACGACGGGCCTCGCCGAGCTGCGAGCAGTACTCGCCTCCTACTGGCCCGAACGGGTGGAGCGCATCACCGGAGTGCCGGTGGCAGACCAGTACGCCGCCGTGGACCTGCTCGCCCAGGCCGAACGGGCGATGGTGCTCAGCGCCCGCGGTGCCGAACAACACAGCAAGGGCACCGACACCGTCACGGCGCTCATCAACCTCGCCCTCGTACTGGGGCTGCCCGGCACCCCCGGGTCGGGCTACGGCTGTCTCACCGGCCAGGGCAACGGGCAGGGCGGCCGGGAACACGGGCAGAAGGCCGACCAGCTTCCCGGCTATCGCAAGATCATCGATCCGGTGGCCCGGGAGCACATCGGTCGAATCTGGGGCGTCGACCCGACGACCATCCCCGGTCCGGGCCGCAGCGCCTACGAGATGCTGGACGCGCTCGGCACGCCGCAGGGCCCGAGGGCGCTCCTCATCCTCGGCAGCAACATCGCCGTCTCCGCCCCCCGGGCCGGTCGGATCACCTCGCGGCTGGCCGCCTTGGACCTGCTCGTCGTCGCCGACTTCGTGCTCAGCGAGNCGGCGGCCATGGCCGACATCGTCCTGCCGACCGCCCAGTGGGCGGAGGAGGAGGGGACGATGACCAACCTGGAGGGTCGGGTACTGCGGCGGGAACGGCTGCGGCCTCCTCCGGCCGGGGNACGCACCGACCTGGAGATCATCGCGGCGCTCGCCGCCCGACTCGGCCACGCCGAGCGCTTTCCCGGCGAACCACGGGCGGTCTTCGACGAGCTGCGCCGGGCCAGCGCCGGAGGGATCGCCGACTACGCGGGCATCAGCTACGAGCGGATCACCGCATCGGACGGGGTGTTCTGGCCCTGCCCGGACGAGACGCACCCGGGCACCCCCCGGATGTTCCTGGATCGCTTCGCCACCCCGGACGGACGGGCCCGGCTCGTGCCGGTCGAGCACCGTCCGGTGGCGGAGGACATCGACCCCGAGTACCCCTACTACCTGACCACCGGGCGGGTGCTGGCTCATTACCAGAGCGGTGCGCAGACCCGCCGGATCGGACCCCTCGTTGACGCCGCGCCGGAACCCTTCGTCGAGATCCATCCCGACCTCGCCGAACGGCTCGGGATCGCTGAGGGGGCGCCGGTGCGGGTCACGAGCCGACGAGGCACCTGCGAGGTGCCGGCGAGGCTGACCGACACCCTCCGATTCGACACCGTCTTCCTGCCCTTCCACTGGGCCGGGGCCGGACGGGCGAACTCCCTGACCAACGACGCGCTCGACCCGACGTCCCGGATGCCCGAGTTCAAGGTGTGCGCGGTCGCGGTCGAGCCGATCGACGACCCGGACGACAACCCGGACGACGATCGGCATGCCACCGGGTCCGTCCCCACCGCGACGGTCGGGGCTGCCGAACCCGTCCGAGCCATGTTGACGGGCCGCAGCCAACCGAGCGGAAGGCACCAAGGGTGATGACCGCAAGACCCCGAACCATGATGCACGACGCCGCGCCCGCGTCGGACTCCACAGGGGCCTCCGGGCCGCGCCGCGTAGTCATCGTGGGGCATGGGATGGCGGGCTCCCGGATGATCAGCGAGCTTCGTTCCCGAGATCCCAACCTGATCATCACCGTGTTCGGGGAGGAGCCGCATCCCGCCTACAACCGCATCCTGCTGTCGAACGTCCTGGCAGGAAAGGCGGATCTGGCCGACATCACCCTGGTCGACCATGCGGCGTCCGGCGACAGCGGTGACGGCACGCCCCCGCGCGCCCTGGTCGACGTCCGGGCCGGCGTGGTGGCGCACCACATCGACCGTACGCGTCGCACCGTCACGGCCGACGACGGCAGCGTCGTCGCCTACGACGTACTCATCCTCGCCACCGGGAGCCGGGCGTGGCTGCCACCAATCGAGGGACTGACCCGACCGGATGGGACGCTGCTACCCGGAGTGGCGGCGTTCCGCACCCTCGACGACTGCCGGCACATCCTCACCCAGTCCGAACGGGCCACCCGCGCGGTGGTACTCGGCGGCGGCCTACTCGGCCTGGAGGCGGCCCGCGGCCTGGTCCGCCGCGGTCTGGACACGACGGTCCTGCACGCTGCGGGTCACCTGATGAACCGCCAGCTCGACCGGCGGGCCGGACAGGTGCTGGTCCGGACGCTGGCCGGGCTCGGGGTGCGGTCCCGGCTCGAGGCCAGGGTCGTCCGGATCCATGGCGACGAGCGGCTCGCCGGCGTGGAGCTGGCCGGCGACGAGGTGCTCGACGCCGATCTGCTGGTGGTCTCGACCGGCGTCGTGGCGGTGACCGACCTCGCCGCGGCGGCCGGCCTGCCGGTCGAAGCCGGGATCGTGGTGGACGATCAGATGCGCNCCCCCGCCGATCCGGCCGTGTTCGCGGTCGGTGACTGCGCGCAGCACGACGGGACGGTGCAGGGGCTGGTGGCGCCGGCGTGGGACCAGGTCCGGGTGGTGGCCGACGTTGTCACCGCCGCCGACCCCGCCGCGCGCTACAGCGGCGCCCGACCCGTGACCAGGCTCAAGGCGTCGGGAGTGGATCTCGCCACCATGGGCGAGGTCGACGTGGACGAGTTCGACGAGGACGCCGAGGTGCTGCAGTTCGTCGATGTCACCCGGGGCACCTTCAAGAAGCTGGTGATCCGCGGGGACCGACTGGTGGGCGCGATCATGCTCGGTGACAACCCGACGGTGGGGACCGTGACGCAGCTGTTCGACCGGCAGGCTCCGGTGCCGGCCGACCGGCGCAGCCTGCTGTTCCCGACCCGGACCGAGGTCACCGTCACCGACAGTCCGGCGACCCTGCCCGACCGGGTCACCATCTGCCGGTGCAACAACGTGACCAAGGGCGGGATCACCCGCTGCTGGTTGGACGGGGCACGTGACCTGCCGGCGATCGTCACCGGTACCCGGGCGACGACCGGATGCGGCACCTGTCGGGACGCCGTCGCGGGCATCGTCGAGTGGCTGGCCGCGGCCGACCCGGACCCGTCGGCCGCGGCAGGCGACAACTGCGCGGCCGGTCTGGAGGAATCTCCTCAGACCGACCGGCGCAGCAGCGGCGGGNGCAGCGCGNCCGCCGAGCCACGCCGATACAGCTCGGCGGGCCGACCGCCACCGCGCGGGGAGGTGCGCTGGCCCAGCGGTACGACGAATCCCGGCGTGGACAGCACCTTGCGGCGGAAGTTCGGCGGATCCAACGCGACGCCCCACGCGGCCTCGTAGACGCGGCGCAAGTCGGCCAGGGTGAACTGCTCCTCGCAGAAGGCGGCGGCCAGCGGGGTGTACTCCAACTTGGCCCGGGCCCGCTCCACGCCGTCCCCCACGATCCGCGGATGGTCGAAGGCCAGCGTCGGGCCGTCGGTCGAGTCCAGGTCCTCCACCGGCCACCAGCGGGCCCGCGGTCCATCCCGGCCGGGCTGTGGCTGCGGCTGCGGGAGATTCGGCAGCAGGGCCAGGTAGGCCACGCTGACCACCCGGACACGCGGGTCGCGGTGCGCGCCGCCGTAGGTCCGCAACTGCTCGAGGTGACCGGTCGTCGTGACGCCCGTCTCGGCCGCGAGCTGCCGCAGGGCCGAGGCGTCGAGATCCTCGTCGCGGTCGACGAAACCACCGGGCAGCGCCCAGCATCCGCCGAACGGGGGATCGTCCCGGCGGATGACCAGGACACAGAGCCGACCGGCGCGCAGGGTCAGCAGAACCACGTCCACGCTGACGGCGAGGGC
>NZ_JPGU01000001.1:156057-217247 GCF_000732115.1 Frankia sp. CeD
GCGAGGGCCAGACGATGGTGCTCGCGGGCGCGCCGGGTGCCGGCCGGCCCGGTCAGGCCACCGACCGGCTCACCGGCCTTCACCAGCGGACGCAACAGGTCCCGGTCCCGGGCCGGGTCGGGCGGTCGCGGCGACGCGGGGAGCGCGTCGCCGGAGCCAGCGGGATCCACCCCCGGGCCGGACGGACCGGACAAGCGGTCCGGGGCCGACGGCGAGCCCGGCGGGCTCGGAAAGATGACATCAGCGACGGCCCGGCCGTTGAGGTCATGGCGGCGGACGACCCGCTTGCGCCCCCCACGGGTGCTCTTGCCGACCGANCTCTTCGCCACGGGTTCGCCGTCGACCTCGACCAGCTTGTAGACGAACCCCGCGGTGGGCGCCCCCGCACCGGTGACTAGGCTGGTGCCGACACCGTAGCCGTCTACTGGGGCGTCGCCCAACCGGGCTATGGCGTGCTCGTCCAGATCCCCGGTCGCGATGATCCGTGTTCTGGTCGCGCCGAGGCCGTCAAGCTGCGCGCGGACGGCGCCGGCGACCCGACCCAGGTCCCCGCTGTCGATCCGGACGGCCCCAAGCTCGGTGCCCGCCGTCGCGACGGCGGCTGCGACCCCCGCAGGGACGTCGTACGTGTCGACGAGCAGCGTTGTGCCGACACCGAGGGCTGCGACCTGCGCGGCGAACGCCTCGGCCTCGCTTGGATGAACGAGTGTGAAGGCGTGCGCGCTGGTACCGACGCTGGGGACCTCGTACGTCCGGGCAGCCTCCAGGTTCGACGTGGCCGCGAAACCCACGAGGTAGGCCGCGCGGGCGGCGGCCACGGCGGCGGCCTCATGGGTGCGCCGAGATCCCATCTCGAGACAGGGCCGGTCCCCGGCCGCCCCAACCATCCGGGCCCCAGCGGCCGCGATCGCGCTGTCGTGGTTGAGGATGGCGAGCACGAGTGTCTCGAGCAGCACGGTCTCAGCGAAGGTGCCCTCGACGGCGAGCACGGGCGTCTCGGCGAAGAACGGCTCGCCCTCGGCGAAGCCATGGATGTCGCCGCCGAAGTGGTAGTCCGCCAGCCACTGTGCCGTGGCCTCGTCGATGACATCGGCGGCCCGCAGAGCAGCTAGCTCGGGCGGCCCGAACCGGAAGTCCGCCAGCGCATCGNGCAGCCGACCGGTGCCGGCGAACACACCAAAACGNCGACCCGGCGGCAACGATCGGGTGAAGACTTCGAAGACCACACGGCGATCCGCCGCGCCGGACCGGAGCGCCGCGCGCAACATGGTCAACTCATAGTGATCGGTCAGGAGTGCCGTCGACATCCGGAACACGGTAGGGACGAGCAGGCTCCGATGCGCGCCGACCGGCGATTTGGCGGGCGAGGAAAGGGAGTGAGTTCATCCCGTCGGGGTGCGTTGATCTTACAGTGGGTGAACGTCGATTCCAACACGGCATGCACTACACGTTCCATCGACCTTCAGTAGCACATGAGAGAGCCTCGACGTGACCACGTTGATCAGCGCTAGGCCGATCAGCGCTAGGACGATCGGCACCAGGCCGATCAGCGCAACCCCGACCGGCCCGACGGCGAACACGGGGAGGATAACCGCGAGAACGGTCGGTCACCTTCGGTCGCGACCCGAACAGAAACACTCTCCGGGGATCCCCGGGGATCCCCGGGGTCGGCGTGCGATCGTCTTGACCGTGGACCACAGCAATGCCGGGATCTTCCTCGTCACGGTCGGCGGGGCGCTGTTCGCACTGCTGGTGCTCGGCGGCCGGGCGGGCCGGGGCATCGCGCGCGAGGTCTGGAGCCGTATCGGCTTCTTCCGCTGGATACTCCTCCTGATCATCATTGTGATCGTCCTCGACCTCGCGGACGGACTTCCCAACCAATGAACATACATTCGACGGGAACGCCCTCGCATAACACATGGCACCGAGGATGTTGCTGGAAGCCGCAAAATTACACCCACACGAGATGTTCGAATTATGTCACTGCACCCCTAGATGCCCGGCTCGTTATGCTCACTTCGCGTAACACGATTGTCGGACGAGAGGGTTGCGGGTGACCGGTCACACTTGGCTATGGACGCCGCCGCGTTCTACTCCCACCAGCGTTGGTGTGGGCCAACTCCTACGCGCGTACCGGCAGGCCCACGGCCTCACGCAGCAGCAGCTCGCCGACCGTCTGGGCTTCGACCAGTCCTACGTATCCAAGGTGGAGAGCGGCCGGCGGGCTATCCACGACATCTCGACGCTCCGTCACATCGCCCGCAATCTGGCGCTGTCCCCCGAGGACGTCGGCCTGGCCCCAGGATCGATGACGGACCGTCGCCGGGAGACAGCGCCGCGCAGTCCGGCGGCCGAGCNGGCCGCCGCGAGCCAACGCGCGTGGCGGCTCACCCGCGATCACCTCAACCACCATCGGATCAGCCTCGCCCGCGCGGCGGTGCGGCTCTACCCGGAAACCGACCGACTCGGCAGCGGGCTACTGGCCCGACCCGGCTGGGTGTGGGACACCCCGGTGGACATCGACGATGTCACCCTTGGGTGGCACGATAGCGCCGAGGCCCCCACGATCAGGGGAGACGAACCCGAGACGGCCGGTAGCCGGCCCCTGCTCGGTGGAGGCGGTCAGCAGAACCGCTACCAGCGCTACACGCGGGCGATGCGGGACCTCGACCGGCCGACCCTGTTCGAGAACCGGCTCAGTTTTCGCCTGCTCGATATCGGCGGTGACGGGNCCGCGGGNCCGNCAACGGACAACCANCCNTCGCTGAGCTTCGCCCNCACGACGTACTTCGACGCCGTCGACGTCTGCGAGACCGTCGCACACGAGACGGCGGCCGCGATGGCCGGCAGCGGACTGTCCTGGCCCGCGCTGCCCTTCCGGGCGCNCATCGGAGATCCGTTCGACTTCACCCGGCGGGCGGCCCTGCCGTCCATCAACACGCTCACGATCCGCCACGATCGCGGCGGCCAGGCGAGCTTCTTCCTGCACCGGCGCAGCGCGGGCTCGGTCGCGACCGCGGGCGGGGTGTACCACGTCATCCCGGCCGGGGTCTTCCAGCCGTCGGGCATCACCCCGTTCCACCATGAGGCCGACTTCGACCTGTGGCGCAACATCATGCGTGAGCTGAGCGAGGAGCTGCTGGGCAACCCGGAGCACGACGGCAGCTCGTCCAGCCCGATCGACTATGACACCGACGAGCCGTTCCGTTCGTTCGAGCAGGCGCGTCGGTCCGGCGCCATGCGGGTGTCGTACTTCGGGATCGGGCTGGACGCGCTCACTCTGTTCGGCGAGATCCTCACCGTCGTCGTGGTGGACGCCGACGCCTTCGACCGGCTTTTCGGCAGCATGGTCCAGACCAATGCCGAGGGATCGGTCGTCACCGCGGGTCCGAACCGGTCGGTGACCGAGGGCATCCCGTTCACCCACTCGGCGCTGCGCCGTCTCGTCGACACCGAGCCCATCGCCCCGTCGGCCGCCGCCTGCCTGGAACTCGCCTGGCGCCACCGGGAGACCCTCCTCGGGATGCGCATGCGGGCCGCATCCTGATCCCGGACATGCGCGTCCTTGTCACCGGCGCGGCCGGCTTCATCGGCGGAGTGGTCACGGACATGCTCNCCNCCGCCGGACACCAGGTTACGGCGATGGTCCGCGAGCCGATGACCACGCCGCGGTTCGCCCCCGATGTCGAGGTGGTGGCCGCGGACCTGCTCGATCCCCGCCAGCTGGCCGCGGCGGGGGTCAGCCGGGGATTCGAGGGGGTGTGCCATCTCGCGGCCCTGACCCGGGTGCGGGAGTCGCGGCTGGATCCCGTGCGCTACTTCCAGACAAACCTGACCGGCACCATCAACCTGCTGGCCGCCCTGGAGGAGGGCGCCGAACACACCGGGGTCGCACCCGCGTTCGTCTTCGGATCCACCTGCGCGGTCTACGGCAACGTCGACCTCGCCCGGATCCCGGAGACCTGCCCACCCGACCCGGCGAACCCCTACGGAACCTCCAAGTTCGCCGCCGAGCGGCTGCTGTCCCACCAGGCCGGCACCGGGCTGCTCGGCGCGGTGATCCTACGTTCCTTCAACGTCGCGGGTGCCGTCGCGGGACACATCGACCGCGACGGCAGCCGGATCATCCCGGCGGCGATCGCCGTGGCGAGCGGGTGCCGGGACGTGTTCCGGGTCAACGGGGACGGCCTCGCGCTGCGGGAGTACGTCCACGTCGTGGACATGGCGACGGCCTACCTGACGGCGCTGGTCGCCGCGCGCCCCGGGCACTGCGCGGTGTTCAACGTGGGCAGCGGCGTCGGGGTGAGTGTCACCGACGTGCTCGCCGCGGTCGGCCGGGTCGCCGGGCGCCCGGTCCGCCGCGTCCACTGTCCGCCGGTCTCCGAACCGAGGACGCTGATCGGTGACAGCACCCGGATCCGCGCCGATCTCGGCTGGAGCTCTCCGGCGTCGAGCATCGACCGCATCGTCGCCGACGCGTGGCGCTGGGGCCGGGGGCCGGCACCGGCCGGGGCCACCGCCCTGCCGCCACGCCAGCGGATCGCTCCGAGCATCACCTGAGGCCCCGCGGTGGCCCCGCGGTGGCCCGCGATGCGGCAGGCATCGGCCCGCGGTGCGGCAGGCTGCGGCTGGCATCCCTCCCGGCCCTTCCCCCNGGCCCGACAGCCAGCCGCCAGCCGACAGCCGACAGCCGACATAGAGTAGCAGACTGGTTGCAGACGGGCATACTTCGCAAGGCCTTCCATCGGCCGGCTTATCCTCGTATACCTAATGCGACGGAGCTTCCCGTGCCGCCGGAGCTCGCCGGGAACAGCCGTGGGCCACCCGACGGAGCACCTGTTCATCTCCGCACACTAATCTGACGCCTGTCGTGACCCGGATCATCTCGGGGGCGGGCTCCACGCGGAGGCTCCGCCGCACGACCGCGCCGCCCGCACGACCGCGCCGCATGACCGACGACGACATGCTCCTTGGGGGAGACGAAAGTGGACGAGCAGACCGCTGGGACCGATAACCCGCGGCCCACATCGCGCCTGGTGGTCGACGTGGTCCGCGCGCTGCGCGGATGGGTGGTGATGGCCGCCGGCGGCGTACTTCTGCTCGGCTGCTACCTGGGTGTCTCCAAGGAGACGGACGTCGCTTTCCAACTACCCTACGTGGTTTCCGGCGGTTTTGGGGGCCTAGCACTCATTCTGGTGGGAAGTGCGCTGCTGGTGGCCGACCGCTTCGACGCCGCTCAGGCCGCCCAGGCCCACACCGCCGGCCAGGTCGACGACCTACACTCGCTGATCATCGCGGCGGCGGGCGCGGGTGCCGCACCCGAGGCCGGTCAGCCGGCCACCCGCCCCCAGGGCTCGTACCAGCAGACCGGCTCGTACCAGCAGACAACGGCCACGCACCAGCAGAACTCGCGCTTCGCTGTGACGGNCCCCGGGAGCGGCCAGGCACCCGCCGCGAATGCCACCACACCCGGCCAGCACGCCTGACAGAGCCTGCGTTTCCAACGATGCCACGGTGCGGAAGGCGAGCAGTTCCGTGATCACATGTGACCCGGCGGACGGCGACGACCGGACGGCAGGCGGCGACCGGCTCCCAGGGAGTGCCCGGTGACCAGCATCGACCTGGGACTGGCGGGGNTCTCCCTCNGGGCGATCGCCGCCCTGTCCGGTATCGGCCTGCTGGTCACCTACCGCACCAACGGGGTCCTCAACCTGGCCCAGGGCGGCATCGCCACGCTGGTGGCGTACGTCTTCCGCGAGATGGTGGTCGTGTGGGGGCTGCCGATCTGGCTGGCCGCCATCATCGCGCTCGCCGTGGTGTCCCCCGGGATCGGCCTGCTGCTGGAGCGGTTGGTCTTCCGGCCGCTGGCCCGTCGCCGCGCATCGGCGGCCGAATCCCTGGTCGCCAGCCTCGGTGTGCTGGTCCTCACCCTCGGGATGACGGCGGGCATCTGGGGTCTGGGCTCGCGTAGTGACGCACCAAGCATCTTCCCGAACTCGTCGGTGAAGCTGTTCGGTGACACCCGGATCGGTGTCGACGCGCTGGCCGAGCTCGCGATGGTCGTGGTGTTCTGCGCGGTCATCGGCGTCATCGCCACCCGCACGGTGTTTGGCCGCCAGATCCGCGCGGTCGTCGACGACCGGCAGCTCGCCGAGCTGTCCGGTGTTCCCGCGGACCAGGTCGCCGCGGCTGGCTGGGCGGCGGGGACGACGCTCGCCGGCCTCACCGGCATCCTGCTCGCCCCCCGCTTTCAACTCACCCCGTACGGGCTGACCCTGCTGGTGCTGGAGACCTTTGCGGTGGTGGTGGCGGCCCGGCTGTCGAGCATGCCGGTGGCCGTCCTCACGGCCCTGGGCATCGCCGTCCTGCAGAGCGAACTCAAGCAGTTCACCCTCGACGGTAACGCGGGCCAGATCCTCACCGTCCTGCAGTCGAACCTGTTCATCGTCGCCCTGCTGGTCCTGCTGCTCGCGGTGCCGAAGCTGCGCGAGCTCGGCACCGGCGACTCCGGGACCACCGCCAGCTTCTCCAGCCGCGGCGCACCGCCGTCGGGCCCGGCCAGCCAGACCAAGGCCCGCCGCGACTTCCTGGGCAAGCTCGGCGGTGCCGCGCTGCTGCTCGCACCGCTCACCTTCGCCCCGTCCGATCTGCGTTCGGCGTTCATGGTCCCGGCGCTCGCCCTCATCTTCCTGTCGATGGTCATCGTCACCGGCTACAGCGGCCAGCTCTCCCTGGGCTCGGCCGGCTACGCGGGCCTCGGGGCGCTGCTGTCACTCAAGCTCGCCAACGGTGACCTGTTCGGACTGCCGAAGCTGCCGGGCGTCGCGTCGATGTTCATCGGCGCCCTGCTCGTCGCCCCGATCGGTCTGATCACCGGCTACCCAGCGATCCGCCGCCGCGGCCTCACCCTGGCGCTGACCACCTTCGCGGTCGGCGCCGTGGTCAGCCGTTTCGTCTTCGAACAGCCCACCTTCGCGACCGGCCTCTACCTCGACCCGCTGACGTTCTTCGGCTGGGAGCTGCCCGACGAGGCGTTCTACGTCCTTGAACTGGTCTGCCTGGGCCTCGGCCTGTTCTTCGTGGGTAATCTGCATCGCGGTCGGCTCGGTCGGGCGCTGCTCGCCGTGCGTGACCATGCGGAGGGTGCGGCGGCGGTCGGGGTTGACGTCCGCAACCTCAAGCTGCTGGCCTTCACCGTCTCCTCCGTCGTCGCCGGGCTGGGTGGTGCGCTGCTGGTGCACAGCAGCTACTCGTTCTCCGCCGACGACTTCGCACCGTTGCAGAGCCTGCTGTGGTTCACCGCCGTGGTCGTCTTCGGCGCCGACAGCGCGGCCGGCGCGATCGTCGCCGCGGCGTTCATCGTCACGATCGACGTACTGGCGCCGGCCGGATCCTCGATCCTCGCCATCGGCATCCTCGCCCTCGCCCTCGGCTGGATGCCCGGCGGCCTGGCCTCGGCCGTCCGGGGTCTGCTGCGGCTGCTCGCCCTCCACCTCGCGGACGGCTTCGTCGATCCCAACCATCGGGCACCGCGTCCGGTGCCGGTGCGCATCTCCGCCGTCGGATACCTGCCAGCGACCACTGGCATCACCGGCGTCACCGGGATCTCCGGGATCCCCGGGATCGGCGCGCCGCTGGGGGCCGCCCAGCCCGGGCCATCCGCGAGCTGGCCTCCGGGCCGCTCCTCGCCCGTGCTGCCACCGGGCTCGCCGCGGCCGACCCCGTTCGGGGCCAGCCTGCTGACCCTGGTGCAGGAGTATGCGGCCCGGTCGAGCGGCGCACCGCTGCTGCCCCCCGCGCCCCGCGGCGAGCGCGGTGGCCTGCCCGCCGACGTCTACCCCACCTCACCAGGTCACGTGGGCCACGAGCAGGGGGGTTCGGGACCCGCGGCGGCGACCTCCCTGCGGGACGGAGGTCGGGTATGAGTCGGCACGTGCTACAGGCCGTTGGCCTGGTCCGCCGCTACGGCGGTCTGACCGCGGTCGACCACGTCGACCTTGTCGCCCCCCAGGGCGTGATCACCGGCCTCATCGGCCCGAACGGTGCCGGGAAGTCGACGCTGTTCAGCCTGCTGACCGGGGTCGAGCAGCCCGACGAGGGCAAGGTCCTGCTCGACAAGAGCGACATCACAAAAATGCGGCCGGACATCCGGTCCCGGCGTGGTCTGGTGCAGACCTTCCAGGTTCCCTCGCTCTTCCCCACCCTCACGGTCGCGGACAACCTGCTTGTCGGCGCGGAAAACCGGCACCGGGACTATGCCGGCGGCCTGCTGGGCCTGGCGTCNAAGGGCCGAGGACACGTCAGCCGCCTCGTCGAGGAAACCCTCGGCTCCCTCGGCCTGTCCGACCTGCGGGACACCATCGCCGGCACGCTGCCCACCGGTGCCCTGCGGCTGGTCGAGTTCGCGCGGGCGCTGTGCGCCCAGCCGGACATCCTGCTGCTCGACGAGCCCGCCAGCGGTCTGGACAACGACGAGACCGCCAGGTTCTCGCAGCTGCTGCGCCGGACCGCCGACGACGGGGTCGGCATCCTGATCGTCGACCACGACGTCGACCTGGTCTTCTCCGTCGCCGACCAGGTGTACGCCATGGTCGGCGGTCGGGTCGTCGCGTCCGGCGATCCCGGGCACGTCCGCGACGACCCGACCGTGCGGTCGGTGTACCTGGCCCAGGCTGCCCATCGCCACGATGAAACGGTCCTGAAGCAGCCGCAGGAGGCACGGTGACCACGGCGACGGCCGAACTCGAACTGACCGGGGCACGGGCCGGCTACGGGACCGTGGAGGTCCTGCACGGTCTGGACCTTGCCATCCCCCCCGGCAAGGTCACCGCCCTGCTCGGGGTCAACGGCGCGGGCAAGAGCACCACCCTACGGGTGCTGGCCGGGCTGATCCCACTGCGTTCGGGCNGTCTGACCTGGCGCGGCGAGGACATCACCAAGGTGTCCACCGTCGACCGGGCCCGCCGAGGACTGATGCTCGTGCCGGACGAACGGGCCGTCTTCGCCACCCTGTCGGTCCGGGACAATCTGCAGATCATCGCGGAGGCCAGCGGGCANCCCGACATCACCCCCGCGCTGGAGTCGTTCCCCCGGCTGCGGGAGCGGCTGACGCAGCGGGCCGGATCGATGTCGGGCGGTGAGCGGCGAATGCTGGCACTCGCCCGCGCCCTGCTGGCCCGCCCCTCGGTCCTGATGGTCGACGAGCTGTCGCTCGGACTATCCCCGAAGGTCGCCGCGGACCTGTTCGGCTGGCTTGCGACGGTCGCATCGNCGGGCACCACCGTCGTGCTCGCCGACCAGTACACCGAGCAGGCCCTGGCGATGGCGGACCTGGTCTACGTCCTGCACCGGGGCGAGCGGTCCTTCGCGGGCGGGCCGGAGGAATTCCGAGCGTAGGGCCGCGAAAGGCCTCGGTGAAAGGCCCCCCGATGTGAAAGGCCCCGGTCGAGGTTCCCTCCGCGGTGCCGTGGAGGGTTGCCCCGACCGGGGCCCGGGATCACGCAGGCGGTCCCGCGAGAGATCAGCCGGCCGGGTAGGGCAGATCCGGGACGGTGAAGCAGTTGGTGTTCATGTCCTTGACCTGGGTCACCCAGCCACCCTGGTTGCCGTTCGCCGAGTCCTGCCAACGGGCGACGTTGAGGCAGTTCTCCTCCTGCGACGGCGGTTCAGGCGACTTCTTGAAGTTCCGGCCGGTCGGGATGAGCAGGCCGTGACCGTCGTAGTCCTTGCCGCTGTTCATGTACGCCTCGACGCAGGCGCGGGTGACGTCGGCGCCGCAGGAGCGGATCGCGTCGGTCAGCCACTGGGCCGAGGCGTAACCCTCGAGCATCCACAGGTTCATCTTGGCCACCCGATCGGGCGCGGCCGCCTGCAGATCCTTCTGGAACGTGGCGACCGCGGGAATCTGAGTGTCCGCATAGTTGGCGGTGCCGCCGGTGGAGTAGATCGTGTTCCGGCAGTTCGGGGAGGCGCTGTAGACCTGGCGGATGTTGTTGGCCCAGCCCTGCGGCGGGGNCACCTTCGCCGTGATCGGCAGTTTNTGGGNCTCGATGGCGTTGCACAGCTGAGCGTTACCGCCGTCGTCCATCGCGTCGAAGACGATCTGGACGCCGCGCCGCTTGAGGTCGAGGACCGTTGCGTCCCAACTCGGGGCGCCGAGATTGATCTGCTCCTCGACGACCGTGTAGCCCTCCTTGCGCAGGCCGTCCNCGATCGACTTGGCGTACCGCTCCGACGGGGCGACGTTGTAGTACACAACCCCGGCGACGTTGGTCTTCAGATTCTGCTTGAACCAGCGGTAGATCTCGGTCCCCGCGTAGAGCGTGCCGTTGTAGCCGGGACGGCTGCCGGTGCGCGGATAATAGCTGCCGTAGATCGAGTACAGGTGCGGATACTGATCGTAGGCGGCGGACACGGGCTGGCCGCCGATATCCGGAACACCCTTGGAGTTGATGTACTGCGCACCCGTGTAGTCGAACGCCGTCACCCCGGCGAGCGCGAAGACCTTCTCGTCGTCGACGAGCTTGTGCGCGCAGTTCGCATTTCCGTCCCCGCTGCCCTTGTCGTCACACTCGACGAGGTTCACGGTGCGCCCGTTTACTCCGCCCGCGGCGTTGAGCGCCTTGAAATAGGCCCGCGCCCCGTACAGTGAGGCGGAGAACGTGTCCGGTCCGAAACCGCTGCTCAGGCCAGCGATTGTACCGATCTTGATCTCGGTCGGCGTGACGCCGATATCCGAAGCTGTATTGTTCGACACCCCGGCCGGTTTGTTGCCGGCCGAGGTCGTTCCGCTGCTACTGGCCCGGCTGCCGCAGGCGACGAGCGCCAGCGACGACAGCACAATGGCGGCGGCGGCGACGAGCGATCTCGCTCGCATGGACATGCTCTCCCCTGGTAGATCGGTGACGCTCGAAACGTTATTGCCGATCAACATCGTCGACGCTTCAGCTGACGACAGCCGGTCCCACTGCCGACTATGTACCGCTAGTTACATCAATGGGCGTTACGGACAAACATTCGGCGCCACCAGCTTCGACGCACCGGTGCGGTGCTCGCGCGATCGGCCGGTGCCTTCTCCAAAGTCGGGGTGCTCCCCCCGGCCCCGTCTTCCCCGCCTTCCCGGCGTGCGGTACCCCCGCTCGCCGGCTCGTGGGTCTCCCGGCTCGCGGCCGTCCCTGTGGGCAGGGGCGCACCGACTACCGGCCGGCTGCCACCCCCGACGCCCTCGGCGCGCTCCGTGGGAGCCCCCTGCTCCCCGGAAAGCTCGGTTACCGTACCGCCCGGCGACGGAGAGGCATGCGACGCACCACCTACCGCATCGAGTGAGGCCGGGACGATCGTGCTGCCCAACACGGACATCGCCTCGTCCAGGGCGGCCAGGGCCTGGCCGATCACCGTGACCGGATCCTCGGCGCGCCCCGGGGCCGGCACGGCCGGCGCCGGCACGGCCGGCGCCGCACCCGCCTCGGCGACCGGGCCGGGCTCGACGACCTCAATGACCTCGACGACCTCGGCGGCCGGCTCGGCGGGCACGTCCACCGGCTCGCCATCGACCGCCTGCTCATCGGCGCCTGTGGCCGTGACCGCCTCGGCTGCGGCGACGGCAGGCTCAGACCCCGCAGAAGCACGTTCAACCGACGCGGAGACGTCGGGAACAGGCTGGGCCGACGGGAACTCGACCGACGCGGACGCATCGGGAACAGGCTCGGCCACGGCGGGAGAAGTGACCTCCTCGACGAGCGCTGAGGGGACGACATCGGCCGAGGGGACGACATCGGCGGATTCCGACTCCTCGGGCGGCGAGGTCGCCGCGAGCGTCAGACGGTTGAGAATCAGGCCGTCGGGACCCTGCCCCCGGTCCAGCCGCCCCGCCTGCGCGAGCTTCCGGCAGACCTGGTTCACCGTGCCCCGGCTCGCCCCGATCGCCGCCGCCAACCTGCCGTCGTCCAAACCCGCGGGAACTTTGGCAAGCTGGTCGAGTATCCGGTCAGCAACAGTAGCCACAAAGCGGGACGGTATACGCCATCTCCTATTCGCCGACAAGCGGGGTCACCCCACGCGGTAACCGTGTCCGTCCCGCTGCCGATGGCACTCGCAATGCCACTCTCGGCGGGCGCCCNGNCCGCGGCGGCACACACCCCCNCCCNGTCGCCTGATCCACGTCGTTCACGCCGCGACCGGCAGCGCCTCGCCCGGGCGCAGCGGGAGCTGTCCCGCACGCGGCAGGGTCGGTGAAGCGGACGAAGGCCCGGGCGAAGGTGGCGCGGATCCACGGCCGGATCCGCGACCGGCGCCGGGATCATCCGCACACGCCGTCCACGAGGATCATCCGCGAGAACCAGACGGTGGTCGAACCATGGGGCCACGGCGAGCAAGGACCACGGCGGCGGGCTTAGCCCGGCCGTCGCCGGGAAGGTCATGCGGCGAGGCGTGCCGGGAGCGGCCCGGGACGCACCGATATCAACAGTGGCCGGACTCGCTTTGCTGGGCGGAATGTTGCGGGATGTCCCAAGCAGGCCGCGCCGCGTCCGTGGGCCGGTCAGGGAGACAGCCATGGCGCAGCCAGCCTCGGGTTCCGAGCAGTTCGACCCTGGTTCCATCACAGCCGACTCCGAACAGCCGTGGTACCGCGAGGATGCTCCCCTGGAACCCGCGGAGATGCTCGACAGCGACGATCTCGGCTCGACGGATGCCGGCCGAGATCCATTGGACGACAGTTGGGACGCGCCCGACAGACCGAGTGCCGGCGTCCGCTATCCGAGCACACCGCGTGAGGAGCGTGCGGGGCCGTCCTTCGATCGGCAACTCGCCGCGGAAACGCCGGACGCCGACCCCTACCTGGAAGCCGAGCGGCGGGAGTCCGGGGCTGTTCTCGATGCGGACGCGTACGGCGAGGGGACGACGACCCTCGCGGAGGATTACGACGCGAACTTCGCCATTCCCAGCATCGTCACGCCGGACGTGGATGCACGCACGGCTGAGGAGGGCGCACTGCACCTGGAATAAGGGCGCTCTGCGTACTCGCGGGAATACGAAGCACTCGCGGGAATACGAAACGCCGATGGTTCGGTCGACGGTCCAACCGACTCCCGGTTGCCACGGACGGTTACCACGGAGGGCGGCTCAGGCCGGGGCCGACCCGGGCAGGTCCGGAACGCCACCGGCGGCTTCCCGCCTGCGGTAGGCAAGTCCCGCGAAGACCTCCATGGCGACGCGATGGGCGCTGTTGACCGTCGTTTCCGCGTGGTCGTACGGCGGGGNGACTTCGACGATGTCGGCGGCCACAAGCGGCGTGTCGAGCGCGATCTGACGGACCGCCCGCAGCAGGTCGGCCGGGGNCATCCCCCCNGGNTCCGGGGTGCCGGTGCCCGGCGCGAACCCCGGATCCAGGACGTCGATGTCGACCGACAGGTACATGGCCCGGCACCCGTCCGTGGCCTGCGCGATCGCGTCCACGACGACGTCACGGCTGCCCCGCTCCCAGATCTCGTGCATGAGATGCCAGGTCATCTCCTGCTCGCGCATCCAGGCGAAAACGTCCGGCGGCGGCCAGTAGCCGCGCAGCCCCACCTGGACAAAGTTGCGTCCACGCACGGCACCGGACTCGATGAGCCGTCGCATCGGAGTGCCGTGCGAGGCGAGGTTGCCGTCGATGACGTCCGCGGTGTCGGCATGCGCGTCGAAGTGCAGCAGACCGAGTTCACCCCAGCCCACGGCGTCGGCCACGCCGGTTGCGGCCGGCCAGGTGATCGAATGGTCGCCACCGATGACGAGCGGGATCGTGCCGAGCCCGGCGATCCGCGCGACCTTGGCCCGGATGTTGCGATGGGACGCCTCGGTGAGCCCATGCGGACAGTGCGCGTCGCCAGCGTCAACGACGTCGAGCCAGTCGAAGATCTCGATACCGAGGTCGAGATGGTAGGTGCCGGGGTTGTAGGCGTTGGCCCGCATCGCCCGAGGGCCGAACCGGGCGCCGGGACGGTGGGTCGTCGAGATGTCGAACGGAGCACCGACGACGGCAACGTCGGGCCGGCGGGCCGCCAGCGCCTCCGTCCCGGGCAGCCAGGGCAGTCCGCAGAAGGTCGCGAGCCCCGCGTAGCCGGGCGCGTCCGGACCCGGCTCACGATCGCCGTTTCGTGCCGTCATCCGTCCCTCCGATCGGGCCCTTCCACTGTCCCACGGTCCGCCACCCCCGGTCCGCCACCCACTGNTCCGCGCCCCGGTTACGCTTCTCCGGTGGAGGTCGCGGCACCGCACCCAGACCACCCGGCACCCACGGCGTCGGAACCGACCGGCGCGGCCATGGCTCTGCGCACCCCGGGCACCCCGGGCACCCCGGGCACCCCGGGCACCCCGGGCACCCCGGGCACCCCGGGCACCCCGGGCACCCCGGGCACCCCGGGCACCCCGGGGACGATTATCGGCGCGGGCCGGGTCTGGTCACCGCGGGCCCGGTTGGCGGGTTTCGCCGTGCTCGGTGTAGCCGCCGTCGGCGTCTGCGGCCGGGTGTACCTCGTCGACCCCGCCCAGCCGGGCCACTACCCTATGTGCCCGTTCCGGTGGGCCACGTCCCTGGACTGCCCTGGTTGCGGCACCCTCCGCGGCCTGCACCAGCTCCTGCACGGACACCTCGCGGCCGCGGCCGACTACAACGTCTACTTCGTCATCGCCGCCCCGATGCTGGTGTTCGGCTGGATCGTGGCGGNGGCGNGGGCGGCCGGCNGGCNCCNCCCGTTNCCCNGGGTNCCGNCCCGCCTGCTTCCCGCCGTTCCGATACTGATCATCGCCTTCTGGGTGCTGCGGAACCTGCCGTTGCCCGGCTGCCGCTGGCTCGCATCCTGAACCCGGCGGCTCAACGGCGGCCCAGCAGGTAGCAGGCGATGGCGGCGGTCGCCGCGACGTTCAGCGAGTCGACCCCGTGCGCCATCGGAATCCGGACCCGGGCCGTCGCCGCGGCCTGTGCCGCCGCCGACAGCCCGGCGCCCTCCGTGCCCAGCAGCAGCGCGACCCGGGCCGCCGCCGGCACCGGCGCAGGTGCGGGCGCAGGTGCGGGCGCAGGTGCAAGCGCGGGCGCGGCGCGGGGGGTGAGTCCGGCCGCGAAGGAGCCAAGATCCTCGGCGTCCGCCGCCGGAGTCAGCGCCAGCAGCGTGAACCCGGCATCCCGCAGCAGACCAAGGGCCTCCGGCCAGGGTTCGAGCCGGGCGTAGGGGACGGCGAACACCTCCCCCATCGACACCCGCACGGAACGCCGGTAGAGCGGATCGGCGCAGCGCGGGCTCAGGAGCACCGCGTCCATCCCGAGTCCCGCGGCCGAACGGAAAATCGCCCCCAGGTTGGTGTGGCTCACGATGTCCTCACACACCAGTACCCGCCGGGCATCGACCAGGAGGTCGGCGGCGGCGCGGGGCGGCTGGCGGCCCATCGCCGCAAGCGCCCCCCGATGCACCTCGAAGCCGGTGATCGCCGCGAGCACGTCGGGTCCCGCGACGTACACCGGGACGTCAACGCCGAGGTCCGCGGGCACGGCCGCCAGGCGCGCCGGCGAGACCAGGACCGAGCGCGGCCGGTAGCCGGCCCGCAGCGCCCTGGTTATCACTCGTTCACCCTCGGCGATGAACAGCCCGTCGGCCGGCTCCCGCCGACGGCGCAGCGCGACGTCGGTCAACGAGATGTAGTCGTCGACCCGGGGATCACCCGAATCGTCGATCATGATGACTGGTGGGGTGGCCACGACCGTCACGCCGACCGTCACGCCGACCGGCCCGCCAGCCGACCCCGCACACCTGCTCACGTCACCTGGCACGCCACGACCTCCCGGGCACGGACGCTTCACCCGACCGTAACGTGCCGGCCGCAGAATCAGCGGCCATGGCCGATCCGCAGAAGGCCCCCACGCTGACGTCCGCCATGCCCGCCATGCCCACGTCCGCCACGCCCGCCGTCTCCCGTCCCGTCGCCGTTCCCGTTCCCGCCGACCTGGTCGTCGTCGGCGCCGAACTGGTCGCGACGGTGGACGCCGACCGCCGGGAGATCCGCGGCGGGTGGATCGCAGTGACGAACGGCCTGGTCAGCGCCCTCGGCGGTCCCGACGAGCCACCGCCTCCCGCCGTGCGCACGTTGCGGGCGGACGGCTGCCTGATCACTCCCGGCCTGGTGAACACGCATCACCACATGTACCAGAACCTCACCCGCGCGTTCGCTCCGGCCCTGAACGGCACGCTGTTCACCTGGCTGTCGACCCTGTACCCGCTGTGGTCCCGGCTGGACGAGGAGGCCGTGCACGTCTCCGCCTACGTCGGGCTCACCGAGCTCGCCCTCGGCGGTTGCACGACGACCACGGNCCACCTGTATGTGCATCCGCGCGGGGGCGGAGACCTCGTCTCCGCCGAGATCGCCGCGGCGACGGCGCTGGGCATGCGCTTCCATCCCAGCCGCGGATCGATGTCGCTGTCGGTGAAGGACGGCGGACTGCCGCCCGACTCGGTGGTGCAGGACGACGACGAGATCCTCGCCGAGTCGGCCCGGCTGGTGGCCCGCCATCACGACCCCTCGCCGGGCGCCATGGTGCGGATCGCCCTGGCGCCCTGCTCACCGTTCTCGGTCAGCCCGGAGCTGATGCGGGCCACGGCGGAGCTCGCCGAGTCGCTCGACGTGCGGCTGCACACGCATCTCGCCGAGGACCCCGAGGAGGACGAGTACTGCCTCGCGCGGTTCGGCCGGCGTCCCATCGACCAGTTCGCCGAGGTCGGCTGGGGCGGCGACCGGGCCTGGGTGGCGCACTGCATCCGCCCGAACCCCGCCGAGGTGGCCCGGCTGGGCGCCTGGGGCACCGGGGTCGCGCACTGCCCGAGCAGCAACATGATCCTCGGCGGTGGGCTCGCCCCGGTCGCGGAGCTGCGTGCGGCGGGGGNACCGGTGGGACTGGGCTGTGACGGCTCGGCGTCGGCGGACTCGGCGTCGCTGTGGCTGGAGGCCCGCACGGCGATGCTGCTCGGGCGGCTGCGGCACGGCGCCGCGGCGATGTCGGCCCGGGACGCGCTGGAGATCGCCACTCGGGGCGGGGCCGGCTGCCTCGGCCGGGCCGGGAAGATCGGCGAGCTGTCCGTCGGGGCGGTGGGCGATCTGGTGGCATGGCCCCTCGACGGGGTCGGCTTCGCCGGGGCGCTGTCCGATCCCGTCGAGGCGTGGCTGCGCTGCGGCCCGGTCGCGGCCCGCCACACGGTGGTCGCGGGTCGCGCGGNCGTCCTGGACGGCCATCCGGTGCATCCCGACCTGTCGGCGATGCTCGCCCGCCACCGCGAGCTCGCCGCCGGCATGCAGGCAGCCTTTGACGATGCCGGCATCGCTGATGCCGGAACCGCTCCCGGCGCCGGGCGGGCCGCGGGTACGACGGGAGCCAGGGCGGCCGGGGCCCGGTGAACGCCGACGGGACCGACCCTGGTGGGATACCTCCGCGAGGTGTTTGATACAAAGCAATGGGCCAGTCCGGGTCGGTTGGCGACGTCACCCGTTCGGCCCCGGCGATGGCGTTCCGGCGACNCCCGCCGGGACGTCACCCCCCAGCAGCCGCCGCCGGTGCCGCGTATCGACCCCCCCGATCGGTGCGCATCGCACCGGCGGCGGCCTCGACCGGTCCAGGACCAGGGCGGCCGCGGGCCGGATGAACTGCGCGCCTTCGCCGTCCGCGTGGGCGTGCAGCTGTAGAAGCGGACAGGGGCATCCCGCCGGGGGAGGTATCCGGCGGTGTACGTGAGGCCGACACTGGGGGCATGCCGACGTTGCCGACCGATGTCGTCGCCCGTCTGACCGCCGCGCTCGCACCGATCGATACGGCGGTCATCGCTCGTCATCCCGGTGATCCGGGAACCCGCCAGCCGGTGCACACCTGCTACCTGCCCGCCGACCGGATGCGCCCGGACATTGTGCTGGCCTGGGGGGAGGCAGCCCGGGAGCTCCTGGCCGCCCGCGGCACCGACCCGGCCAGGCTCGCCGCCGCCACCGGGGGCGACCCGGACCCGGTCATCGCCGAGCCGGTCCACGCACACGTGCTGCACGCGCTGACCGTTGAACCGCTGCAGGATCTGCGGATCGACCTGGAGGACGGCTACGGCGTCCGGATGGACGACACCGAGGACGCCGACGCCGTCGCGGCGGCCGTCGCCCTGCGCGCCGCCGCGGCGGCGGACGCCCTGCCCGCGTCCTACGGCCTGCGGATGAAGTCGCTGGACCCGGCCCTCCGGGACCGGGGACTGCGCAGCCTGGACCTCTTCCTCACGGCGCTGGCCGGCGACGACGGCCCACCCGCCGGGTTGGTGCTGACCCTGCCCAAGGTGAGCGCCGCCGCGCAGGTCGCGGTCTTCGCCGATCTGCTCGCCGAACTAGAGCAACGCCTCGACATCGCCCCGGTGCCCTTCGAGGTGCAGGTGGAGACCCCGGCCGCGGTTCTCGCCCTGCCGGCGCTGGTCGAGACCGGTCTTGCACTGGGCCCTGGACGCCTCGTCGGGCTGCACGTCGGCACCTACGACTACTCGGCGGCTCTCGGCATCACCGCCGCGCACCAGGCCAGCGACCATCCGGCGGTGGAGTACGCCACCACGCTGATGCAGCTCGTCACCGCCGGCACCGGAATCCGGGTCGCGGACGGGTCCTCGAACCTGCTGCCGATCGAGAGCCCGACGGACGCGACGGAGGGCACCGCAACTACGGAGGGCACCGCAACTGTCGAGGACACGGCGGGCCGAGGTGTCCACCGGGCCTGGCGGCGGCACGCCGAACTGGTGCGCCGCGCCTGGTACCGGGGCATCTACCAGGGCTGGGATCTGCATCCGGGTCAGTTGGTGAGCCGGCACGCGGCGGTGGCCGGCTGCCTGCTGGCCGGGCTCGACGAGGCGCTGGGCCGGCTTTCCTCCTATGCCACCGCGTACGCCACCACGTACGCCACCGCCCGGCATCCGGGAGCGGTCGCCGACGAGCCGGCCACCGGCCGCGCGCTCGCCGGGCACGTCCTGCGGGCGCTCGACGCCGGCCTGCTGGACGACGCGAGCCTGACCGCGGCTGGTCTCGACCGGGTGACGGTCAACCGCTTCGGCGGCAGACCGGTCGCCGCGGGTTGACGACACCCGCCATCCAGGGCGGGTCAGCTCCCCCGATAGGTCGAATAACCGAACGGAGCGAGCAGCAGCGGGACGTGATGATGACCCGCCGGGTCCTCGATCACGAACGCGATGGTCACCTCGGGAAAGAACGCCGAGCGGCTCGCGGTGTCGAAGACGAGCCGCCAGGGGCCTGGGATGGTCGCCGGCAGATCCGCCACCCGGCCGTCGTCGTCGGTGACGGCCTCGGTGACCGCGATCCAGCCCGTGGTCGTGCCGTCAAGGGTACGCACCGCCCGTTCCAACCGGAGCGGCAGCCCGGCGGCTGGCCGCCCCGTGGCCGTGTCCAGGACATGGGNGGACAGACTCACCACGCCTCCTCGGTCGCGTCCTCCGTCGCCGCGGCCCGGGTCGGGCCTCGACCATCCCACCATCCGGGCTGACCATCGCACCACACCGCTCCTGGTCGACCGTGGTGGATACGCCGGTACCCCCGGCTGTCGGCGCCTACTGGAACCGCTCCAACACTGTCGAGATCGACGTCGTCGGCACCGACCGGGAACCGGTCGCCAAGGAGCTGTACTTCCTCGGCTCCGTCACATGGCTGGAACGCGCACCGTTCGATGACCACGACCTGGCGGCACTGCGGAAACACCGGGCGGCGCTCACGAACCTTCCGCTGCCATTGGTCGCCATCAGCCGCAGCGGAGTTGCGGCCACCGGTCTCGCCGCATCCTACGGCCCAGCCGAACTCATCACCGCCTGGCAGCAAAGATGAACAGTATTGTGCCACGGTCGTTCGACCTAGGCGCCGGTGATCAGGCGCCGGTGATCAGGCGCCTGATGCGCAGGGCCGTGATCTCAGCCTGCTGACCGGCCGCGATGCGCAGCTCGTCCGCGGGATCGTTGTCCAGCCGTGCCCGCAGCAGAGCGAGCATCTCCTCCGCGTCGCGGCCCGCCGCCCGGACCAGGAAGATGTAGCCGAAGCGCTCCTCGTAGGCCGCGTTTCCCTGCTCGAAGGCCGCCCTGACTTCCGCCGTCGCCTGGTCCATCGCCGCCTGCTCCCGTCGGGGGGCGTCGAGGGACACCACGGTCGCCCTCGCCGTGGTGGGCGGGGCGGGCGTGTGGGCCGGGCGCTCCCCGATCCGGGGATGCGCGGTGAACGCCTCCAGCCAGGCCGATGCGGGCAGGTTCCACCATTCCTGCTCGGCTGCCGGCAGCAGGGCCGCGAGGGTCCCGAAGGGCCGACGGGCCGCCACGGCCGCAGCCCAGTCCTCGGACTCGCAGCAGGCCAGCAGCTCCTCGCGAGCCGCGTCCGGGGACAACGCGTCGAACCAGCGCATCGCGAGCGCCTCCCGCCCGACGGGCGTCGGAGCGCCGGTGAGCCGCAGCCTCGCCAGCCCGCCGTCGGGTATCGCGTCGACCCGCACGTGGGTGGCCTGGATCGGGACCTCGAGATCGAAAAGGTGACGGGTGTTCGGCTGCACCCGGGTCCGCGGCAGCATCGGGTACCACTCGGTGATCGCGGTGACGTCGTCGGGGTCGAGAAGGTCGGGGTTGTCCGCCGCCCAGAGGGCCACCGCCCGGGGCGCGTTGCCGCGGAAGTGCCGGGTGTCAACCTCGGCCCGCACGATCGTGCCCTGCGTCGCGAGCCGGACCACCGCCCAGTCGTGGCCGTCCCCACGGCGCCGGCGGGTCTCCCAGCCCTCTCCCATCGCCCGGGCCTCACCCGAGGCGTTCAGGTTATGGCGGTCACCGTAGTGCATGTCGCTGGCGGCCACCACGACACCGCCCAGGTAGGCGGCGGCGAGATCGGAGGTCACCCGGTCGAACATCCGGGGGTCCGGCACCACCGTGCCATGCACGCGCAGCCGGGCGACTCCGCCATCCGGGTGGATGGTCAGGCGCAGATGGGTGATGCGGGTCCGGCCCTGGTCAGCCACCGGCAACACGTTGGCCGCGTCCGGCACGATCGGCGTCCGCGGCACCAGCGGGACCCAGGCCACGGACTCCTCGGCGACCTCCGCCGCGGAGGGATACCCGGGCAGGGTGGCGCCGTGCACCTCGACGGCCCCGGGAGCGTTGCCGGTGAAGTGGGTGGTGTCCACGGTCACCGCGTGGGCGATGCCGGGTGAGCCCAGCCGGATGATGGCCCAGTCGGATCCGGGAAGATCCCGCCGCCGACGGGTCTCCCAACCGTCGGTCCACTGGCCCCGTTCGGTGAACACGCCCGGCCGCACGATCGGCGGTTCGGGCAGCAGCATCCGTTCGGCGAACGCGAAGAACTCGTCGTTGACGGCCACGACCGTACCGCCGAAACGGGCCGCCGCGAGATCGACAAGATTCGTCAGGTCGGGCGCGTCGCTCATCGGGTCCTTTCACGGGGTCAACCAGCCGTACGAAACCGGACTGTTCACGTGTCGTCGGGTGGCCGCACGGCCCGTCACCACCGTGCGGACCGGATCAGGTCAGGACGGGACGACGTGTTAGCGGGGCGCAAAGCGTACTTCGGGCCTGCTCCCTCGGGAGTGGTCCGCGTCGGTGGGTGCATCGGATCACATCCGTGGGGAGGGCTCCGGTACGCCGGACGGTCCCGCGGCCCGGCCGGGTGATGCCTACCTCTCTAATAGCCGCCCCCGCGGAGGACGATCCCCGTCCGCTCGCCGCCCCCGCAGATAGGTCGCCAGCACCACCCCGTTCAACACGCGTCCGGCATAGGGGGTGAGCGGGTGGCGGTGGCGCAGCATCGAGGGCTCCACCAGGAACGACGCATCNGCGTCGAAGATCACCAGATCGGCGTCAGCGCCGATCGCGATGCGCCCCTTGCCGGCCAGTCCTACCAGGTCGGCCGGTCCGGCGCACATCCAACCGACGACGTCGGTGAGGGTGTGCCCCCGCGCCCGGGCCTGAGTCCAGACCGCGGGTAGCCCGATCTGGACAGACGCGATGCCACCCCACGCCGCCGCGAAATCACCGGCGTCGATCTGCTTCAACGCGGGAGTGGACGGCGAATGATCAGTGACGATCCCGGCGAACAGGCCCTGGGCCACCCCGTCCCACAACCGGTCCAGATTCCTGCTGTCCCGGATGGGAGGTGCGCACTTGAAGACGGTAGCTCCGTCGGGGACCTCCTCGGCCGTGAAGGTCAGGTAGTGCGGGCACGTCTCCACCGTCATCGGCAACCCCGCGTCCCGCGCCGCGAGCACGTCGTCGAGGGCATCGGCCGCCGCCAGATGCAGCACGTGCAGGCGGGCACCGCTGGCGGCGGACAGCGCCGCCAGCGCGGCCACGGCCTCGGTCTCCGCGGCCGGCGGGCGCGACGCCAACCAGCTGGCGAAGGCCCGCCCCACGGTGGGAGGTGCCAGGGCGAGAACGGAGGGCGCCTCGGCGTGCACGACGGTGAGGGCCCCCATCCGGGCGGTGCGCCGGGCGGCGGCCCCGAGGACGTCCATCGAGACGTGCGGGAACTCCTCGACCCCCGACGGGGCCAGGAAGGCCTTGAATCCGAAGACCCCGGCGCCGTGCAGGGCGGCCAGATCATCGAGGTTGCGGGCGTCGGCGCCGATGATGCCGCCCCAGAAGCCGACGTCGACGGCGACCTGGCCGGCCGCCACCGCACGTTTGGCGGCCAGGGCGGCGAGCGAGGTCGTCGGCGGAACGGAATTCAGCGGCATGTCGATGATCGTGGTGACACCACCGGCCGCGGCGGCCCGGGTCGCGGTCGCGAACCCCTCCCACTCGGTCCGCCCCGGTTCGTTGATGTGCACGTGGGAGTCGACCACGCCGGGAAGCAGAGCCAGCTCGCCGAGGTCCGTGACCAGGGTCCCGGGAGGGATCTCGTCCGCGGCGGTGATCGCGGCGATCCGGCCGTCCGCGACGTGCACGGCTGCCGGACGCTCGCCCCCGGGCAGCACGACTCGCCGTGACCGTAGCGCCTGTGGCCGCTCCGGCAGAACGTCCGCGGTGGGCTCGTTCATGCCGCCGGAACACCTTGTCCCGGCGTCGTCGGAGGCGCGGTCGTCGGAGGCGCGGTCGTCGGAGAGATGGTGACGAGGTCCTCGGGTCGCACCGGAACGCGCCGCAGATCCCGTCCGACGGCGACCCGGATCGCCGCGATGATCGCCGGGGTCGCGGTACAGGTAGGCGCCTCCCCCACGCCCTTCACCCCGTAGGGCGCATCCGGCTGCGGATGGGTGACGGCGACGAAATCGAGGTCCGGGACGTCGGCGATGGTCGGCAGCAGATAGTCGTGAAACGTGGGATTGACCACCACCCCGTCCACCGTGACCAGCTCCTCCATGACGGCGAGGCCCAGCCCCTGGGCAGTTCCCCCCTCGACCTGACCACGCAGCGCCAGGGGGTTGAGCACCGTACCGCAGTCCTGGGCCAGCGCCATCGACACGACCCGCACGAGACCGAGGTCGACATCGACATCGACAACCGCGCGGTGCGCCGCGGCGGCGAAGGCCACGTGCGGATCGCCCTGTCCGTCGGCGTCCAGCGCGGAGGTACGCCGGTGGTGGAAGGTGTACTCCGCTTCGATCGGCCCGTCGGCCAGCGCCTCGGCGAGCGGAACCCGCAACCCGGCCTCCACCCCGACGATCTCCCCGGCGTTGACGGTCAGCGTCCGTCGAGGTGCCTCGACGACCTCCGCGGGCAGCCCCGCGGTGCGGGCGACCCGGGCGAGCAGGCGATCGGCGACCGCGGCGCAGGCTCCGCGCACGGCGCCTCCGCTCATCCAGGTCTGCCGGGACGCGCTGGTCGATCCGGCACTGCCGACCGCGGTGTCCGCGGGCGCCAACACGACCTGTTCGACGCCGAGCTCGGTGCGGGCGATCTGCCCCGCGATCGTCACAAACCCCTGGCCCACCTCGGCGCACGCGCTGTGCAGCCGGACCCGTACCGTTCCGTCCTCAGCCAGCTCCAGGCGGGCACGGGCGACGGAGGAGTCGTCCATGCCCTCCGAGAAGAGCAGGTTCTTGTAGGCCAGGGCGTAGCCGACCCCCCGACGGACCCGGCTCGGTTCGGCCGCGGCCGGTCGGCCGCCGGGCAACGCGGTCACCGCGACGTTCGCCGGCATCGCCGGCGGGAGCGGACGCGAGGCCACCGCCTCGATGACCTCCCGCGCCGGCAGCGGTGCGCCCATCACCTGACCGGTGGGCAGCACATCCCCCGGTCGGACGGCATTGCGGACGCGCAGGTCCACCGGATCCATGCCGAGGGCGTCGGCCAGCCGGTCCATCTGGGCCTCGTGACCGATGGTCACCTGCGGCACCCCGAACCCCCGCATGGCGCCGCACGGGGGGTTGTTGGTCCGCACGACGACTCCGTGCAGGTGGGCGTTCGGGACCCGGTACGGACCCGCGGCATGGGTGACCGCGTTCGCCAGCACCGCCGGCGAGGACGACGCGTAGGCACCGCCATCCAGCACCAGCCGTGCCCGCACGCTGACCAGGTTTCCGTCGGCGGTGGCGCTGTGCTGGAACCACATCCGGGCCGGATGCCGGTGCGGATGGCCCAGGAAGGACTCAACCCGGTCGTAGGCGATCCGCACCGGAAGCCCCGTAGCCCGGGCGAGCAGGGCGCCGTGGATCTGAAGGGTGACGTCCTCCCGGCCGCCGAAGGCACCCCCCACACCGGCCAGGGTGAGACGGACGAGCTCCTCCGGGAGACCGAGGCAGGCCGCGATCTGCTCCCGGTCCGAATGCAGCCACTGGGTCGCCACCCGCAGGTCCACCCCACCATCGGCGGCCGGCATCGCCAGGGCCGCCTCGGGAGCGAGAAACGCCTGGTCCTGCATCCCGACGAGGTACTGGTCCTCGACCACCACCGGGCCGAGCGCGTCGGGATCCCCGTGGCGCAGCTCGATCTCGCGGTACAGGTTGCCCGCCGGATGCAGCGGCTCGGCATCCGGCTGCCATACCCGGTCGGGGTCGGTCGAAGGTGCCAGCGGCTCGTAGTCCACCTCGATCGCGGCGAGCGCCCGGCGCGCGGTCCGGACGTCAACCGCGGCCANGGCGGCGACCGGCTCCCCTGCGTACCGAACCTCGGTCGCGGCGAACACCGGCTGGTCGGCGACGATCAGCCCGTAGGTGGCCATGCCGGGGACGTCGGCGGCGGTCACCATCCCCACGACGCCGGGCAGCCGGCGCGCGGCGTCGACGTCGACGCGCCGGATCCGCGCCCGGGCATGGGGCGATCGCAGGGTGCGGGCGTGCACCATCCCCGGAACACGCAGATCACCAACGTAGAAGAAGCTGCCGGTCACCTTGTCCGGCCCATCCGGACGACGCACCGGACGACCGATNCCCAGACTCATCGCCCCACCCCCCGGTGGGGCGGAGCAGGTGCATCCCCCGAAAGTAGGGTGCCCCGCTCAGCCTGCACTGTTCTGATGGCAGCGAGTATCCGGCCGTAACCCGTGCACCGGCAGATGTTGCCGGCCAGCGATTCCCTGATCTCCTCCTCGTCCGCATCCGGCCGCCGGGTGAGCAGGTCCGTCACCGCGACCACGAACCCGGGGGTGCAGAAGCCGCACTGCACGGCACCCTCCTCGAGGAACGCCGCCCGCACGGCCCTGGCGGGTCCCGCCGTCCTCAGACCGGCAACGGTGCTCACCTGGGCGTCGTTGGCGTCCGCGGCGAGCACCGTGCAGGACGCCACCAACCGGCCGTCCAGGAGAACGGAGCAGGCACCGCAGCGCCCCTGCTCACACGCGTCCTTCACCGAGGTCACCCCGATGACGTCCCGCAGGACGGTGAGCAGGGAGTCCCCGATCCAGGCGCCGGCCACCGTGTGCAGGAAGCCGTCGACATGGAGGTGATATGGCGCGACGACGCCGTCGTCCGGCCAGGACGACCCGGCCGGCGGTCCGGCCGGGACTTCCCTCGCGAAACGGGCGGTCATGGCCGGACGTCCCGCTCGACTCGGGGGTCCACCGGCGCCCCCGCGGCATCCAGGCATCGGGTGAACGCCCGGGCGGCCAGCACGCCGGCAGCATGCCGGCGGTAGTCGGCGGAGNCCCGCGGNCCCGCCGCGAGCTCCGGCCCGACCCGCGAGACCGCCTCGCTTACCAGCTCACCGAACCGGCGGGCCGCCGACGAGGACGCGGCCCCTGCGGACCAGTCCACCGCGTCGTGTGCGAACCGCTCGGCGACGGTCATCCGGATCGGCAGCCGACCCACCCCCCCGATCGCGCAGGCCAGTCGATGGCGCATCCGGTCGACGAGGACGGCGCACGACACCAACGCCTGGTAGGCGGCCTGCCTGCCCCCAATCTTGAGATAGCTCTGCGGTCCGGCCGGCCGCGGCAGCCTTACCGCGGTGACCAGGGCGTCGGGGGCGAGCCCGTCGGCGAGGAACGCGGGCAGCGTCATCCGGCCGGGTCCGCGCGGCGAGGCCACGAGGATCTCGGCGTCGGCGGCGGTGAGGAAGGTGAGCAGGTCACCGGTGGGACGTGCCGAGCCCAGCGCGCCACCGACCGTGCCGAGGTTGCGGATCTGCGCGGAACCGACCACCCGGGCGGCGAGGGCGAGGCCGGGCGACAGTGACCAGCCCGCGAGGTCGGTGTAAGTCACGCCCGCACCGACGGTGAGCGAATCCGCCCCGGCGCCGCGGACCCGCAGTTCCAGGACCCGGCGCAGGGCGACTACCGCCCCCGGCCGACGCTCGCCGGACCGGAGGGCGGGGACGAGATCGGTGCCGCCGCCCAGCAGATCGACCGCCCTGCCAGCGTCATGGGCGGTCGCCAGCATCTCCACTGCCTCCCCTACCGTACGTGGACGGAACATGACGGCCGTCGCACCGCTAGTCGTCACAGCGGCCTCCCCCGCCCGATCCGACCAATGGTCCGACCAGTGGAAGGAAGCGCGGGAGGGGATGACGCGGGAAGCCAGCCGGCGATCCGGGGGTCAGGCAGGCGGACGAACGCTGCATAAGAACCGACCATAACGGCGGAAGGTTACGTGGATGTTCATCAAGACAGACGCTCAGTGACGTAGTTCTGATCTTGCTTGGCGGCAGCGTTCATCACCTCACCTGCGCTATCTCACCCGTGTTATCGCCAGCTTCCACTCGCACCGACCCAGACCAACACCCCCAACGTCACCCAGTGTTACCTTACCGATGCTGGCGCGAACTGTGGAGAGGGATGCGACAGGTTTGAGGTGGACATGTCGCGCCGTCTATCGACCCGGCGCTGCGGCACGGCTGGCGCTTCGTGGCCTCGGGTGAGTGCACCACGCTCCCCGCCCTGGGCCCCGGAGCGCCCGCTGATCCAGCGACGCCGGTCAGGGCCGGGTGTGGAGGTCAGGGCCGGGTGTAGAGGGCGCAGCCCCATCCGGCCAGCGTGCGCAGCGGGAACGGCAGCCGGCAGCCGAGATCGGCTGCGGCCGTGTCCACCGCGGCCAGCTCTCCCAGCACCGCCTCCCAGGGTGCGTCACTCATCACCCCGAGCAGGGGCAGCGCGCACGCCGCCCGCACCCAGCCCTGGTCGACCACCACGTAGCCCCCGCCCATGCCCTCGAGGGCCCGAGCGGCGGTCACCATGTCGTCGTCCCGCGCCCCGACGACGATCAGATGCCCCGGCGGCTCCGCCGTCGTGACCGCGAGCGCGCCCCGGGTCAGCCCGCACCCGCGGAGCAGCCCGACGTCGATCTCGTCCGAGGAGCCGTCCCGACCGAAAATTGCGATCTTGAGAAGGTCCCGAGACGGATCGGCTACCGCCCAGCCGTCCCGCAGGGTGGGTTCCACCCGCACGGTACGGAGTCCACGCGGGTGGGAGAGGCCGGAGACCTGGCCCGTCCCGGTCATCCGCAACGCCCGCGCTGGTCCACCGACGGGCGGCGCCGTCCCCGGGTCGCGGGGGGGATCGACGCTCACCACGACCACACTGGCATCCTGCCGGTGGGACCGTCGCAGGCCGAGTGATGTGAAGGAGCCGGCGTGCAGGTTCGCCGGGAGTCGTGTCCGGCTGGTGGCCCAGGCGGGCGAGATGTCGAGGTTGTCGAACAGGGGTCGGCCGCATTCCGCGGCGATCCGGCCACCCGCCACCACCACGTCGGGCGGCGCGGTTCCGGCCAGGGAGGAGACGACCTGGAGATCAGCGAAGCGGGTGGGCGCGATTGACCCCAGGGTGGGTTCCAGATCGTGCCTGCGGGCGGGGAGCAGGGAGAACCGCCGGATGGCGTCGATCTGGCCCATCCCCCGACCGACCGCGAGTCGCACGTCGTGATCGAGATGCCCGACCGTGGCAAGCTCCGCGACCGATCTGGCCCTGCCCCGGACCGGCTCGGCCCCGCTGCCGGCCGCCCACAGCAGACCGCCGGCCTCCGTGGCGGACGACTTGACGGGCGCCGCCCCTACCGAGGACAGCGCGGTCAGCGCGGAGGCGGGCGGTATCGGAGGCACCTCGACGACCGGGGCTGCGGGCGCCCCGGTCCCGGGGACCTGCCTCCCGGGCACCTGCCCCGCTCGGACCAGCACCCGCAACGGGGTCGAGGATCCCGTCACCAGATCCACACCGCGCAGACCGCCCAGCGCGACCAGGACGGCCGGGTCGGTCACCAGGGTGACGGTTCCCCGCGGGACGATCAGGCGAGCCAGTTCCCCCGGAGTGAGCAGCGTCTCCTCGACACGCAGGCCGGCGTCGACATAGGCCGGCAGGACGAATCTGCCGGCGGCGTCGAGCGAGCGCCGACCCGCCAACGTTCCCGGCTTCGTGACCGCGGCGATGTAGCACCCCACGATCAGGATGTCCCGCGCAGCCACGGCACCGCTGTGGACGGCGACGACAAGCCCACCGCGTATGACGAGGTCGGCTTCCTCCTCACCCGCGGCCACCCGACGCAGTCGAGCGAGCTGTGCCTCGGACGGACGCAGCAGGTCCGCGCCGNCCACGGGTGCCTGCCCGGTCGGACCAGGAGCCGCCGCCGGATCACGCGGGTCGACCGCGGGAGCGGTGGTGGAGGAGGTCGTGCCCGACGCCGCCGTGCGGGCCGGGGTCGCCGATCGGTGGGGCGTGGCAGAGGAGACGGTCGGCTGGGACGCCCCGCCGGACACCGTCATCAGTCGGGGTCCCCGGCTGGAGCGTTCGGCGTTCATGGCGGCCTCTCGTCTGCCGGTCAGCACCGAGTCTGCATCCGATGGCGGCACGCCCGGAACGGGATCACGTATGACCAACGGCGAAATCACCCCCATTACTTCCTTTACTCCAAGACAAGCCGGGTGTCCCCGGAGTCGGCGGACCGGCACCACCCGCCGGGAGGGCGGCGATGGCGTGATTGTTGTTTGCCACGTGTCATTACCCACCATGCGCCGGAGCCAGCCGGTAACGCGGGTGGAACACCATGTTGACCAGGGACGGGAAGAACACGACGATCCCGGCGATCATGCCGACCGCAGCGCGGCCCCGCCCNAAGACCAGTGTGAGCAACCGAACCCCTGTCAGCCTCATTCCGGGCGTACCCCCACCTGCCGGTCGGTCCGACCGGCCCGAGCGGTTCCCCGGACGCCAGAGCGGTTCCCCGGACGCTAGAAAGGATGCGTATCGGTCCCATCGCGCCCGGGTGAATTACCAGTAACTCCATTCTTACTGTTGACGGAACCAGGCTCCCGCGGCGTCCCCGGCAATGTCGGGACAGAAACCTGGACGAAACTTTTCTTGGGTTGCGAGAGCGTCGCCGTTCACCTGACCGTCACATTGCGCCCCGATATGTCCGACGAGCATCGGGGCCGGAGCGTCGCCGGCATGTCGTGGACCGCGCCGAACCGAACCAGGCCGGCGGCATTCCCCGACCTGCTAGGCTTCGCATTCGTGCTGCTGAGCCCCCATGAACAGGAACGACTGCTGATCCATGTGGCGGCCGGGCTCGCCCGTGAACGGCGAGCCCGTGGGCTGCGGCTGAACCATCCCGAAGCGACCGCGATCATCACCTCGTTCCTGCTGGAGGGCGCGCGGGACGGTCGCGGCGTCGCGGACCTGATGAGCGCCGGGCGAACCGTGCTCACCCGGGACGACGTCATGGAGGGCGTGCCGGAGATGCTCGGCGAGGTGCAGGTCGAAGCCACCTTCCCGGACGGCACCAAGCTGGTCACCGTCCACCGGCCGATCCCGTGATCCCCGGGGAGATCCTGACCGGCGACGATCCCGTCGAGATCAACGCCGGACGCCCGGTACGCACGGTGCTGGTCCGTAACATGGGCGACCGGCCGGTGCAGGTCGGCTCGCACTACCACTTCGCCGCGGCGAACCCCGCTCTCGACTTCGACCGGGCGAGTGCCTGGGGCCACCGGCTCGCGGTGCCCGCCGGCACCGCGGNCCGCTTCGAACCCGGCGTGGAACGCGAGATCGAACTGGTGCCGCTGGCCGGCGCCCGGGTCGTGCCGGGCCTGCGGCCGGAATCGGCCGGCCCGTTGGACGCCGCGAGCGGCACCCGGATTGCGGACACCGCGACGATCGAGGATATATCGGGCTTTCAGGGAGAGGGTTCGTGAGCCGACTCGACCGCTCCCGCTACGCGGCGCTGTACGGCCCCACGGTCGGCGACCGTATCCGGCTCGCGGACACCGACCTGTTCATCGAGGTGACGGAGGACCGCAGCCGCGGGCCGGCGGGCACCGGGACCGGTGACGAGGCCGTCTTCGGGGGCGGCAAGGTCATCCGTGAGTCGATGGGGCAGTCCCTGGCAACCCGCGCCGAGGGTGCGCCCGACCTCGTCATCACCGGCGCCGTCGTTCTCGACCACTGGGGTGTGGTCAAGGCCGACGTGGGGATCCGCGATGGCCGGATCGTCGCGCTGGGTAAGGCCGGCAACCCGGACACAATGGACGGCGTCCATCCCGAGCTGGTGATGGGGCCCGGCACCGAGATCATCGCCGGTAACGGGAAGATCCTCACCGCCGGCGCGGTGGACTGCCACGTCCATCTGATCTGCCCGCAGCAGGTTCCGGAGGCGCTAGGCGCCGGCATCACCACGCTGATCGGCGGCGGCACCGGCCCGGCCGAGGGCACGAAGGCGACGACGGTGACGCCCGGATCCTGGAACCTGGCGCGGATGCTGTCCGCGCTGGACGACTGGCCGGTCAACGTTGTCCTACTCGGCAAGGGCAACACGGTCAGCGACGAGTCGATGTGGGAACAGCTGCGCGCCGGGGCGGCCGGCTTCAAGCTGCACGAGGACTGGGGGACGNCGCCGGCCGCAATCGACGCCTGCCTGCGGGTCGCCGACGCCGCCGGCGTCCAGGTTGCGCTGCACTCCGACACCCTGAACGAGGCCGGCTTCGTCGAGGACACGCTGGCCGCCATCGCCGGCCGGGCGATCCATGCGTACCACACCGAGGGGGCCGGCGGCGGGCATGCCCCGNACATCATCACGGTCGCGGCCGCCGGCAACGTGCTGCCGTCATCGACGAATCCGACCCGCCCGCACACCGTCAACACCCTCGACGAGCACCTCGACATGCTGATGGTCTGTCACCATCTCAACCCCAGCGTGCCCGAGGACCTGGCCTTCGCCGAGAGCCGGATCCGGCCGTCGACGATCGCCGCCGAGGACATCCTGCACGACCTGGGCGCGATCTCGATGATCGGTTCGGACTCGCAGGCGATGGGCCGGATCGGCGAGGTCGTCCTGCGTACCTGGCAGACCGCGCATGTGATGAAGCTCCGGCGCGGGTCCCTGGCCGGCGACGATCGGGCCGACAACACCCGGGCCCGACGCTACATCGCCAAGTACACGATCTGCCCGGCGGTGGCGCACGGCCTGGACGCGGAGATCGGCTCGGTGGAGCCCGGCAAGCTCGCCGACCTGGTGCTGTACGACCCGGCGTTCTTCGGGGTGCGGCCGTCGCTGGTCCTCAAGGGCGGGTTCATCGCCTGGGCCGCGATGGGCGATGCGAACGCCTCCATCCCGACCCCGCAGCCGGTGCTGCCCCGGCCGATGTGGGGAGCCGCCCGTGGTCCGGCCGCCGCGTCGTCGTTGATCTTCGTTGCCCCGGCGGCGATCGAGGACGGGCTGCCCGGACGGCTGGGGCTCGCCACCCCGGTGGTGCCGGTCGCGGATGTGCGCCGCCGCGGCAAGGCGGATCTTCCCGAGAACACCGCGACACCGGACATCCGGGTGGACCCCGACACGTTCACCGTCACGGTGGACGGTGAGGCGATCGAGGCGGATCCGGTGAGCGAACTCCCGATGACCCAGCGCTACTTCCTGTTCTGAATGTTCTGATTCTGAGTGTTCTGACGGTTCTTACCACGGCTGTCACTGCGTATCCAGAGGCTTCCGGGCCCGATGAATGTAAACGCCACAGCGGTTCGGACACTGACTAACGCCGGGAGCGGCTACGGTGACGATTGAGGGCGATACCGCACGGGACGGCGGGACCGAGGACGTGGCTGGTCCGACCGGGCGATCCGGACAGCGGGCGACGCTGCTGGTCCTCGCGGACGGCCGGATGCCCACGGGAGGTCACGCCCACTCGGGCGGTGTTGAAGCAGCGGTGACGGACGGGAGTCTGGCGAACCTGTCCGACCTGGCGGCCTTCCTCGTCGGACGGCNNNNCNCNNCCGGCCTGGTCGCCGCGGCCTTCGCGGCCGCGGCCTGCCGGGCCGGCACGCAGCCGGGTCCCGCGACGCGGGCGCCACACGCCGACCACGTCCCCACCGCATCCGTCACACCCGTCACCATCGTCACACCCACCACCATCGCCACCTTGGACGCCGAGCTCGACGCCCGGATGCCCTCCCCCGCCCAACGCGACGCGAGCCGGGCTCAGGGGCGCACGCTGCTGCGAGCGGGCCGGGCCGCCTGGCCCGTGCCGCCCGGTCCACGTGCACCGCACCACCCGTGCGCACTAGGCATGGTCGCCGCGGGCGCGGGCCTGCGTCCCTCGGACGCCGCCCTGGTCGCCGCCCACACCACGGTCACCGGACCCGCGACCGCCGCGACCCGCCTGATGGGGCTGGACCCCTTGGCCGTCACCGCCGTGCTCGCCCGGCTCGCCGACGAGGTCGAGGCGATCGCGCTGGCCGGCGCGGAGGCTTCCCGACGCCCGCCCCGGCTGCTGCCCGCCGTCACCGGTATCCGCCTCGATCTCCTGGCCGAACGGCACCGCACCACGGCGCTACGGATGTTCACATCCTGACCGGTGCCCGCCGACTCGTCGTCATCGGTCCCAGACCCGGCCCGTCGGCTACTCGCATGGTCGGCTACTCGGCCGATCGCGATCGCGCGGCGCCGGGTGGACCCGCGGGCGCCGGCCGATCCCGTCGCCCCCGGCTGGCACCATGGCAGCCATGAGACGGGGGGTCATCCTGGGCGGGGTCGCGGCCGGGCCGGAGGGCCCCCTCGTCACGGCCGCCCGAACGGGCCGCACGGCCGTACGGGCACGGGCCGTCATCCGGGTCGAATCGGCTCCGGACGGCACGGCGAGGCTCATCGAGTTGCGCTCCGACGTGCCGATCGTCCTGCGCCAGACCGGAGCATCCCCTGGTCGGACCAGGGCCCCGTCTACGGTGCCCGCGCTATCCGCGGACGCGCTGCCGACCGCGACGGTTCACCTGGTCAACGCGACCGCCGGACCGCTGGCGGGTGATGATCTGGGACTCGACATCTCCGTCGGCAGCGGGGTGCGCCTGGTGGTGCGTTCGGTGGCCGCGACGGTGGCCCTGCCCGGTCACGGGCCCGGGCCGTCCCGCTTCACCGTGTCGGCACGGGTGGCCCCGGGTGGCGCGCTGGACTTCGCGCCGGAGCCGACCGTCGCGGCGCGGGGCTCGGACCATCTCCTGGTGACCGATGTGCACTTGGCGACCACGGCCTGGCTACGGCTGCGCGAGGAGATCGTGCTGGGCCGATTCGGGGAGACGACCGGATCGATACGTAGCACCCTGCGGGTGGACATGGACGCCCATGCGGAGGTGGATCCGCCATCCGAACCGACCCCCCTGCTGCGCCAGGATCTCGTCCTCGGTCCCGAGATACCTGGCCTGACCGGACCAGCCCTCCTCGGCTCGGCTCGTGCCCTCGGGTCGCTCCTCGTCGCGGGGCCCGATCCGGTGGGCTCTCCGGCAGCCCGGCGGGAGTCCGTGCCGGCAAAGAGGGCGGAATCCGGCGCGCAAGCGGCCGTCGCGGACGGGGTGGCGCTGCTTCCCCTGGCTGGTCCGGGTTATCTCATCTCCGCCCTTGCCGAGAATGCGGTTACTCTCCGACGTCGTCTGGAACAAGGGCCGGCTCCTGCCACGGTCTGACTCGGACGGGCAGTCAGGCGCGGGTGCGGTGCCGTAGAGCCGATAGAACAGCGCGACCGCCTGTCCGGCGCGGGCCCGGCGGTTACTGTCGCGGTCCAAGCCGGAGGCCGACCCAGCAGGGCGACGATCTGCCTGTCGCGGATGGTGAGGCCGACCGCCAGCCGGTCCTGTTCGACTGTCCCGGCCGGGATGGATGACTCACTCACGCGACGGAGCGTTCCTAGCCACCGCCCTCTACCGACTCGGCCACGGCACCCCGTCCTAGCTCGGGACCACCGGCTAGGTCCGGGGCTGATCGGTCGATCCGCCCCGGACCGGCGGCGAGGCCGATGACGATGCGGGCCACCGCGTGGGAGTGGGCGTCGGTATGGACGTAGGCGTGGGGGAAGCCGGCGCCACGGCCGGCGCGGGGACCGCCGAGGATGTCGCCATTACCAGGGGTGTTGCGGGCACCGTGGACGAGGCGGATGGCAAAGCCGATGAGCCGCCGGCGGAGGCCGATGAGCCGCCGGAGTCGGGCGGCCCGGCCACCGAACCCNCACGCCGTTCACCCGGGCCGTTCGGATACTCGGGGGCGGCGGCCGGGGCACCGTGATCCTGGTAGGTACGTCCCTTCCAGGCCGCTCCCCGCCCGGCCCGCTTGAGCCGCGCCGAGTCCACCGTCATCGCGAGGTACAGCACGGCCACTCCGGGGAGCAGCAGGGCCAGCGGCAGCGGCTGACAATAGTAGCGGGTCATCGGCAGATAGGTGACAGTCATGATCAACCAAGCGATCCCACCGACGAGAGCCGTGGCGACGTCGCCGGTCACGATGCCCACGATGGTCGCGACCACTGGGATGACGAAGACCAGGCTCAGTCCCAACACGGTCCCGACCAGCAGCGACGGGGAGTGCCGCAACTGCGCATAGGCGCTGCGGGACACCATCTTCCACAGATCCGCGAGCCGCGGATACGGGCGCTGGCTGTGGACCTGCTCGGCGAGTCCGAGCCACGTCCGCCCGCCCGAGCGCTTGATGATCCGCGCGATCGCCACGTCGTCGATGACGGCGCCGCGCACCTCCGCCAGTCCACCGGCCGCCGCAAGGGCCTCCCGGCGGATCAGGGAGCATCCGCCGGCCGCGGCGGCCACCCGCGAACCCGGCCGGTTCGACCACCGGAACGGGTACAGCATCGCGAAGAAGTGCACGAAGGCCGGGACGATCAGACGCTCCCAGCCGGTCTGCACCCGTAGCACGGCCATCTGCGACACCATGTCCAGCTTCTGGGAGGTCGCCGACTCGACGAGCGCGGTCAGCGATCCCGGGCGGTGGGAGATGTCCGCGTCGGTGAGGAGCAGGAAGTCGACGTCGCCAGCGCACTCGATGCCCCGCCGCAGCGCCCACAGCTTCCCGGTCCAGCCAGTGGGGGGTTCGGTGGATGTGGTCATGGCCGGCGTCACGTTGGTCTCACCACGCGTGGCGGCCTGTTCCGCCAGGTCCCGGGCAACCTCCGTGGTCCCGTCGGTGGAACCGTCGTCCACCAGGATCAGCTGGACAGGACCGGGATAGTCCTGGGCAAGCAGCGTCGGAAGCGTCACGGGAAGCACGTCGGCCTCGTCCCGAGCCGGCACGACGATCGCCACACTGGGCCAAGCGGTCGGCGCCTGCCGGGATGGCAGGCGCTGATCGGTCCGCCAGAAGAACCCATGGCCGACGGTCAGGTAGAGCCAGGCGAGCAGAGAGGCAACGGCGACCCACAGCAGCACTGTCACAGAAAGTGATACTGCCACGGGCCCCTCAAGGGCGTGCGGGCGCCCCGGGTAATGCGGGGTTACAAGGCTTCCGTCCCGGTCTGGCCGAGCCGGTATGGAGATCNCCCCCCCGAAACTCTCCTGCCGCGCCACCATGAAATCCCAGGCCTCCGGCCGGCGGCGGGGTAGCCGACATGAGCATCGACGATGGTGCCCACCACGCCCCGCGGCAACAATGAGCACCTCCCGTAACCTCATGATCGACAGGGGTGATCGGAGATACCCGGCTGCAACCAGTTGAAAACGAAAAGTGATCGGCGATGCGCGACGAACGGCTGGCGAGGGCGCGACCAGGGGGCGAGGCAACAGCCACGGATCGGCGTCCGTCGGCGGTTGCGGGNGCATCGGAGCAGCTTCGTCACGACCAGGCCCGCTCGTGCCGGGNCGGTAGTGGGTACAACGGCCTCGGCTACACCATAATCAAGGGGTGACACGAAGCCGTCGTACCGAGCAGACGGCTGACACCCGTCAGGCCCTGATCTCCGCCGCCCGCCGTCGGTTCGCCGAACAGGGGTTCGCCTCCACCGGCACCGAGGAGATCGTCGCCGACGCGCAGGTCACCCGCGGCGCGCTTTATCACCACTTCCGCGACAAGGCCGCACTGTTTCGCACCGTGATGGAACAGGTCGCGACGGAGGTGGCCGAACAGCTCGTCGCCGGTGAACTTGCCCGGGACGCGGAGCTTCCCAGCGACGCCTGGACGCAGCTCCGGTCCGGGTTCCAGTCCCTGCTCGACATCTCCACCGCGGACAGCGACTTCCAGCGCATTGTCCTCGTCGACGGTCCGGCCGTGCTGGGCAACGACGCCTGGGATGCGCTCGTTGAGAAGCACGGCTACCGGCTGCTCTCGGAGTGGCTGGAGCGCGCGATGGCCGAGGACCGCATCGACCCGCTGCCAGTGGTCCCGCTGACCAGGCTGGTCGCCGCCCTGCTGTCGGAGGCGAGCATCTACACCGCCGGCGCCGCGGACCCGGACACCGCCCGCCTCGAGGTCGGCACCGTGCTCGACCGGCTGCTGCGCGGGCTCGGCCGCGGTGGCGATCTCGCCGAGCAGCCGCCGGTCAGTGCCGACGGCGGCGCCGGCTCCCGCGGGACCGCCGGCTAAGGCCGGCTGGCGTCGTCAACGCCAGCGAANCCCTGCNCCCGCCGGCCCTGCTCCCGCCGACGCGAGGCGGGGCGGCACAGACGACGACCGCCCCGACCGGGTGAACCCGGTCGGGGCGGCGACCTGCCGGCCGGACGACGTCACCTGACGGTGACGGTGGCGCCGTGAGCCGGCTCAGACCACGATGAGCCAGCTCAGACGCTGCGGGCCGCTCGGATGGACTCCTTGAGGGAACCCATGGTGGCCAGCACCGCGGAGGTCTCATAGCCGCAGTGCGCCATGCAGTTCGCGCACCGCGGGTCCTTGCCACGACCGTAGGCGTCCCAGTCGGTGGTCTCGACGAGCTCCTTGTAGGACGAGACGTACCCGTCACTCATCAGGTAGCAGGGCTTCTGCCAGCCGAAGAGCGAGTAGCTCGGGATGCCCCACGCGGTGCAGCTGAGCTCCCTCTTACCCTCCAGGAAGTCCAGGAAGACCGGCGAGTGGTTGAGCCGGAACTTCTTGCGCCGGCCGTCCGCNAAGACCTTCGAGAACATCTCGCGGGTCTCCTGGACCCCCAGGAAGTGCTCCTGGTCGGGCGCCTTCTCGTAGGCATAGCCGGGTGAGAGCTGGATCTGGTCGACCTTGAGGTCGTCGTTGAGGAACGTCAGGATGTCGATGACGTCCTGCGGGCTGTCGTTGTTGAAGAACGTCGAGTTGGACCCGACCCGGAAGCCCGCGGCCTTCGCCGCGTGGAAGGCACGGACGCACTCGTCGAACGTGCCCTCCTTCTCCACCACCGCGTCGTGCCGCTCACGCAGACCGTCGATGTGCAGGACGAAGGTGAAGTACGGCGACGGGGTGAAGTTCTTGAGCTTCTTCTGGAGCAGCAGCCCGTTCGTGCAGAGGATCACGAACTTCTTGCGCTTGACCAGCTGGTTCACGATCTCGTGGATCTGCGGGTGCATCAGCGGCTCGCCGCCCGCGATCGCGACCACCGGAGCACCGCATTCCTCCACCGCGGCCAAGGCGTCGTCGACGCTCATCCGCTGCTTGAGCACGGACGCCGGATGCTGGATCTTGCCACATCCAGTGCAGGACAGGTTGCAGGCAAACAGCGGCTCCAGCTCCAGTACGAGCGGGAAGTGCTTGCGACGAAGCAGCTTCTGCTTCGCCAGGTAGGTCCCAATCCGGAGCTGGTACCGCCACTCGACCGCCACGGCTGGCCCCCTCTCGTTAGGTCACCAGTGGATGAGCGATGATCTCTGCATTGACCATACAGCGTGTACGTACAGACTGCATGTGGATCGTCCGATGAACTGCCCCACAAGGGTGTCCGTTAGCCGACCCCGCCGAGTTGCGGACACCGGGAAGACAAGGCCGGGACAGCGCGGACACGGGTTCGGGACAGTCCACGGACGATGTCGGGCCAGCAGCCCGACGACGTGCCCGTGGTCGCATCCGGCCCGGCCGAGCGTCGGGTCGGGTCTCCGGCCAGGCCGCGGAATCAGGCCATGGGATCAGGCCATGGGATCAGGCCGTCTCACCCATGATCAGACAGGTGCTGCTGGCGGTGGCCACGACCTTGCCCTGGTCATCCCGGACGTCTCCCTCAGCGAAAGCCACCCGCCGTCCCGGCCTGGTCACCCAGCCGTGCGCGGTGAGCCGGCTCGGCCGGCCGACGACGACGCGTACCGGCCGCAGGTAATTAACCTTGATCTCGATGGAGGTATACGCCACCGCGGCCGCCAGCGTGGAGTGCACCGCGCAGGCAGTCGCGGTGTCCAGGATCGTGCAGACCAGGCCACCGTGGACGAGGCCGATCGGGTTGTAGGCCGACTCGTCCGGCAGACAGGTGAAGACAACGTCTCCCGGCGCGACCTCGACCGGCCGGAAGTCGAACAGGCGGGAGATCGGGGGCGGCGGAATGCGCCCGTCACGCATCGCGGACAGGAACTCCAACCCGCTCAGCGACGCCGCCGCCGCGGCGACCGGCAGCGGGTCGTGCCAGGTGATCGTCTTGCTCCGCGGCTCGCCCCAGGCAGCCGGGTCGTGCGGGTGGCCTGAGGCGGATTCGGGCCGCGCGGATTCGGGCTCAGTCGTGGTCATGCCCGCAGCCTAGACTGGCTGCATTCAGGATACGTACCCAGTATCGATAGGATGCACCGATGCAGGAATCGTCCGACGGCCCGCGGGCCTGTCCGATCGCGCGGACGCTGGAGGTCGTGGGTGAGCGCTGGTCCCTGCTGGTCATCCGGGAGATCACGCTGGGGGTCCACCGCTTCGAGGGCATCCGGGCCGGCACCGGGGCGCCCCGAGCCGTGCTGGTCGAGCGGCTGCGGGCGCTGGAGCGCGCGGGGGTGCTGGAGCGTCAGCCGTACCAGGAGGCGGGCGCCCGGTCCCGGCACGAGTACCGGCTGACGTCCTCCGGCCGGGACCTGGCACCGGTCCTGCTGGCCCTGCGCCGGTGGGGTGAGCGNCACGCCGCACCGACCCGGCCGCCCGCGGCCGATCGCGGCGCCGCATCCGGCTGAACCGAACCCCACCGTGTCGCCCGGGCGACGCCACCGGCTTCGCCCTCGCCGGGCCGCACCTCGGGACCGCCCGGGAGCCGGGCGCACTATGGCCCTGGAACGGGCGCCGGGGCCGGTCGGCGCAGTTCCTTGGGCAGGTGGAAGGCGAGCGTCTCGGTGCCGACGGAACGCACCGAGACGTCCGTCGCGCCGAGACCCGACAACGCGGTCAGGAGCTCGTTGACGAGGGACGGCGGGGCCGAGGCGCCGGCCGAGATGCCGATCGTGTCCACGCCGGCAAGCCAGGACAGATGCACGTCCCCGACGTCCCCGACCAGATGCGCCTCGACGCCGTCGCGCCTGCTCACCTCGACGAGCCGCACGGAGTTCGCGCTGTTGGCCGAGCCGACGACGAGGACGAGCTGGGCCTCCTCGGCAACCTTGCGGACCGCGTTCTGCCGGTTCGAGGTCGCGTAGCAGATATCGGTGGAGCCCGGCCCGACGATCGCCGGGAACCGCTCCGTCAACGCGTCGACGACCTCCGCGGCCTCGTCCAGGGCCAGCGTGGTCTGCATGAGGTAGGTAACGCGCTCGGGATCGGGAACGTCGAGGGAGCCGACGTCGGCCGAGGACTCGACCAGCGTGATGCGGCCGGGCGCCTCGCCGAGGGTTCCGTCCACCTCCTCGTGGCCGGAATGGCCGATGAGCAGCACGGTGTCCCCGCGGGCGGTGAACCGGCGGGCCTCGGTGTGCACCTTCTCCACCAGCGGACAGGTGGCGTCGATAACGGACAGGCCGCGCTCGCCCGCCTGGTCCCAGACGGCCGGGGCCACTCCGTGCGCGGAGAAGACGACCGTCGAGCCGCCGGGCACCTCGTCGAGCTCCTCGACGAAGATCGCTCCACGGCTGGCCAGGTCGGCTACCACGTGGGCGTTGTGCACGATCTGCTTACGGACGTAGACCGGCGCGCCGTAGATCTCCAGGGCGCGCTCGACGACCTCGATCGCCCGTTCGACGCCGGCGCAGAACGCCCGCGGCTCGGCAAGCAGAACCTGGCGACGGCCGACCGCGGCGGCCCACGCCTCGATGGGGCGCCCGAGCGGACGCATCGTGCGCAGACCACGGATTCCGCGGCGGGCCAGGTCGATACGTCCCAGCGGCTGCGCCGCCGTGTCGACGATGACGCGGACGGCGGCGAACGGCACGTCGCCGACTCCCGCCGCCAGCTCCGCGGACTCCATGTCGACGGCAAGGGCCCCGGTCGCGGCGAGTTCCGCGCGGGCCGTGCCGCCGACGAGCCGCGGCACGGTGACGATCGGGCCGACGTGCACGGTGAGCCCGAGCCGGCGCAGGTCGCCGGCCAGCAGGGGCGCGGCCGCGCAACGGCCGGCGACGGTGCCGTCGGCGTTGCGGATCTCGCTGGCCACGACGACGTCACCGGGCTCGATCCCGGCCGCCAGTCCCCCGGAGAGACCGACGAGGGCGACGGCGTCCGGGCCTGTGTCGCGCACCAGCCGGGCGGCCTTGCGCGCCCGTTCCGGACCCATGCCGGTGCGCACGATGACGGTGTCCGCGCTGAGGCCCGACCGACCGGCGGCCATTGCCTCGACCCGCAGGGCCGCCGCGACGACCAGCCGCGCCCGACCGCGCACGGGGGTTGCCTCCTGCTCCGGGACGACCGCCGCGGCCGGCCGGTGGACCGACGCCGGGAGCGCGGCCGACGGCAGGGACGGCGACGACGACTCCTGCGCCGGGATCTCGGTGGGGGAGGCCGGAACGGTCCTGATCCCGGCACCCGCGGCCGCGGCGACGGCCCTCTGAGCCGCGCTCGTCGTGGCGGCGGACGCGCCGTCCCCGGCGGACGCGCCGTCCCCGACGTCNCCTGCGCCCCCGGCGTTCCCGTCGCCGCCGGCCGCGGATGCGAAGATGTTCATGGCGTGGCCACCCCGGTGAGGGTCACGTACCGACCAAGCGCGGTCAGCGGGAAGACCAGCCGGTACAGGTGGTAGTTGAGGTAGAAGTCACCGGGGAAACCGGTTCCGGTGAACTGGGGCTCGTCCCAGGTCCCATCCGGCCGCTGGGTCTCGCACAGCCAGCGCACTCCCCGTTTGACGGCCTTGCTGTGCGGGTCGACAGCCAGCAGCGCGAGCAGGGCCCAGGCGGTCTGCGAGGCGGTGAGCTCACCCCGACCGATCCAGGCCGGATCGTCGTAGGAGCGTGGGTCCTCACCCCATCCACCGTCGGGCGACTGGTGCTCCAGCAGCCAGCGCACCGCGGCTGTGATCGCCGGGTGGTCGGCGGGAACGCCGGCGGCGATCAGCGCCGGAACCACGGCGCCGGTGCCGTAGACGTGGTTGATCCCCCACCGGCCGAACCAGGAGCCGCCCGGTTCCTGGTTGTCCAGCAGCCACTGCACCGCCCGCCGGGTGATCGGGTGGTCGGAACGGCCGAGGTCGGCCAGCATCTCCACGATGTGGGCGGTGACGTCCGCCGACGGCGGGTCGACAACCTCGCCGAAGTCGCAGAACGGGATCTTCGCTGTCAGCGTCCGCACGTTGTCGGCGTCGAAGGCACCCCAGGCCCCGTCCGACGACCGCATGCCGACGCTCCAGTCGACCCCACGGGCCGCGGCCGCGCGCATCGCCCCGGCCAGCTGCGGGTCGACCGCCGCGAGGCCGCGGGAGGCGCGGTCACGCGCGGCCGGCGAGAGCTCGGCGGTGCCGCCCGGGGTGACGCTGCCACTCGGGGTGACGGTGCCACCCGGGGTGACATGGCTGCCACCGAGCAGGCGACGCAGCGCCAACACGACCTCGGCGGTGTCGTCGGTATCCGGGTAGAAGTCGTTGTCGAACTCGAACGCCCAGCCGCCAGGGGCGAGCGCCGGACGGCGGACCGCCCAGTCCCCGGCCACCCTGACCTCTTCGTCGACCAGCCAGCGGCCGGCCCGCACCATCGCGGGATGGTCGGCGGGGACGCCGGCGTCCGAGAGCGCGACCACCGCGAGCGCGGTGTCCCAGACCGGCGACTGGCATGCCTCGATCTGGGCGGTCGGCCCCTCCGGGGTCTCGCGCCGGATGATGTAGCGTTCCATTCCCCGGAACGCCGTGGCGATCACCGGGTGGTTGAGGGGGTATCCCATGAGATGCAGCGCCATGACGGAGTAGATCCACGGCGGCTGGATGCCCCCCCAGCACCCGTCGGCCTCCTGGCGGGCGACGACCCACTCGGTGGCCCGGCGCAGCGCCAGGGTGCGCAGCACCTTGATCGGCCGGCGCTCATAGCGGTGCAGGATCGCGTCCAACCGCTCGAAGGCGCCTTCCCAGCTGTGCAGCGGGGCCGGCTTCGGCGGCGTCACGGGTGCCGCGACCTTGATCTCGTCGATGCTGAAGCCGAGGTCGCGCACGGGCCGGAGCGACCCGACGATCGTCAACGCGACGATCGTCTGGCGGGCCCAACAGCCGAAGTCGTAGACGTTCAGCGGGAACCAGGACGGCAGGAAGATCAGTTCCGGCGGCAGGACGGGCACGTCGTCCCAGGACCACTCGCCGAAGGTCGCCAGCCAGATGCGGGTGAACACCCGGGCGGCCGCCACCCCGCCCTGGGAGCGGATGAGCGCGGCCGCCGCCGCCATGTGCGGGGCGTCGGGCTCGTCACCGGCCAGACGCAGGGCGATGTACGCCTCGACCGTGGTGGACAGCTCGGCCGGTCCGCCGTAGTACGTGGCCCAGCCGCCGTCCGCGAGTTGCTGGGACCGCACCCACCGGGCGATCGGCTCGGTCTCCTCCTCGGTGCGGATGCCGAGGAACTGCTTCATGAACAGGTGTTCGGCGTCGATCGTGACGTTCGTCTCGAGGTCGCCCTTCCACCAGCCCTCCTCGGACTGCAGCCCGAGGAGGTGGTCCCGAGCCTGGTTGGCCGCGGTCATCGCCGCGGCCAGGTCCGGATCGACCGAGGTCTGCGTCGTGGGCGGGGTGCCGTCGGCGGTCGCCGCGCCACCGCCGGACACACCACCGCCGGACACACCACCGCCGGACACACCACCGCCGGACAGCGGTGGCGAGGACCGGGAGATCCCGTAAGCGTCGGGCGTGGCGGGCGCGGGNATGTTAACGCGCTTCGAGCTCTTCGCGGCCTTTGGAGCAGCCGGGGNCGGGNCCGAGGNCAGGCTCATCGACGACTCCCCTCGTCGTACATGCGATGGTCATGAAGACGATCAACGTGCTGATCGCCGGGCCGGGCGGGAACGGCGACTGCACTCACCCGTCGTCTCCTCAGCGGTCTCGTTCGGTCACGAAGCGCGCGAGGGCCAGCAGTTCCGCCTCGATCTCGGCGGGCATCGACAGCGAGCGGAGCACGTTCTCGCAGGCCTTCAGCTGGCCGTCGGCCTCGGCGGTGGTCCAGTCCCGCCCGCCGGCCCGCTCGATCAGGTCCGCGATGTGCGTCAGCTCCGCCTCGGTGGACTCCCCGGTGCCGGTGAGGAACGCCCGCAGCTCCTCGGCCGCGGCTCCGCCGGCCTCCAGGGCCACCACGACCGGCACCGACTTCTTGCGGGAACGCAGGTCCGACAACACCGGCTTGCCGGNCACCGAGGGATCACCCCAGATACCAAGCAGGTCGTCGATGAGCTGGAACGCGGTGCCGAGCCGGGAGCCGTACTCGGCGAGGGCGTTGACCATGTCGTCACCGGCCCCGGCGAGCACGGCGCCGAGGGAGGCCGAGCAGGCCAGCAGCGCGCCGGTCTTGCCGTCCTCCATGTGCAGCGTCTCGGCGACGCTGACGTCCGACCGTTTCTCGAACATCAGGTCCTCGGCCTGGCCACGGACGAGGTCCTGGACGCCCGCGCCCAGGATCAGCGCCGCACGACGGCCGGGCTCCCCCTCGACCTCCAGCAGGACCTGGGTCGCGAGGCCGAGCAGCGCGTCCCCGGCGAGGATCGCGCCGTCGGCACCGAAGATCGTCCAGGCCGTGGGCCGGTGGCGGCGCTCGGTGTCGCCGTCCATAAGATCGTCGTGCAGCAGCGAGAAGTCGTGCACCAGCTCGACGGCGACCGCTGCCGGCAGCCCGGTCTCCGCCGGGGCGCCGGCGGCCTGCGCCGACAGCAGCGCCAGCGCCNGGCGTACCAGCTTGCCCCCGCCGCCGGACAGTGGCGCGCCCTCGGCGTCGACCCAGCCGCGGTGGTAGGCGACGACGTGACGAAGTCGTGGGTGGAGCCGATCCACCGTGGCGCGCAAGGCAGGCACGGTGAGGGTCCGCCCACGCTCGATCGCATCCGGAACCGTCATGGTCATACCGGGAATCCCCCTGTGGATGTGTGCCTTGGCTGGCCGGACGGAAGCGGCCGGACGACCGCCGCCGATCCGGCGGGAACCGCGTTGTCCCCTCGTGGATCCTGTGGATCCCGCACCTGCGCGGCCGTGGCGCCGCCGCCCGGTGCGCTCACCGATTCAGTGCCTACCGGTACCGACTCACCCACCTGCTCGGGGAGCCGTCCGTCCGTCCTTCGGGCCTGCGGGCCCGGCCCGCGTGGCTCGTTGACGTCGACCCCCATACCGGCCAGGTTCTCACGGACAGCAGTGAGTCCGCTACGCACGGCCGACTCCATGGTCGCCGGCCATCCGGTGTCGGTCCAGGTCCCGGCCAGGGCGAAGCCGGTCAGGCCGGTCNACGCGCCCGGACGCAACGCGAGCGAACCGGGCACCTGCCGGAAGGTCGCCGTACGTTCCCGAGTGACGAAAACCTCCAGTGGCCCGGCCGCCCGCGCGGCCGGGAACAGCCGGGCCATCTCCTCGACGAACAGGGTCCGCAGCTCGTTCGCCGGACGATCGACCCATGGCTCCGCCGCGGACTGCGACAGCGCCAGGTACTGGGCACCGGGCGGGCCGGCAGCGGCGAGCCCGGAGGAGACCGTGCGATCGAAGATCCATTGAATGGGCGAGTCGACCACGGCCAGGAACGGGCCGTCGATCACCGGTCGAGGATAGATCATGTGCACGTTGATGATCGGCGAGTCGCCGAGCTCACGCAGCCGGGCCGCCTCGGGTTCGGCGCCGGCTGGCAGAAGGGACGCGGCGGCGGGCGGCGGCACCGCGAGCACGACCGCGTCCGCCCGCAGCACGCCGCGGTCGTCGGTGCCGGGCACCGCCGCGCCGCGACCGGTCCCGCCCGCGGTGACGGCCAGTTCCCATCCGCTGCCCGCGGCGGTGATGGACCGGACCTTCACCCCGGTGCGCACGTCGGCGCCGGCCGCGGTGAGCGTCTCCATCGCCGCGTCGCCGTGCAGTCGGGACAGGGGGACCTCGGCCCAGCCGAGGTCCCCGGCGGCGGCGCCCTCCAGCAGACCGGTCCGCACGACCTTAGCTGCGAGGCCGAGGGAGGCGTCGGCGGCGGGCACGTTCAGCGTCGCGACCGTCAGCAGTTCCCACAACGCCTTCGTCGCCGCGGGGCCCTGGCCGTGGGTGGACAACCAGGTGCCGAACGACTGCTCGTCCACCGCCGGGGAGCGCTGGTCGAGCCGCCCGAGCTGAAACGCCGCGAGCCCGGCCCGCAGCCGTTCGGCGATCGGCAGCGCCTGGTACCCCAGCAACGCCGGGGCCAGGTGCAGTGGCGCCGGCAGCGGGACCCTCGTCCGGCGCAGCCGGGTCCGGGTCAACGAGTCGCCGAGCAGCACCGGCACGTCCAGCCGGGACTGCAGGGTGGTCAGGTGTTCGACGCCGAGTCGCTGCAGCAGCCCACGGTAGGCCGTGCAGCACCGCATGAACACGTGCTGGCCGGTGTCGATCCACAGCTGCCCGCGCCGGAACGACGTCGTCGCCCCGCCGAGGCGGGGACGTGCCTCCAGCAGGGTCACGCGGGCCCCGCTGTCCACGGCCAGCAGCGCCGCGGCCATGCCCGCGAGCCCGCCGCCGACGACGGCGAGATGCGGGCGTTCGTCCGTCCGCCCGGCGGGCCGCGTCCCCCATGCCGGCGCGACGTCCGCACCGGCACCCGTGGTCATGCCGCCCTCATCTCGGGCCGCCCCGCGAGGCTGCGGGCGGCGACGACCGCCTTCTCCCAGCCGGGCAGCGCCAGCCGACGATCGAGCACCGCGGACGGATCGGTCTTGATCCGCCGGTTGAGCCGCAGGTAGATGCCGGCCATCGCCCCACAACAGGCCGCGCTGCGCCGGTCGAGCAGGTCGAGCAGGACGAGCCCACGCCCATACCACTCCTCCGCTCGCTGCGCCGACGTCCGCAGGTACGCGATGAGCGCGTCGGGGGGGCCGCCGAGGCGACCGGTCGCGTCCACCTCGAGTTCGACGCCGGCGGCCTTCAGCTCCTGGCGCGGCAGGTAGATCCGGCCGCCGAGCAGGTCCTCGCGCACGTCCCGGAGGATGTTCGTCTGCTGGAGTGCGACCCCGAGGGCGTCCGCGACCCCCGAGGCGTCGCGGTGGGAGGTGGCCCGCTCGCTGCCAAAGATGCCGAGCGAGAGACGCCCGATCGTCCCGGCGACCAGGCGGCAGTAGCCGACGAGATCGTCGAACGTGTCGTAGGTGGTGCCGCGCACGTCACTCTCGACCCCGTCGGCGAGTTCGATGAACGCCTCCAACGGGATCGGGAACCGGCGGGCGGCGTCGGCGAGGGCGACGAAGACCGGATCATCGGAGCTGTTCGTCCCCAGCTCCTCGACCTCCGCGCGGACCTGCGCCAGCCCGGCGAACTTCGCCTCCTCGGGAAGATCGCCGTCGCCGATGTCGTCGAGGCGGCGGGCGAGCGCGTAGACGGCGCTCAGCGCCCCCCGCTTCTCGGCCGGCAGCAGGCGAATGCCGTAGGAGAAGTTGCGTGCCGCCTCCTTGGTCACGGCCTCGCAGGCGGCATACGCCTCCGCCACGGTCGGCCGGCCCGCGGGGAACTGCGCCGCGGTACTCATCGAACCTCACCCATCTCCGGAAGAACGGACTGTGCTGCGGGGACGCCGGCCTGGGTACTCGTCGCGGCGGTGCCGCCGTGGGCTGTGGAACCGGAACCGGAACCGGAACCCGAACCGGAACCCGGCCAGGCCCCGGCCGCGCTGGTCGCGGTGGCGACGGCGGCCGCCGTGTGCGCCACCGCCGACGCTCCGGGAGCCAGCGACCGGGCCAGCGCCGCCAGCGCGAACTCGGCGACCCGTGGCTTCGTCGCCTTCGGTGGCCCACCGAGCACGTCGTAGTCGGCGCGCCGGATCGCGTCCAACGCCGCCCGGCCCCCGCCCACGAAACCGGCCAGGGCCAGCCGCAGCCGCCCGGGCACCATCGACACCAGGGGAGCGCCCTGGTCGATCACCGTACGGGCCCGAGCGACCTCGAAGGCCATCAGATGGCGCACGGCCGGACTCGCGACGGAAGCCCGCAGATCGGCCTCGGTCACCCCGAAGGTGTCCAGATCCTCCAGCGGCAGGTAGATCCGGCCGGCGGCGAGGTCCTCGGCCACGTCCTGCCAGTGCTCGGCGAGCTGCAAGGCGGTGCACACCCGGTCCGACAGCACGACCCGGTCGGGGGTCGCCAGCCCGAAGACGCCCAGCACCATCCGTCCGATCGGATCGGCCGAGAGCGTGCAGTAGCGGACCAGGTCGTCGAAGGTCTCGTAACGGGTGACCCGCTGGTCCTGCCGGTTGGCCTCGACGAGGCGCTGGAACGGTTCGGCGGGCAGGTCACAGTCCCGCACGGTCCGCGCGAGCAGGCGCAGGACCGGCAGCTCCGGCTGCCCACCTGTCCAGATCACCTCGAGGTCCGCCGACAACCGGTCGAGCAGGGCGAGCCGGTCGCCGGCCGCCTCGTCGCCGAGGTTGTCGACGAGCCGGCTGAAGGCGTACAACGCGTTGAAGTGGAAACGAACCGCCGCGGGCAGAACGAACGGCGAGACCGGGAAGTTCTCCGCCGGGGCGGCGCGCAGCAGCTGCTCGGCGGGAGTTGCCAGGCCCGTCGCGGCCGGCTGGGCAGGCGTGCGTGATGGGCTGGTTCGGGCGTCGATGGCTGTCATACGCCTCTCCTTCGATGGCGGTCTGCACTACGGACGCGGTCGGGTCGGATCCCGCATCCCCGGATGCCACGACCGGCGCGGACGTACCCGCAGAGCCCGGGTTCGGAAGGCTCTTCGGAAGGCTCCGCGGTGGGGGTGGCTGCCCGGGTCTCGCCGAGGCGATCAGGATGCGGATCGCACCGGGTGGTCATGGGCACGATCAGCGCGGGCCGGTACGGGAGATGGGCCGGCCCTGGGCCGGTATCGGGATGAGCTCCGCCTGGCCGGCCCCCTTCGGTTGGTCCTCACAGGTCCGTGGGCGGAATGATGCTCCGGCGGCACCACCTGGGCGGCCTGCGGCCGGTGGCCGCCCGTCGGCCGCGGCACTCTCATCGTCGGTGTCGCTCACCCCCAGGGCCGGTCGGAGAGCCGGAAGCGGCCGGGTAGACCACGCCGCGGATCATCCGAAGACACCCGCCAGCCTGCGGTAGACCGACGGGATCGCACCGTGGACCCGCACCGCGCCGAGTAACCAGCGTGGCACNCAGATCTCAGCGTCGCCGCGTCCGGTGGCCGCCAGCATGCGCTGCGCGACAAGCCCGGCCGGTATGGGCCGGGGCCAGCGACGGACGTAGGGCGCGCCACGGCGGTGGAAAAATGGTGTGTCGACGACACCAGGTAGACACAGGGTCACCGTCACACCGCGACCGGCAACCTCGGACCGCAACGCGTCGGCGAAACCGAGCAGAGCGGCCTTGGTTGCGGAATAGGCGACCTCACCGCGCACTCCCAGCGCGCCGGCGATGCTGCCCACCAGCAGGATGCGCCCCTGGCCGCGGTCGAGCATGGCCGGCAACATGGCCCGGACCAGCATCATCGGCGACAGCACGTTGACCGTGACCAGCTCCGCGATCGCGGCCGGGGACATTACCTCGAACGGGCCCGCCGCCCCGAGGCCTGCCGAGCACACCAGCAGGTCGACCTCGCCGAGAAGCTCGGTCGCCCGGGAGGAGACCATCAGTTCCGAGCCGGGACTAGACAGGTCGACCGCGATCCGGTGCCCCTCGGTCGCCGCGGCCACCTCGTCAAGCGCGGCCCCGTTGCGACCGACCAGCAGCGACCGGCATCGGTCCGCGGCCAGCAGCAGCGCGGCCTCCCGGCCGATACCGCTGGATGCTCCCGTGATGACGGCGGTCCGGGGCGGCCAGGTCGAGACGACCGAGCCGGCCCGTAGGGCCAGCCCGGTGAGAGATGTAGACACTCCGTTACCGAAAGCGGGGCGAGACCGGGTGCTCACGACACACCGCTTCCGGTCATTCCCCTCACGCCGTTCTCCCCCGCGGGCACTGGTTGCACGTCACCTACAACTTTCCCTACTCGTCGCCCCGCGTTGCGAGGTGGTCCGACCGAAGGTGATTCGGTGTGGTCCGCTGGCACGAACTCGCCGGCCGGATCGTTGCGTCGGCCACCCTGGCGGGCGGCACCGATCCGAACAGCCACTGCTCATCTCATCAACGCCGGGCTCCGGATCCGCGGCGCGTTGGTAACTCCGCGCCACCGGGCTCACGACTGCCACCATTCCACCGTCCCGTCGCCGGATCGTCCATGGTCAGATGGGCGACATCGGACGGNGGGGGCCTAGCGCGACTCCGGACTCCCTATCACACTCCCTCATCCCGACCGTCCGGCGTCGCCCGATATGACAGCGGTCCGATCGNTTCGGAATCTGCTCTCGGAGACCTTCTTCCGGGGACTTCGAACTGGCTCCACATCGACGACTGGGTATTGCGGACTATTTACAACCGCATTGCCTCCGGAGGAAGGACGCGCCGACGACACCTTGCCGACTCGATGCCGGTACACGGCGTCAGGGTCATGGTCGGCCTGCTCCGACGCCAACACCCTCCCGTCAGTCCGATCCGGTCACCACAGGATCACCGGTCGNGACGGAGGCAAAGCCGCCGAGACCTACCTCCGGCGGCAGATGTGTCGACCCGTCCGCGGCGTGCGCCGGACAGGCGGAAGGCTCATCATCCAAACGCTGATCCATCCTCCACACGCGACCACCCTACCGCCCCAGACAAACAAGAGCGAAAGCGGCATTTGCCACGACCAAATAGACGGACCACCATCTACGAACGTCTGAAGAGTGAGATGAGGCACATGAACCGCGAAGGTGGGTGGATACGAAGGGGTGATGCACCGGATCGCTCACGGTCCGGCGCATACAGTCGTCAGTGGAGCCGGACGGAGGCCAGGTCCGGCGCGGGAGACCGGTGAGGCGCCGCGGCCTCCCGGCACGCGGGACGTTCTTCGTGCGCCGGGCAGGATGTCTCGACCGGACCCGCGTCGGCGACCGGAGCATCCCGTGACCCGGTCAGGTCAGCACCGGAGGGAGACCTGTCACTTTCATGCCCCTCATCACCCACCGCGCCGCAGCCGCCGGAACCAGCGGCGGAGACGGAGACGGAGTCGGCGGGATCGTCACCGAGAGCGGCGAGGGCGGCAGCCACGATCTCCCCCTGCTCCGCGGCGGAGACCAGCGGGGTGAATGTCCTCGATACCTGCGAGACAAGGACCCGGATGCGCTCGGAGCAGGTGACCGCCTCGCCCGCGCCGCTGCGGCGCTCCTCGTCGGCGCTGGTGGACTGCCTGGCGGCGGCCTGGGCACGTTCGATCGCCATCCCGATGATCCCCCCCCGCAGGGATCCGACCGCGCAGTACGCGCGCAGCAACCCGAGATGGGTGGGAGCCGGCCCCGCGAGCCCGTGCACGAGGGCCTGCTGCAGGGACAGTATGTCGCTCTTGCCGATCTTACGGTGAATCACCGAAGGGTCGTCGGCGAAGACGAGCAGCACGCCACCGGGGCCCGCCAGCGCCTCGACGAATCGCTCGATGATGATCCGGGGGGGCGGCGGCGGGGACTGCCGAACGAGATCGACAAGTCGACCCAACTCGGACACGAAGGGCTCCAGCAGAGCGTCGAGGATCGACTCCTTCGACGGAAAGTGGTAATAGAGCGCCGCCTTCGTCACTCCCAGCCGCTCGGAGATGTCCCGCACCGAGGTGCCGGCATACCCCTGTTCGCTGAAGAGGCTCATGGCGGCGGCGAGGATCCGCGATCTGGTATCGCCCCGTGGATCGAGCGATGCCGGATCGGGCGATGTCGGCTCGGTCATGGCGGCCATACACCCCCCCGATCGAGTCCGCGACGGATGTTACCCTCAACTCTACCTACTGAACGACCGGTAAGTTTCTCGGTAGCAATCAGCAGCAAATCGTCAGCATGACGTCGCAGGTAGCGACACCACCGATCACCAACGCCCGAGGGGAAACCGTGGCCTCGCTCGCCCGCTGGTGCTTCCGGCACCGTCGGCTCGTCCTGTTCCTGTGGATCGTCGCGCTGCTCGGGCTCGGCGGCATCAGCCAGGTGGCCGGAAGTAGTTACAAGGACGCCTTCTCCCTGCCCGGCACCGATTCGCAGAAGGCCATCGACCTCCTGCAACGCGACTTCCCGGCGGCGTCGGGAGACAGCGCCACCATCGTGCTGCACAGTGACAAGACTCGTATCACCAACCGTGCCATCTCCGATCGGGCCAGCGAGATGCTCGGCGAGCTCGCCAAGGTCCCGCACGTCACCGGGATCACGAGCCCATACGGGCCGCGGGGCGCCGCCCAGATCAGCAAGGACGGGCACACGGCCTTCGCGACCGTCGACTTCGNCCTGCAGGGCATCGAGCTGCCCAAGGACGACATCCAGCGGTTCGTCGACACCGCTCGAGGCTACGGCGGCGACGACCTGCAGGTGGAGGCGACCGGTCAGGTCGTCTCGATCATCGAGCAGCAGCAGCAAAGCTACAGCGAGCTGATCGGCATCATCGCCGCGGCGATCATCCTCTTCGTCGCCTTCGGCTCGTTGCTGGCCGTCACTCTGCCCCTGATCACCGCCATCATGGCCCTCGGGGTCGGCAGCATCCTGATCATCCTGCTCTCCCACGTCCTCACGATCGCCGAGTTCAGCCCGGTCCTCGCGACCTTGATCGGACTGGGCGTCGGCATCGACTACGCCCTGTTCATCGTCAACCGGCACCGCATCGGCCTACGCGCAGGCAAGAGCCCGGAGGAGGCCACGGTCACCGCGGTCAACACCTCCGGGCGCGCCGTGCTCTTCGCCGGCATGACCGTCTGCATCGCGCTGCTCGGCATGTTCGCGCTCGGCGTGAGCTTCCTCTACGGCGTGGCGATCTCGGCGGCGGTAGCCGTGGCGATGACGATGACCGCGGCCGTCACCCTGCTGCCGGCCCTGCTCGGCTTCTACGGCATGAAGGTGCTCAACCGGCGCGACCGGCGCAGGCTGGCTGAGGAGGGCCCGGTGCACGAAAGCACCTCGGGCTTCTGGTGGCACTGGGCGAAGCGGCTGGAGGGGCGGCCCCAGTTGTTCGCGGTGGTCAGCGCGGTGGTCATCGCCGTCATCGCGATCCCGTTCCTCTCGCTGCGGCTCGGCTCGTCCGACCTCGGCAACGGCGACACCGCCAAGACCACCAAGCGCGGCTACGACCTGCTGGCCGAGGGCTTCGGACCGGGGTTCAACGGTCCGTTCAGCATCGTCGCCGAGATCCATTCGCCGCAGGACACGGCAAGCCTCCGCGCTGTGGTGGCGGCGGCCCGCGCGACACCAGGCGTCGCCTCCGTCTCGGCCCCGCGGCCGAGCCCAAACGGGCAGGCGGCGATCGCCACCCTGTACCCGACGACGAGCCCGCAGGCCGAGGCGACCTCGAAGCTGCTCAACCAGCTGCGCGACCACGTGATCCCGCAGGCGAACCAGGCCGGCACCGGCATCTACGTCGGCGGCATCACGGCCACCTTCGAGGACTTCTCCAGCACGCTGTCGGGCAAGCTGCCGCTGTTCATCGGGATCGTGGTTCTCCTCGCCTTCCTGCTGCTGGTAGCGGTGTTCCGCAGCCTGCTGGTCCCGTTGACCGCCTCGCTGATGAACCTGCTCGCGGTCGGGGCGGCCTTCGGCGTGGTCGTCGCGGTGTTCCAGTGGGGCTGGGGCGCATCGCTGTTCAGCATCAGCGGCGGCCCGGTCGAGGCGTTCATCCCGGTGATCCTCTTCGCGATCCTGTTCGGCCTGTCCATGGACTACGAGGTGTTCCTGGTCAGCCGGATGCACGAGGAGTGGACCGCGCGCCGGGACAACCGGATCGCCGTCTCGCTCGGCCAGGCCGAGACCGGCCGGGTCATCTCCGCGGCTGGCGCGATCATGATCCTGGTCTTCGCCTCGTTCATCCTCGGTGACGAACGAGTGATCAAGCTGATGGGCCTCGGGCTCTCGACGGCGATCCTCATCGACGCCTTCATCATCCGGACCGTGCTGGTGCCCTCGCTGATGCACATCTTCGGCACGGCGAACTGGTGGGTGCCGGCCTGGCTCGACCGGGTCCTGCCGCGGATCTCCGTCGAGTCCGCCAAGGATCTGGAGGAGATCCGGCACACCCCGCTGCCCGAGGACGCCGTCGCGGGCCGTCCCGCGGCCGGGGGGCCGGTCCGCCCGCTTCCCGGGCAGGCAGCCCGCGAGGAGCGGAGCTCACGCACCGGCGAGCCCATGCGCTGATCTTCACGGGACCACCCGAACACTGCGGGACCACCCGAACAGTGACAGCCCGCGGGGCGTCCGCCTGGCCGGCGGGCGCCCCGCGGCGCTTGGCCTGCCGGGATCGGCCAGGATGGTGAGCCGGCCGAGGACACGTTCGTCGCCATCGAAGGAACCACGAGCGCGACCGCGACGGTACTGGGCACGTTGTTCCCCTGTGCCCGGGCCCGGTTGGGGGCGTGGGTGCGCAACCGTCACGCCAAACCGGCGGTGCGCCGGATCCTCACCGAGACGCCGGCAGTCATGCCTCCATCACCTCGTTCGCCAAGCTGGACATCATCACCGCACCACATGCGGGTGGCCCCGCGAGCACCTGAGCCGCGCCCGCGCCCCGAGCATCCGGTTCACCGAGCGACGCGACGCTCACCGAACCACCGACGGACTCGGGAATCTGATTACCGAACTCCAGATATCCGCTACGCTGCGGCACCCCCCGCAGGGCCGCGGCGGCACGGACCCGTCGCGCGTGCGGGGACGGCAGCAACCCGCCCACCTCGTCCACGGGGACGAACGCGCAGTTGATGATCTCGTCCATGTCCAGCCGGATGCGCTCCCGCCATGAGGCAGGCAGCACACCGCCGTCGAAGACGAAGGCCAGCATCTCGCTGTCGAGCCACCCGTCGTTAAGACATGGCGCCCAGTCGATCGCGAGCAGACCACCGATCGGTGGGGCGATACCGAGCTCCTCGGCGACCTCCCGTACGCACGCCGAGTAGGGCGATTCCCCCGGTTCGACAAAGCCTCCCGGAATGTCCCAGCCCGGCTTGTACGACGGTTCAACGAGCAGTATGCGGTCTTCTTCATCNAANAACAGGACNCNCGCCGCAGCGTAGGGTCGCGCCATCGGAGGTCGGTTCAAGCTCGCCTCGGTGCCGTGGTCAGGACGCTGCCGTGGGGTGGCCGGCGGCTTCGAGGACATCGCCGACCGCAGCATCAGACCGTCACCGGGTACGCCGGCCGGGTCCGGCAGAGCCCGGTCGACTAGGGAAAAGTCAAGATCCTTCTTCATATTATCACACACTTCACATAGTACTGACGAACGGAATTGATGTTCCTGCCGCCGAGTGGTGAGCGACGCGGTGGACCACTAACGATAGGCGACCACGAAGGGACGCGACCCGCCAGCGTTTCGCGGAACTAAGGTAAAAATAATAAAGACGAACCGGCAAGGAGGGCGGGTGCGNTTNCCCCGCCGATCCATATCCGCAACGCGGACCGGACGACGATACGACAGAAAGAATTGTGTCGATAGCGGTCGGTGACAGAGATGACCGGTCAACGCGGAACGGACCGGGAGAACGGGCCGAGGCGGAGCGCGGACCGGCCGTCTTCACCCACCTGCGCCGGCCGGCCGCCGAATGGGTCTCCCCCACGGTGATGGACGACCTCGCGGCAAGACCGGCCGCCTCCCTCGCGGCCGCCTCCCTCGCGGCCGCCTCCCTCGCGGCCGCCTCGGAGTGACGGACGGCGCACCGCAACTCATCGAAAGCTGAGGGCTGCATCTGGACGCCCGTCGGCGGGTATCCGTTCCTCCGAAGGGAGACCGCTTCCCCCGACGGGGGATTCCCGGCCGACCGCAGGAGGNGGATGAGGNGGATCAGGTGACGCCGACCNCGAGCAACCTGAAGATCGTCGTGGTGGGAGCCACGGGGAATGTCGGCACGAGCGTGCTGGCAGCCCTCGGCCGGTCGGCCGAGGTCGGCTCCCTGGTCGGGGTGTCCCGCCGCACCCCGACATGGACGGCGCCGAAGACCCGGTGGGCACAGGCCGATGTCGTCACGGACGACCTCGCCCCGCTGTTCCAGGGCGCCGACGTCGTGATCCACCTGGCCTGGTTGTTCCAACCCACCCACAACCCCTTGACCACATGGCGGACCAACGTCCTGGGATCCATCCGCGTGTTCGAGGCCGTTGCCCGAGCCGGCGTGCCCGCGCTGGTGCATGCCTCGTCGGTCGGCGCCTACTCGCCCGCCGCCCGGGAAGGCATCGTTGACGAGGGATGGCCGACCCACGGCTGGCCCGAGGCCGCCTACACCCGGGAGAAGGCGTATCTGGAGCGGGTCCTCGACACCTTCGAACGTGACTATCCGGGCATCCGGGTGGTACGGCTGCGGCCCGGGTTCATCTTCAAGCGGGAGGCCGCCAGCCAGCAACGGCGCCTGCTCGCCGGGCCGTTGCTACCCGGCCGGGTGGTACGGCCGGCAGCGGCGCCCACGCACCCCGCGACGGTCCCCGTGCTGCCGGATCTGCCGGGGCTACGCTTCCAGGTGGTGCACTCCTCCGACGTCGCGGACGCCTACCGGTTGGCGGCCCTGACCGGGGCCCGCGGCGCCTTCAACATCGCGGCCGACCCGGTGGTCGACGTACCCCTGCTCGCCGACATCCTCAATGCGAGAATCATCCGGATGCCGGCCGGCCTGGCCCGGGGCGCTCTGGCTACCGCCTGGCACCTGCATCTGGTGCCCGCCTCCCCGCAGCTCTTCGACGCCGTCCTGCATCTACCGATCATGGACACCNCCCGGGCCCGGACGGAGCTCGGCTGGTCGCCCCGCCACGACGCCCGCGCCGCGATCGGCAGCTTCCTCACCGGCCTGCGCGAGGGCGCGGGCCTGCCCACGCCCCCGCTCACGCCAAGCACCGCGCGGAGCCGGTGGGAAGAGGTCCGCACCGGCATGGGGCAGCGGGCCTGACGCGGGGCGCTACCCCTGTCGTAGGGGTTGACGGCCTGTTGGCNGTGGTCACGGTCGTGCGGCGACTGTGTGAGGCCCGGGCCGAGGTGGGCGAAGGAGGTATGTGGTGTCCGCAGAGGCTGCCGTGCCCCCCAGAGCCAGGAAGCACCGGCGAGCGTGCCGTCTTGGGAGGCGTTCCCGGAGGTGAACCGGGTGGTCGTCGGGCGTCTGCTGGGGGATGTGGACGGTGTCCACAACCCGGCCGAGTACAACGACCGCGTGCTCCTTGTACTCCTCGGTGAATCTGCGGCGTGTCGCGCCCATCGCTCGCTCTCCCGACGGATCGGACAGCTAATCCGGGTGTCCACCGAAGCGGGAACGGTCCAGGCGTCGCTCATCCACCGAATCCGGACGACAGACAGGGCAGGCCACAGTTGGGCGCCGTCGCGGTGGGGGCGTGGCGGGAAGCATCAGCTGTTACGCGCGGCCTCCGGGCCCGTGATCCACTTAAGCAGTGGCAGGGTCGAGGNGATGATTCCCAGCGCCGCGGCCAGACCGAGGACGACGAGCGTGTAGTACGCCTCGCCTGGCAAGATCAGATCGTATTTCATCTGGGATTTCAGGAACATGGCCGCCGCCGCGAAGCCTGTCCCGATCGCGAGGGCGGCTCCTGCCAGCAGCGGCAGCGCGCTTTCCAGGCCGATGACTCGCTGCAACAGCCGTAGGGGCGCCCCGGTGAGCCGCAGGATCGCGAAGGGGCGCCTGCGTTCGGACAGGCCCGCGACGATGCTGACGGCGAGGCTGGCGCCCGCGATCGGCAGGGTGGTCAGCAGCACCACGTTNGCCAGCTGGCGCCAGCTGGCCAACTCCTGTTGCTGGTGGGAGCCCCAGTCGTTGACCGTCCGGGCCATGTAGTTCGGGTAGGTCCTGGTCAGCAGGGTCCGGGTCTGCTCCATGGCCGCCGTCGACCCGTCGGTGGTCACGTAGAGCATCTGTACGGGCAGTGTGGCGGCCTGCTCCCGGGAGATCGCGGCGGAGGGCCACTGCTTGACGTTGTTCGACTGGACGTCGAGGAACGTGAAGAGCGGGACGGCCGCGACGCCCACCCCGGGTGGGCAGCGGCCGATGACCGGGATTTGCACCAGGTCGGTGCAGACCACCAGGCCGGGCGCCCATGGCTGGGGATCCGCCGGGTCCATTCCGATCCTGTGGGGGTTGGCGTGGACGATGCCGAGGCCCCGGAAGCCCGGGACNGCCCGGATGTCCGCGAGGAGCCGGTCCGGCACGGCGCCTGTCATCGGCGGGTCACCNGGCTGCGCACCGTCCACTACCNCGACCCNGGNCTGCGGNTCACCGCTGAGCACCCCNCGGNTGTGGTTGATGGTTCCGATGACACTGACCGTCGCCGTGGTGACGAACAGGGCCAGGACCAGTCCGCTGACCGAACGGAAACCAGCCTTCGGGTCGTCCGCGAGCCGGCGCGCCGCGATCAGAGTCGCCGGACGGCTGGTACGCCGTGCGACTACCCGGGCGGCGGCCATGGTGAGCCACGGCCCCCCGACCACCAGGCCCAGCATCACCAGCAGGAAGCCGCCGAGGTAGGCCGCTGTCTGACCGTTGGTGGTCGCCGGGCGGCGATCGACGAAGAAGGCAAGTTCCCCGAGACCGGCCAGCAACGGGACCGGCCGCCAGGCCCGGGGCGGACGTGGGGTCACCCGGCGGGTCACGCCCAGCGGGGAGATGATGACCCGGCGCAGCGCGATACGAGCCGCGATCGCCGCTGCCACCGGGACACCCAGGGCGACCCCCAGAGTCTGGGACGCGGTGAGAGTCAGATCCTCGGCGAAGAAGCGGCTGCCGGTGAACGGCACGGTGGCGAGTACCGGGCGCAGCGCGAGGTAGAGGCCGAAGCCGGCGGCTGTGCCAGCGGCGGCTGCCAGTGCGGACTCGACCGCTGCGATCAACGAGATCTGCCCGGGAGTGGCGCCGACAAGTCGCATCGCGGCGTACCGCTGCTCCCGCGTCGCGGCGGACAGGCGGGNCGCAGTCCCGACGAAGATCAGAACCGGGAAGATCAGCGCGGCGGCCACCACCGAGAGGATGAGGGTCATGGCGTCACCGCGCACGCCCTCGCCGAGACATGCATCGTCGCAGGCGGGCGGCAGCGTGCCGGCGATGGTGGTGACCGCTCGTGCCCCGGGCGCGGCCTTGACCTCGGCCGGGGCGCGGCCGATGACCGCCACCAGCGAGTCCGGAGAGGCAAGCGCGGCGTTACCGATCCTGCCGACCATCCGGCCCGGGATGCGGTCGCCCAGCTGGGCCGCCGGGGTCTCGCGCAGCAGCGTGGCAAGCGCCGGCGAGGCGTAGTACTCGCCGGGGGCCGGAAGCCTGCGCAGACCCGGCGGGACGGGTGAGGTCGGTCCGGTGGCTGCGACGTCCACCTCGATGAGCGACCTGCCGTCGTAGAAGTCGCGGTGGGCCCGCCACCACAGAGGGTCCACCGAGGCCGTCTCGGTCCGGCTGGCAGCGCCGGTGTTGTACCAGAGTTGCCGGGCGTTCGACCGGTCGACGGCGCCCAGGCTGGCGAGCGTGGACAGCAGCAGCCCCACGCCGATGGCGACGGCAGCGATGATCATCACAAGCCGGGCGAGGGCGTGGCGGCCGCCACTGACGGCGAGGCGGAACGCGAAGGGGATCACGGGGCGATCCGTTCGGCCGCGAATGTGCTGGCCCTGCCGTCCCGGACGACGGCCTCCCGGTCGGCGTAGGCGGCGACCCGGGGCTCGTGGGTGACCAGGATGACGGTCGTGCCCTGCTCGCGGGCCGTACCCACCAACAGTTCCATCACCTGTTCGCCGGTGAGCGAGTCGAGTGCGCCGGTCGGCTCGTCGGCGAAGAGCACCTGGGGCCGGGCGACCAGGCCACGGGCGAGCGCGATGCGCTGCGCCTGGCCTCCCGACAGTTCGCCGGAACGGCGCCGCTGCATGCCGTCCAGGCCGAGCCGGGCGAACCAGGGCCGGGCCTGGGCGAGTGCTCCTGCCCGGCTGGTGCCGCCGAACAGCAATGGCAGAGCGACGTTCTCCTCGGCGGTCAGCTCGGGGACGAGCTGACCGAACTGGAAGACGAAGCCGAAGGTACGCCGGCGCAGTTCGCTGCGCCGGGCCTCGTTCATGGTGTCGATTCGTCGGCCGTTGAAGTGCACCTCCCCCGAGTCGGGGGTGAGGATGCCGGCCAGACAGTGCAGCAAGGTGGACTTGCCGGAACCGCTCGGGCCCATGATGGCGAGCACCTCGCCGGCATCGACGGTCAGGCTGGCGCCACGCAGGGCAGGGGTCTCACCGAAAGTGAGCGCAAGATCGCGGGCCTCGATCAGGACGGTCATGAGCGCACCACCTCGGCGATCGCGCCCAGCCGAGCCGTGGTCAGGTCGATCCAGCGCAGATCGGCTTCCAGATGGAACAGTCCGTAGTCGGCGAGCAACGCGTCGACGAGCGGGCCGGTACGCCGTAGCTCGGTCAGCTCGCGCATCCGCCGCAGGTGGGCAGCGCGCTGCGCGTCGAGGTACTGCTGGGCGTCGCGGCCGAGCATCAGCGCCAGCACGACCTTGGTGAACAGCACCGTCCGCAGGGAGGGTTCGGGCGCCACCGGCTCGGTCAGCCAGCTCTCGAACTCCGTCGCCCCTGCCTCGGTGATGACGTAGCGCTTGCGGTCGGGCCCGTCGCCGGGCTCCGCCTCGCCGACCATGACCTTGCCGTCGCGCGCCAACCGGCCGAGCGTGGCGTACACCTGCCCGAACGGCAGTGGCTTGCCTCGGCCGAAGAACTCGTCGTAGACGCGCTTGAGGTCATAGCCGTGACTCGGCTCCCGCTCCAACAGCCCCAGCAGGGTCAAAGGAACACTCACGAGGGCACTGTACGCTAGGAATATACTTCAAGTGTATACCTCGCGAGGATGCGGCGGTGGCCTGCGGCGAAGCGGACACCGGCATCGCTACAGAGGNGCAGGACGGGATGAAGTCGCCGGTGTGACCGGGGTCAGGTTCCCATCGTCGCCCGGCAGGCAGCCGCGTAGCCGCCAGTAGCGGGTCAGCAGCTCCGTAGTCGGCTCCGCTACGTCATCGCAATCTTTGGTGATCTCCGGACGTAGCGCGCCGCGGACAGATGGAGTNCCCAG
>NZ_JPGU01000001.1:217253-319813 GCF_000732115.1 Frankia sp. CeD
CCNCCACCGCCGATGACGCCATGATCCCACCGCCCTGCCACCGGATCGCGCCCGCAAGGTCCCGGAGGCTCACCCAGGAGACCCACGCCCCGGCTACACCACCTGACCACCCCGGGCCAGCTCCACGCCGGCCGGACGGGGGGCTCGGGGGGTCGCCCCCCGGAAAACATCGCGGCCCGCCGGGAAGCCGACCAAAGGTCGGCAACCACGACGGGCCAGCTTGTGGACCTCCTCCGGAGATACTCCAACCCCTCTTGTGGGTACCTCCGCGATCTTCGGACCCTCTGCACCGTCCTAGACGAAGTCGACGAAGGCCCTCAGCCCGGCTTGCCGGGCAACACCGGCCGCGGGCGTCGTCCCACCGTGCGCAAGGTCACAGAGCGGCTCTCCCCCGCTGACATCGAGTCCCNGATCGATCTCTACCGGGCGGGCACGACCGCCCAAGCGCTCGCGGAGAAGTTCTCGATCGGCCCGACCTCCGTGAAGGTCCTGCTGCGCGAGCGGGGCGTACGACGAGGCGGCACCTCACCAACAGCAACCTGACCCGGCCGCGGAAGCCCGGCTGCCCTCGTGGCGGCCGGGCTTTCTGCTGCACCAGCAAGGTCAACTAAACAGGAACCACACCCATGGAACACGCACCATCACACGAAAGGATCATCAACCAGGAAGGCGCCCCACCCGCCGAGCAGTCATACGACGAGCGCCTGATCAGCCGAGGCATCGAGGCCGCCGCCCAGGAGAAGCGGCCCATCGACGACCGCACCGCGCGCTACATCGCCGGACAGCTGCACGGTGGTCAGGTCAGCGCCCTCTACAGCCTGGCCAGCACCGGCAACATTATCGAGGACACCGTCTACCACGAGTTGTACGAAGACCTCGAATCCCAGACGCCGGAAGTCGCCTCGTGGGTCGAAGCGCTGCGAACCTACTGCCAGGCCAGGCCCGACAAGGGTCCGGTGAGCGGCTGGGCCGAGCACGCCGCTCTCCTTGACCGCATCGAGGCCACGCGGGAGCGCACGCGGATGCTCGGCGGGATCGCCGTCGCCCCCGAACTGGCCGAAGCCGACGAGACGTCCAGGAAAGATCATTTCCTGCATCCAGACCGACTGAACGAACTGTTCGGCGAACCGCCGGACGAGGAGATCGGCCGCGCCGAGGAGCTGGGCTGGTTCGGCCTGATCGTCGACCACGGCACCGGCGGCGGCACGATCATCTCCCAGGACGAGCAGGGCTTTCGGTACGTCTGGGAGACGGAGGACGGTGAAGCCCTCGACCAGCGGTGGGAGGCCGTCCTCCGGGAGTACCGACGCTACGAAGACGCTCTTGTCCAGCTCGAACGACACGAGCAGGACGACCGGTGCGAACGGGTCGGCTACGCCTGCCCGGAGTGCGAAGAGCAGATCATCGAACACTCGGTCGGACTTGACGAGTCCACCTGGACGCACCAGGACGGCGGACCGCTGTGCCCCGTCGTCGGAGACGGCGGCTACCAGCCGGCGCAACCAGGCGTCTGGCGGGACGGCGAGATCGTGCCCCTGGCTGAGCAAGCTGACGGGGACGACGCCTAAGGTGACGGACCCCGCGTCTACGTGGCCAGCCTCGCCGACTACACCAACGGCGAGCTACACGGCCGCTGGATTGCCGCTGATCATGATGTCGAAGACCTGGAGGGCGCCGTTGCCCGCATCCTGGCGACCTCACNAGCCCGGCGGCACGGCGAGGCGGCCGAGGAATGGGCCATCCACGACTACGAGGGCTTCGATGAGGAGGTCACGTCCACGCTGGGCGAGGGCCGTCGCTACGACCGTTTGACCCCGCCACCGTTCAATCTTGGTGCAGGGTCCCGAAATCACTGTCCGCCCAGTCGCCAAGCGGCTCCTGACCAGGGACGATGCCCAGTGAGTCTCCGACCGACAACATCATCCACCGAGCCGAACATGTGTTCCGTGGCTCTGGTGGGTCCGGACACCGCGGTCCGTCTGGTGACCGCGATCATGGGCACGGTCGAGCTGGAATCCGGATGGGGACCGGTCGTCACTCAGCCGCCGGTGATTTCCTGACGCCAGGCGGAGAAGAAGTGGCGTAGCCGGTCGGCGGCCGGGCCGGGCAGCCCCAGGTCGTCGTCGGTGAACCGGCCGATGGTTCCGATCATGTCGGCGAACACCCGCAGGTCGAAGCCGCCATCCTGGGCCTGGGCGAGGTGGACGAGCTCCTCCTTGGCGAAGACGTTCACCAGGTCGTACACGTCGGTGAAATCACGCGCCTCGGCTCGGCCGAACAGAGCGAGGGTCTTGCGGGCCGCCAGGTCGTGGGCGCTGAGTGTCGGGCCGAGTTCGGTGAGGGTGGGTGGTTCGTCCGGCGGGCTGTCGACGCCAAGATCCACGATCAATNCCTCACCATCTGTCTCGACGACAAGTCTGGCGAAGCTGTCCGTGAGCTGGACCCGCCGAACGGCCCAGCCCTGCGAAGCCGCTGCGCGTTCGAACGCCGCCGCCGTGTCGGGGATCGATGCCGTGGGCGGGAGGGCGGTGAACAGATCGACGTCGCGGGTTTCGCGGTCGACGAGATCACGCACGATGAGCGCGGCGCCGCCCGCGACCGCGAAGCCCGCGCTCTCGGGCAGCCCGAAGAAGATCCGCGCAACCGCCCGCTGCAACGATGTGATCATCTGAAGGCAGCCCGTTCCCAGGCGCGCCGGATCGGGGCGGGAAGGACGAGCTCCGGCCAGGCGTCGGCGAGCAGTGCCCCGTCGACGTAGGCGAGGATGTCATCCGCCGTCCCCTCTCGCAGGACGATCTCGTACAGCCTGTGGCGCTGTCGGCGGTCGGCGAGGTCGTAGGTCCGGTCGGGGTTGGACCAGTTCAGATGGACAGGCAGGCGCACCCGTGCCAACGCCTGCCGTATCGGGAGCCGAGGCAGCCGATCCGGCACGGTGAACGGTCGCCCCCGCCCGTCCACCACGACCTCGAACGAGGGCACCGGCACCGCGTCGAGCCGGAAGCCCGCCGCCGCCAGCAGACGCGTCGCGGTCTCCAACGTCGGTGACTTCACCCCGTGCTCATAGGCCGCCAACGTCGGCCGTGACGTGCCCGCCCGCCGCGCGAGCTCAGCCCCGGACAGGCCCGCCTCCAGCCGCGCGGATTCGATCAGTCGGCCTGTCAGCGAATCCGCCATGCCCCCTCCACTGCGACCCCCTCCGCTACGGTCCTCTCCATCACGACACCAAACGTATCCGATGAGATACGCTACCCGTCTTTCGGTCCGTCCGCCGGCTCATTCGGCGTGGACCGTCATAAGCCACGCCGCCAGGCGGCCCGACGCGCCCGGGAGATGGCCGAGTAGGCCGTCAGGTCGATGTCCGAAACCGGTGAGGAGGGCTCGCAGCTGCGGATCGCTGATCGCATCGGTCAACGCACGGGTGAGGCGGTCAGCGCCGAGTATCTGGATGTCCCGGGTGTGAAAGCGGCGCGGCGCAGGGTCGACAGGCTCAGCCAGACCCAGCCGGTTCGTGACGTCGGCGAGGTGACTGGCCGCGGCACACAGCGCCGCCTCACGCTCCCGCCACCGCATCGCGCGCAGCGCACGGTGAAGGTACCGACCGACCTGGCCGCCGAGGGCCAGCTGCGCGAACGCGGTCATCAGCCACTTGTTGTACGGGGCCCACCGGCATTCGAGCAGAAACCCGATCCGGGCAAGGTCACGGGCCACCCGGGCCGCAAGCACGCGCGAGCCAAGATCGTCGTCCCGGCCGCCGGCGCGGCCGACGAACGGCTCCTCCTGGCTGACCCGCAGCCAGCCGGCCGCCAGGACATAGCGCCAGACATCATCGGGATACCAGGCCAGCGCCCGGCGCCGCGCGGTAAGAAGAGCGAGCGGGTCATGCAGAACCACGCCGCCCGTGAGACTCGCCAGGATCTGCGTCGGCGCCAACAGCCAGTCCGCCAGACCCATCCCGTCGGCGGGGTCGACACCGAGTCGATCGACGAAGAACGCTCGCGTGGTCGTCACCTCCACCTGGTGGTGCGGCCGGCCGTCATGTCGGTCGCTGTCCGGATAGATGACCGGGAAACCCTCGAACCGAGCCGGCAGCCTCTCCAGCGTGACGTTGACCGGCTCGGTGTCAAAGCCCGGCGGGACGAACAACTGCACACGAGGGCCGAAATCGTGGTCCGGGGAGACCTCGTCATCGAAACCGAGCACCTCGGAACCCTCACCGAGCAACGCCGCGGCATGAGGCACACCCGGCACCAGCGGCCGAACCGCCAACAGATCGCGCCCGCGGGGTTCCCGGAGGCTCGCCCCAGGAGGCCCCGGCCTTGGCCCACCCGGACACCACCGAACAGCCGCCCACCAGATCCATGCCGGTCGCACGGGGGTCCGGGGGTCCCTCCCGGAAAACATCGCGGCCCGCCGGGAGGCTGACCAAAGGTCGGCAACCACGACGGGCCGGCTTGTGGAGGTGGCGGGAATCGAACCCGCGTCCTCCGGCCCCGACACAGGGCTTCTCCGGGCGCATCCTGCTACTTGTTTCTCAGCCTCGTCGGACACGCAGGCAAGCCNACATAGGCTCAGTCGCTGTTTGATGTCCCGACCGACCCCGCGACCAGGTCAGCCGGTGATCCTCCTAGCGACGTCAGATTCTGGGCCGGAGGCTCTCCCAGACTGACGACTACCTAGTCCCTCTTAAGCGGCGAGCGCGTAAGTGGGGGTAGTGGGCTGCGTCTTGTTGGCAGCTGTTGTTCTGAACGGATCGTTAACGAGATAACCGCTCATCCTCGGCCCGCTTCCCCTGCCTCGACGTCCGGAGTCGAAGCCGGTCACCCCCAAGTTCTGATCAGTTACGACGTTTCAGTGTACCGCAGACGCAGACGCCGGCACCAGCCAACAGACGCTCCTGCCAACCCGACCCATCGCGCGCGTCACTGCGTCCAACGCTCGGACGCCGGCTCCATGTTCCCACGTCGGGCACCCCGCGTACCAACGGGTTTCCGATGTGGCGGCTGTGGCGGGCGTGGCGGCCGCGCGTCACAGCGGCCCGGCCCCGTGGGCATGCCGTCGCGGGCAACGTCGTTGTACGGAGTTGTTGTATGGATAACGGCTACCAGACGACCAGCGCCTCGGGAGATCACCGTGGAGATCAAGGAACTGGGACATCTCGTCCTCTACGTCCGGGACATCGAGCGTTCCAGCGCCTTCTACCGGGACGTACTCGGCTGGCGGCAGATCTTTCCCGACCCGGCGGGCGCGGACGGCAACCCACTGCGGGCCCCGGCCGCCGCGTTCTCCTCCGGACGCACCNACCACGAGCTGCTCCTCATCGAGGTCGGCGAGGACGCGGCGGCCATACCCCAGGGCCGGCGGGTGGGATTGTACCACTTCGGGCTGAAGGTTGGCGACAGCGACGACGAGCTGCGCGCGGTGCTCGCCCNTCTGCACGACGCGGATGTGACCGTCGTCGGCGCGTCGGATCACACGGTCACCCACAGCTTGTACATCCTCGACCCGGATGGCAACGAGATCGAGCTCTACATCGACGTTCCCGGGGTCGACTGGCGGAGCACTCCCGCGCTCGCCGCGGCTCCGGTCCGTCCGTTGCGGCTCTGATCAGATCAGAAGATCAGATCAGAGCCGCCGAAATCAGAGGCGCCGGGAGTTCCCGCCTTCCGCCGCACGGGCCGTCGCTCGGTGAAACTGTGCCCATGCGACCGTCCCCCGACCAGCGTCGGCGGCTGCCGACTCTGCTGGTGGCGTTGGCGATCCTCAGCGGTCTCGTCGACGCGGTCAGTTTTCTCGGACTCGGCCGGGTGTTCGTGGCCAACATGACCGGAAACGTCGTCCTGCTGGCCTTTGCGCTGGCCGGGGCCCCGGGCCTGTCCGCCGACCTGTCGGCGCTGGCCCTGGCTGGCTTCCTGGCCGGAGCCGTCATCGCCGGACGGATCGGCACGGTGACCATAATCGGCGGTCGCCGCTTCTCGTGGTTGATCATCGCGATGGCCGCGCAGACCGGGCTGATGGCCGGCGCGCTGATCGCCACGCTGGTCACCCAGGGACTCGGTACGGAACCCGAGATCCCCGAGATCCCCGGGGCCCGGCCCTATGCCGTCATCCTCCCGCTGGCCCTCGCGATGGGCCTGCAGCACGCGACGGCTCGGCGGATGGCCGTTCCGGACATCCCGACGAATGTGCTGACCAGCACGTTGACCGGGATCATCATCGACTCCCGGCTCGGCGGAGGAACGGGCCGCGGTGGGGCGCGGCGGACGCGGCGGTTCGCCGGCCCCGTCGCCATGTTCGCCGGAGCCCTGATCGGGGGCCTGTGCCTGCTCCATCTCGGCCGGATCGTCCCGCTCGTCCTGGCGACCGGTACCGTCGCCGGCTGCCTGATCGCCACCGTGACCGGCACCGTTGCGGCGCCATGATCAGGAAGCCGGAGAGACTTCGCCACCCGCGCCGCCCGGCCTGGTCGCACGGCGCCGCTGCCGGATGACGACCGTCGTGTCGAGACCGCCCTCGCCGTCCGCCTGGGCAGCTGCGAGATCCCGCTCAGCCAGCTCGATCATCGGCAGCGGGATACCACGCCGGCCCGCCTCGGCAAGGCAGATCCGCAGATCCTTGCGCATCCAGTCGACCGCAAACCCGAAATCGAACTCGTCGCGCACCATGGTCTGACCACGATTCGCCAGGTACCACGAGTTGGCGGCGCCGCCGGCCACGGCGGAAAGCACCAGATCGGTGTCCAGACCGGCGGCAATAGCAAAGTTGATGGCCTCGGCCGCCCCTTCGACGGCTCCCGCCACCAGAATCTGATTGACCATCTTGGTGAGTTGTCCGCTACCGACCGGCCCGATCCTCGTGATGGTCGCGCCGTAGGCGGCGAGCACCGGCCTGGCCCGCTCGATCGTCTCAGGATCCCCACCGCACATGATGCTCAGCCGGCCGGCCATGGCACCCGCCTCCCCGCCGGAGACCGGGGCATCGACGAAACCGACGCCGACCTCGGCGGTGCGCGCCGCGATCTCCTCCGCAAGTTCCGCGGAGGTCGTCGTGTGATCGACGATGATCGCACCAGGCCGAAGCGCCCCCAGCACCCCGTCGGCACCGAGGACGACCTCGCGGACGTCGTCATCGGCACCGACGCAGAGGCAGACGACGTCGACCTCGGTCGCCGCGGCGGCGGGCGACGGCGCGATCCGGCCGGAATGTTCCTCGGCCCAGCGTGCCGCGGTCGCGGCCGTGCGATTGAACGCGGTGGTGGAGAACCCGGCCCGAACCAGGTGACCGGCCATGGGAAATCCCATCGTGCCCAGTCCGACGAAGGCAACACGCATGAACGTCACTCCTGTTTCGCCCCCGATGGCGTCCACCGGGATCGGTCGGTCATGAGAGTCGGTCGGTCATGAGAGTCGGTCGCCACCGCCCCGACATCCGATACCCCCGACATCCGATACCGGGGTGCAGACGAAGGCCCAGGGAGCTCCACGCAGCCTCGTCATCACCACGGTGACGGCCGGTCCACCGGGAATCAGATCACGACGGCGGGGTAGCAACCGGCGACGGATCTCCTCGACGTCGCCGGCGAGACCGCGTCGCCGGACGTCCAGCGACCCGATCTCACGAGACCGCAACAGGTCCGCGATCCGGCGCACGTCGAAGGGCAGCTCGGCCTCGATGCACAGCAGGCGGGCGAAGGGGGTCGTCACTGCCTCGTCGGAGGTCAGGAAGGCGATCATCGGATCAATCTGCCAGGCTCCGAGGCGCCGCCCGAGCTCGCCGATCAGGCCCGCCCGAGTGACCGCCGGGCTCGGATCGTGGAGGAACCGGCCCGGAGCCGCTACCCGACCGGCTAGCTCGCCGACCCGACCCACCCGACCCACCCGACCCGCCCGACCTGTATCCGCCGGGACGACTGGATCCGGGGTCCCGGTGAGGCTCACCGGCGCTCCCCTGGCCCGCAGGGACGCCGAGCCGCCCGGCCCGGGCAGCACAGTGGCGCGACGCGAGGCGGTCGCGAGGGCCGGTGAAAACAGTACGGCCTCCTTGAGATCCCGTCCGTCGGCCACAAACTCGATCTCCCAGCCGGGGGGAACCAGCTCCGTCGCCAGCCCTGGCGCGGCCTTCACCGCGACGGCCGCAACCTTGNCGGCAAGCCCGAAGCACCAGGCCAGCGGCGGCTCGCTCGCCCGCGACACCAACCGACGGTCGCCGGCACGCCGGGCCGGATCGACGAACACGGCGTCGCATCCGGAGAGGTCCACCTCCCGCACGTCGGACAGGCGCGTCTCGAGGCATCCCGTCGGCACGGTCGATCCCGTGGGCGGCGCGGTCGTGGGCAGCACCGTCGTGGGCAGCACCGTCGTGCCCTCGACCGCGTGGACGGCGACGTTGAGCGCGGCCATCCGCAGATGAACCGGATCCCGGTCGACGAGCATGATCTCCCGGCCCCGCGCGAGGGCCAACGCGTCCCCGCCGATCCCCGTGCACAGGTCGACGAGCCGGCACAGACCGGCGAACCGCGCGGCCCGATGCTCGGCCGCCGCCTGCGAGGACGCTTGTTCCAACCCGGCTCGGGTGAAGAACATCCGATCGGCCCGAGCAAACTTGACCATCGCGCGCCGCCTCAGCTCCGCCTGAGTGAACGCGGCGGCGAGGAGCGCGGGGGACACGCCCTCGGCGCGCAGGCGGGCACCGACAGCCAGTTCCCGGGCCGCGCCTCCACCGGCACGCTCATCCTCGGCAAATGCCGCGACCGCCGCCGCCAGCACCGCCTTACCCTGGGCGCTCAGCAGGGCCTCGAACTGCGCCAGCCGGTCGCCGTCGGAGGCGGTCACGGCGACCCGGATGCTGCCGGAACCGGCGAATCCGCGGCACGACGACGAGATAACGACGACGGGAACATCGACAGAAACGTCGACAGGAACATCGGCGGCACCACGGACGGTGTCATGGACGGCTGGCTATCAGAGGTAGCGCCCCTTGGCTCGGCGGCCCATCGCCCGGCCGATCTCCCGGGCCGCGTCCCGCTCCGCGATCGCGTGCCGTTTGTCGTAGGACTTGCGGCCACGCGCCAGCGCAATTTCGATCTTCGCCCGCCCGTCCTTCCAGTAGNGCGAGAGCGGGACCAGCGTGAGCCCACCCTCCTGGGTCTTACCGACCAGCTTTTCGATCTCCGCCCGGTGCAGCAGCATCTTGCGCTTGCGGCGGGGNGCGNGGNTCGTCCNGGNCCCCTCNGTGTANNNGNNNNTGTGCACGTTGTGCAGCCAGATCTCACCATCGTTGATCTGGGCGAACCCGTCGACGAGCGAGGCCCGCCCGGCCCGCAGCGCCTTCACCTCGGTGCCACGGAGCACCAGCCCAGCCTCGTAGGTGTCGAGGATGTCGTAGTCATGCCGGGCGCGCTTGTTCTGCGCGATCAGTCTGCGCCCCGTCTCCCTCGGCACTGTCCTGTCCCTCTTCCCACACCGTTCGCGAAATCTTCTCCGAACCTACGTCCTGCCTCCCGCGTCGGTGACACGCCGGCTCCACCGCGAGGACACCCATGGTATCGATCATGTGAGCGCCATCGTCGGTCGCCAGCGTGGCCCGGGTGACGTCGCCGAGCGCTCCGTAGGGCGACGAGCGCCGTCAGCGCGCCCCGCGGAGGAGCCGCCGCGGCGGCGCGACCTGGGCGTTCAGCACCTTCCACCTCCTTGCTCGGCTGTCGAGCTTGCTCGGCCGTCGAGACGACGGACTTGATGACGATGGACTTGATGAACGGTGCCAGCGAGTACTATACTCGAACACACGTTCGATGACCAGAGTGTTCAGGCGGATCGGCGGCGATTCCTGCCGGCAGATCCAACCGCTCCCTCTACGCGCCCATGACAGGCGGCATGATGCATCCAGTGACCAGACCCGGTTCATCGCTTCGGCCCGGCTCACAGTCCAGTCCGGGCGAGTCCAGTTCAGGCANGTCCAGGCCGCGCGAGGAAGCAGAGGCTCTGGGCCCCCGCGACACCGGAGTCGACGACCGTGGTTCTCTTTCCCGTCATCTNGACTCATCGATGGTTTATGGTCGTCGTGTAGCTGAACTCGACGCGGACGGATGTCTCCGGGCAGATGTGGAGATCGGTCGAGAGATCGCGCGCTGGGAGGCGGCACGGCTGCTCGTGAGAGCGAGGTTCGCGCAGCTACGGCCGCCCACGGAAGAGGATGAGAGCGGGGTTGCTAGGGGATTTCACGAGTTCGCGGGAGACGAACTGGCCGCCGAGCTGAGAATGTCATCAGCGGCGGGAAACAAACAGTTGGGTTTCGCGGTCGGCGTCGTCCGCCGCATGCCGGCAGCGCTGACTGCTCTGGAACATGGTGAGCTAGATTCCCAGCGGCTGACCGTGCTGGAACGACTGACGGCCAACCTGTCGGACGACCAGGCCGCGGACGTGGCGGAGACGGTTCTGCGCCGGGGTGGGCGGCCGAGCCACGCAGCGTTCGCGGCCGCCGTTCGACGGCGTGTGGTGCTGGTAGACCCTCAGGGCGCGGAACAGCGTCGCCGCAGGGCGACGAAGGCGCGTCGGGTGACAGTGCGGGCCGAGCCGGATGGTATGGGCCGCATCTCGGCCTCGCTTCCGGCGGACCGCATGCTCGCGGCGTTTCGACGAGTGGACCTTCTGGCGAGGAGAGCGGGCGGTGCGCAGGACGGTCGCGGGCTCGAGCAGCGTCGGGCCGACGTTTTCTACGACCTGCTGATGGGGCGGGATCGTGACCGTGTCAGTATCGAGATGCAGGTGGTCGTGTCGGCTTCCTGTCTGCTGGGTATGTCGGAACGGCCGGCGGAACTTCCCGGTTATGGCCCGATACCGGCCGGACTCGTTCGCGAGATGGCCGAGAACCCCCGATGCACATGGCGGCGGATACTGATGGATCCGCCGGAAGGACGAGTTCTGGAGGTCAGCCGGCGTCGCTTTCCCTCGGCCGCCCTGGCTCGTCATGTCCGAACTCGAAACCCTACATGTGTCTTTCCGGGATGCGAGCAGCCTTCCATTCACTGCGACCTTGATCATACCAGGCCGCATCGTCGAGGTGGCCAGACGAGCGAGCGGAACCTCGGGCCAAAATGCCGGAGGCATCACCGGNTGAAACACTCGGGTGAAAAGCGGCCTAGGCGTGACGCCAAGCAAGGAGCTACGAGAAGACCGGGGCGGCCGGGCACATCATCTCCCGATCAATCCACGCAGAAGGGATGGTCCGTGTGCCAGCCCAGGCCTGGACATTTCACCTGGACGAGCCCGGAGGGACGCCAATATGAGGTGTCACCCGAAGATTATCTCAAGGAAGTATTCATCGAGGATGATGTCCAGTTCGAATCGAAGCGAACCGGGGCCGAGCGACGGATGACGCCTCAGACCCGCAGATGACGGCGGAGCGCCACCGAAGCCATCACGGCGGCGGCGAGCACACCGACCCCAGCACGACGGCCGCGGTCTCCCAGACCGCCGACCAACCGAACAGGGGGAACATCGTCTGCTTCGCGAACCGGCCGTCCACCAGGTAGATCTTGGCCAACGCAAGCACGCCCGTGGCGAGCAGCCCGCCAACCAGCCCCACCGCCGCGATCTCCAAGACGAACGGAGCCCGGATTGTTCCATTGGAAGCACCGACCATCTTCATGATCGAAGTCTCCCGTCGCCGGGCGTGCGCCGAGATCCGGATCATCGTGTAGATGAGGGCGAAGGACGCCAGGGCCTGCACGCCGGCGAGGGCGAAAGCGCCCGCTGTGAAGGCGTCGAGGAACCGGTACAACGGGTCAAGCAGGCCGCGCTGGTCGCGAACAGCTTCCACCCCGTCGAGGCCGGTGTAGGTGACGACGATGTCGCGGGCCGCTCGCGGATCGGTAAGCGTGAGTCGTAGCGCCGCGGGCAGGTCGTCGGGTCCGACACCGGCGAGGACGTCGGGCGATCCACGGAAGTCCCGGCGGAAACGGTCGTACACCTGCTGTTTGCTTTCGTACCGCACGTCGGCGACCAGTGGATCCGCCGCGATCTCGGCATCGAGGGCAGACCGCTCGCCCGGGGTGATGCCATCGGAGAGATCAACGACGACCTCGATCTGGTCGAGCAGGAAGTCGTCGATGGTGTGCACCTGCGCCCGCAGGAGCAGGCCCGACCCCAGCAACGCCAGGCAGATCGTGACAGTTATGATCATGGCACAGGTCATCGCCAGGTTGCGGCGCAGGCCCGTCCACAGCAGCGACGCCAGCAGACCCGGTCGCATCAGCGGACCCGGTCGGCCGGCACCCTGGGCCGGGGCCGGGGAATCATCGGCACCGCCAGATCATCCTGGTTGTAACGTCCGCGAGCCTCGTCCCGGATCAGCGCGCCGTCGCTCAGCTCGAGCACCCGGCGGCGCATCGCGTTGACGAGCGACGCGTTGTGGGTGGCCATCACGACGGTGGTGCCGGCCTGATGAACAGTGTCGAGCAGGTTCACGATCTCGATGCTGGTGTTCGGATCGAGGTTGCCGGTCGGCTCGTCGGCCAGCAGGATCCGTGGACGGCCAACGAACGCCCGGGCGATCGCGACCCGCTGCTGTTCGCCTCCGGAGAGTTCGTCGGGATACCGGTCCGCCTTCTCCGCGAGGCCGACCAGGTCGAGTGCCTCCGGCACGACGCTGCGCACGACATGCCGAGGACGGCCGACCACGTCAAGGGCGAACGCGATGTTCGCCGTTACGGTCCGATTCGGTAGCAGGCGAAAGTCTTGGAAGACACAGCCGACCAGCCGGCGCAACTGGGGCACCCTGCGGTCCGGGATCCGCGCGACGTCACGGCCAGCCACCAGCACCCGGCCGGACGTCGCTCGTTCCTCCCGCAGCAGCAATCGCAGCAATGTGGTCTTACCCGATCCGGACGGACCCACGAGGAAGACGAACTCACCGACACCGATCTCCGCGGTGACATCGACCAGCGCCGGCTGGTCGCCGTTCGGGTACCGCTTGCTCACGGAACTCAAAACAATCATTGCGCCTTCCCGCACGCCTATGACTTTCAGTAGCCGTATGGTAGGGCGTGACGAAGGTCGGGGACCGCAGGTTACGCCCGACCGGAATCTCCGGGAACAGCCCGGACGGGTCGCCGCCCGCCCGATCGACCTTTGACGGAGCGGCACGCCACCGTGCGCGGGCGTAACGTGGAAGTCGATCGTGCGCGTCGCCAGCGGTCGTGCTCCATCCGGAACGTCCGGGTGTTGTCCCCCATCCCGGGGAAGTGCGACGATCGCCCGATCATNGCATCCGTCACGGGTGGGAAGGAGGCGCCATGGGCAGCGAGGATCTCGTCTGCGCGCGCTGCGCCGGACTAGTGGTCGAAGGCCGGTGTCCCACCTGCCGCGCCTCGCGCGAGTATCTGCGCCAGAACTTCTTCCAGATGTCACCGCAGGTGATNGTCGCACTGATCGCAATCGTGATGCTACTGGCGGTCCTCGCCGCCCGTCACGTCTCCTGAGCCCGGCCACGCTGGGACCGCCCCGACGGTACCTATCACGCCTGCAAGTCGATCACGTAGCGTAACCACATCTCCGATTACGATGACCGCGGGAGAACTGATCGCGGCTTCGGCCGCGAGCTGGGCGATATCCACCAGGGGCCCGATGATAANCGTCTCATCGGCTGTCCCGCCAGCGTGGATCACCGCGGTCGGAGTCTCCGGCCGGCGGCCCCGCTTCACCAGCTCGTGACTGATCTCAAAGAGTGCCCCGACGCCCATCAGCACGACGACCGTGCCCGGACCGGTAGCGAGCGCGTCCCAGTCGGCAGTGGAACCGGGATGCGAAGGATCGATGTGGCCGCTGACGACGGCCACGTCCTGGGTGATGCCCCGGTGGGTCACCGGGATCCCGGCGAGCGCGGGGACCGCGACGGCGCTCGTCACCCCGGGGACGATCTCGCAGGGCAGGCCGGCCGCGGCGCAGGCCAGAGCCTCCTCGCCGCCACGACCGAAGACGAACGGATCGCCGCCCTTGAGCCGGACGACACCGAACCCGCGCAGTCCCCGATCGACGACCACCGCGTTGATCTCGTCCTGGGTCAGGTTGTGACCGTGCGGCGCCTTGCCCGCATCGATGATCTCGGTACCGGGTCGCACCTCGTCCAGCAGTTCACGGGGAGCCAGCCGGTCGACCACCACGACATCCGCAGCTTGGAGCAGCCGTAGACCGCGTACGGTGATCAGATCCGCCCGCCCGGGACCGCCACCGACAAGGGCCACCCATCCGCCCGGGGCTGTCTGCGCACCGGTCATCTTCGTCCCCTCCCGCGTCGGCTTTCTCCCAGTGTGCGGCCTGACCAGCCCGTTCGGGGCCGATCACCGTAGCCGACCGTTTCGGCTGATCGCCCGACTGATCGCCTCAGCTGACCGGCCGGGCCGCCGCGACGGGGCCGACCAGCACCCGACCGTCCTGCACCTGCACCGGGTAGACGGGGATGCGCACCCCCTCGGCATCGAGGCACTCCCCCGTCGCCAGGTCGAACGCCTGCTTGTGCAACGGCGAGAAGACCACGGCCCGGTCTCCGCGGGAGCCGACGAGACCCCGGGAGAGCACGTTGGCCAGGCCGATCGGGTCGGCGTTGCCGACGGCGAGCACGGGACCGTCGCTCAGCCGGAAGATGGCCACTTGGGCGCCGTTGACGAGCGCGGCCACGCCGCGATCGGGAGTCAGATCGTCCAGGGCACAGATGTCGGTCCAGATCATGGCGGCCTCCAAATCGTCCGTTATGCGCCTACTTGCCTATCCAGAGGCTTTTGTGTCCGTTTCGTCCCTCTGGATAGGCAAGGAGCCTGGATAGGCAAGGAAACGGTCAGCCACCACGGGTAGCGTGGCACCGGCGATGAGGGCCGCCCGCTCGGCCGGGCGGGCCGGCCGGGGCTGGCCGCGTTCGAGGACGTGGATGACGTCGGGGTCGGCCCCCTCGGGGGCGTTGACGAACGAGGCGAACCGGCGCAGTGCGACCGGATCGGCCAGCGTCGTCTTCCACTCGTCCTGATAGGTCGCGACGTGGTAAGCCATGGCCGTGTCAAGCTCGGCGCAGATGCCCAGCGAGTCGTCGACGATGACCTCGCGGACATGCCCAAGGCCGCCGTCGAGGCTCTCCACCCACGGCGCGGTGCGCTGGAGGCGATCGGCGGTGCGCACATAGAACATCAGAAAACGGTCGATGTAGCGGACGAGCGTCTCGGTGTCGAGGTCGGAGGCGAACAGCNCCGCGTGCCGGGGCCGATGACCGCCGTTGCCGCCCAGGTACAGGTTCCAGCCCTGCTCGGTGGCGATCACCCCGACGTCCTTGGACCGCGCCTCCGCGCATTCCCGGGCACAGCCGGAGACCGCCATTTTGATCTTGTGAGGGGATCGCAGGCCGCGGTAGCGTAGCTCCAGGTCGACGGCCAACGTGGTGGAGTCCTGTACGCCGTAGCGGCACCAGGTCTCCCCGACGCAGGACTTCACCGTCCGCAACGCCTTGCCGTAGGCGTGTCCGGACTCGAGTCCGGCGTCGGTCAGCCGCTTCCAGATCTTCGGCAGCTGCTCGGCCCGGGCGCCGAAGAGGTCGNTGCGCTGCCCGCCGGTGATCTTCGTATAGAGGTTGAAGTCCCGGGCCACCTCGCCAATCAGGATGAGCGTCTCGGGCGTGACCTCGCCGCCGGGCAGCCGGGGGACGACCGAGTACGTGCCGTCCTTCTGCATGTTCGCGAGCAGGTGGTCGTTGGTGTCCTGCAAGGCGGCCTGCTCGCCGACTAGGACGTACCCGTTGTAGAGGGAGGCAAGAATCGAGGCCACCACCGGCCGGCAGACCTCGCAGCCCCGGCCCCGACCGTGCTCGGCGATCAGCTGCGAGAACGTCGTGATCCCCCGCACCCGGACGATCTCGAACAGTTCGGCCCGGCTGACGTCGAAGTGCTCGCACAGCGCCTTCGACACTTCGAGGCCCGCGGCGGCGAGCTGCTGGCCGAGGATCGTCCTGAGCATCGGCACGCAGCTGCCACAGCTCGTGCCCGCGTTGGTGCACCCCTTGATCCCAGCGACGTCGGTAAGGCCATTCGCGCTGATCGCGGCGCAGATCTGACCGTGGGTGACGTTGTTGCACGAGCAGATCTGCGCCCCGGCGGAGAGCGCCACCCCGNCCCCGGAGCCGCCGGCCCCGGCGACGTCGCCGGCCGGCAGGATGAGCCGCGCGGGATCGTCCGGCACGACCCCGGCGGAGCCGACCATGGCCCGCAGCGTTCCGTACTCCCCCGCGTCGCCGACAAGGATGCCACCGAGGACGCTACGCGCGTCGTCGGAGAGCACCAGCTTCTTGTAGACCTTGGCCACCGGGTCGGCGAACGTGATAGGCAGCGCACCGGGAGTCGTCCCGAAGGCGTCCCCGAAGCTCGCGACATCGACGCCGAGCAACTTGAGCTTGGTCGACATGTCGGCGCCGGTGAAGGTCGCGTCGCCGCCAAGCAGACGGTCCGCGACGACCTCGGCCATCGCGTATCCGGGCGCGACCAGCCCGTACACCCGTCCGGCCGCCAGGGCGCACTCGCCGACGGCATAGATGTGCTCGTCGCTGGTGCGGCAGCCCTCGTCGACGACGATGCCACCGCGATCCCCGACGTCGAGNCCGCNCTCGNGGGCCAGAGCGNCCCGNGGGCGGANCCCCGCCGAGAACACGACGACGTCGGTGTCGAGGCCGGCCAGCCCCTCGGGGTGACGGGCGAAGACCATTCGGGCGACCCGCCCGTCGGCATCGGCCTCGATCCGCTCGGTGGCCGTGTCGGTGTGGACGCCGATCCCGAGCCCGGTGATGTGGGCTCGCAGTGTCTGCCCGCCGGCCTCGTCGACCTGGGCCGGCATCAGCCGGGGCGCGAACTCGACGACGTGGGTGGCCAACCCCAGGCTACGCAGCGCGTTCGCCGCCTCCAGGCCGAGCAGGCCGCCACCGACGACCACACCGGTCCCGGTCCGGCTGCCGCGCGCCGAGGCGGAGATCGCATCCAGGTCCTCGATCGTGCGGTAGACGTGGCAGCCGGTGGCCTCCCGGCCGGGTACCGGTGGGACGAACGGGTAGGAACCGGTCGCAAGCACCAGCGCGTCGTACCGGTAGGTGCGGCCGGCACCGGTGGTCACCGTCCGGGCGGCCCGATCGACGGCGACGACCGGTTCACCGAGACGCACTCGCAGCCGGGGGTGCTCAAGGAATCCGTCCTCGACGAGGCTGAGGTCCTCCGCGGTGGCCCCGGTGAAGTACGCCGAGAGGCCCACCCGGTCATAGGCGGGCCGAGGTTCCTCCGCGAGGACCGTGACATCCCATCGCCCCTCGACGTCGCGGTCCCGCAGCGCCGCCAACAACCGATGCCCCACCATGCCGTGGCCGACGACCACCAGTGATCGAGAAGACATCCGCGCACCACCCGCACGTCCGAACCGATGGGTGCCGGTCCGAACGGGCACCCGCTACGGCCAGAACCGTACGAACCCAGGATGTCAACGCTGACTCGAAGTCAGGTCGGTCCGGCTACAAGGCATGCACTCCACGACACGACGGGATGTGAGATGCCCGACGAACGCTCGATGCGGACGTCGTGAATACGCAACGGTGCCGGTTAACACCGGCGTTGCACACCGGCAAGCGCGTGGACATGGCCGTGGCCGATCCTGCGGTGACCGGGGGATCGGCGCGGGACCCCAGCCCAGGAGGTAGCCTTGTGACAATCCGTAGTCCCGGGCGGCCCGACGCTGGCGACCGGTCCGGCGCGCCCGGGACCGCCGGAACACCCGAAACCACCAGCCCGCCCGAAACCACCAGCCCGCCCGAAACCACCAGCGCACCCGGGATGTTCCCGGCGTCGGCGACATCGAGGGAGCCGGCCGTCAGCGCCGCGCTGCCACCGCTGCTCGGCTTCACCGTCGGGGTCACGGCCGCGCGTCGCCGCGACGAGCTCGCGAACCTCCTCGAACGGCGCGGAGCCCGGGTGGTCCATGCCCCGGCCCTGCGCATAGTGCCGCTTGCCGACGACAGCCTGCTGCTCGCCGCGACCCGGGAGTGCCTCACCCGGCCGCTGGACGCGGTGATCGCCACGACGGCAATCGGCTTCCGCGGCTGGGTGGAGGCCGCCGAGGGCTGGGGGCTCGGCGAGCGGCTGCGCGACCGGCTGGACGGCGCCCGGCTGTTCACCCGCGGGCCGAAGGTCACCGGCGCCGTCCGGGCCGCGGGGCTGACCGAGTGCTGGTCGCCCCGCTCGGANTCCGGCGCCGAGCTCGTCGCCCATCTGCTCACGGAGAACCTGGCCGGGCTGCGCATCGCGGTGCAGCTACACGGCGAGCCATTGCCAGACATGGTCGAGGGACTGCGCGCGGCGGGTGCCGAGGTCGTCGAGATACCGGTGTACCGGTGGGAACCACCGGACGATCTGCGGCCGGTCCGCCGGATGGTCGAGCTCATCGTCACCGGCGGGGTCTCCGNNNNCACCTTCACCAGCGCGCCCGCCGTGGTGAGCCTGCTACGGATCGCCCGGGAGATGGGACAGTTCGACGAACTGCTGACCGCGCTGCGTGGCGAGGTACTGCCCGCGTGCGTGGGTCCGGTCTGTGCCGCCCCCCTCGAACGGCAGGGCGTGGCGACGGTGACCCCGGACCGGTTCCGGCTCGGAGCACTCGTGCGCACGCTGTCCGACGAGCTCCCGCGTCGCCGGGTGCGGACCGTCGAGGCCGCGGGGCACGTGCTGCGGGTCCAGGGCGGGGCAGTGATCGTCAACGGCGAGCCGGTGATGCTCGCACCCAGGACCGCGGCAGTCCTCGACGCGCTGACCGAGCGTCCCGGCCGGGTGCTGTCCCGAGCCGAGCTGCTGCGCCGGACGGGCACGGCCGGGCTGACCGACGAACNCGCGGTCGAGATGACCGTCGCCCGGTTACGCACCGCGCTGGGACCGGCCGGCTGCGCGGTCGAGACCGTCATCAAGCGGGGCTATCGGCTCGCGGTCGTGTGAGAGAGCACGCGGTAACCGCCGGGCCCCGGACTCCAGTTTCCCGCGCCCCCGTCGTCAGGCGCCTCGGCCGAGCCGCCAGCGCGCCGCTCGATATGTCCGCCACCCCGACTGCAGTCCTCGCCGGACGCTGAGCAGGGCGTCGCGATGCCCCTGGGAAACGAGCCGAAGGATGTCGGCCGCCCCAGCGGCCCGATTGACGATCAATCGGCTGATGGCGAACCGGGACAACGTCGGTTGATGAATGCGGTNTCCGACCTCACAGGCTGATTCGAACCCGGCGGCCGCGACGACATGGCGCACCGCCGCACAGTGATAACCGAAGGGGTAGCAGAAGCTGTCCGGACGCCGGCCGGTTCTCTCCTCGATCAGCCGCCGGCTGGCGGTGACGTCGTACCGCGCCAGAGCGGTCGGCACCACGTCGAGCTCCAGATGACGGTGACCGTGCGAGCCAAGCTCGATGCCCTCCCCGGCGAGCGCGGCGAGGTCGGACCAGTCCAACAGGGGGAGGTTGCGCTCGGTGTAGCCATCCAGCCAGGTGGCGCGCCGGCCGACGAAGGCGGTCGGCACATACAGGGTAGCGCTGGCCCCGATCGCCCGCAGAGCGGGCACCGCGGTGGTGACGAAGTCCTCGAAGCCGTTCTCAAAGGTAATCACCACCTGGCGGCGGGTGGGATGTGCCAGCGCGTCAGTGAGACCGGTGAGGTGGTAGCCGCTTTCGACGAGGGCCTCGAGCTGCTCGGCGAAGGCACCGGGAGGGACCTCCCAGCGTCGGAAGTCCGCACTCACCGAATCACCGACGCCGTGGTACATAAGGACGGGCAGGGGCATCGTGGGCGCACCCTCGAACACGCCGCCTGCGGCGCCGGACGCCGCAGGCGCCAGGGAGGTCACGGCGTTCCCGTACCGGCGAGACTGGCCATCTTGCCCGGATTTGCACCGTTATTTCCACACATATACATGCGTGCATTCGTGTGCAGGGACACAGACCGCACTCCCTCCGCGACAGCGGTTCGCAATTGTGAACGACCAGGTGACACGGGCGTACATCCCATCGGGTGAAGCAGTAGGCGGACCAGATCAAGACACCGAAACTAAAAAATCGAACGGTCCGCGAACTACCCGGAACTCTACACGTGTATACCCGGCATGCCAATGGCGTCAGGAGATCCGGTGGAGTCCTTCCCCGACGCCGGGCCGGGCCGAGCCGCCGGCCGGGCCTACGTCACACCGACGTTCCCACCACGGCCGGATCTTTGTCTTTTCACCGTCCGTTCCCCGAGAGGCAGGCGACATTCGGATGCCGTCCCGGAAACGGGGGATCTCCAGACCCCCGAACCCCCGGAACTCCGAACCTCCGGAACTCCGAACCTCCGGAACCGGAGCGCCGGGCGCCGGGCGCCGGGCGCTCATCGTCTCGCCGGGCCACGAGCGCCCGGACGGTGCGGCGAGGCTTGCCCGCTCAGTCCGGAACCAGACACATCCCAGGCGTCGACAAAAGCTCCGAAGAACCCTCTCACGCCTGGTTCTCAACCGACCGCCGCCACCGGATCTCCGCGTCGATGAAATCATCGAGCTCGCCGTCGAGAACACCGCTGGTGTTCGAGGTCTCGGTGTCGGTACGCAGATCCTTCACCATCTGGTACGGGTGGAGGACATAGTTACGGATCTGCGATCCGAAGGAGACGTCCTGTGGCCCGCCGGTGATGCGCTGTTTCTCCGCCGCCTCCTCGGCCCGCCGCCGCTCCAGGAGCTTCGCCTGCAACACGATCATCGCGGCGGCCTTGTTCTGGAGCTGGCTGCGCTCGTTCTGACACGTCNCCACGATGCCCGTGGGCAGATGCGTGATGCGGACCGCGGAGTCGGTGGTGTTGACCCCCTGCCCACCCGGACCGGACGAACGGAAAATATCGATACGCAGATCCTTGTCGTCGATGTCGACGTGGTCGGACAGCTCGACGACCGGGGTGACCTCGNCCCCGGCGAAGGAGGTCTGCCGCCGGTTCTGGTTGTCGAACGGCGAAATCCGGACGAGCCGGTGCACCCCGTGCTCACTGCGCAGCGTCCCGTACGCATAGGGCGCCTTGACCTGGAAAGTTGCCGACTTCAGACCCGCCTCCTCGGCCTCGGAGGTGTCGAAGACCTCCGTGGCGTAGCCGTGCCGCTCGGCCCACCGCAGGTACATCCGAAGCAACATCGCCGTCCAGTCGGCCGCGTCCACCCCGCCGGCCCCGGCCGAGAGCTGCACGATCGCGTCCCGCTCGTCGTACTCGCCGGACAGCAGGGTCCGAACCTCGAGACCGGCGATGTCACTGGACAGCCTGGGAAGATCGGCTGCGGCCTCGGCGAGCAGATCCTCATCGCCGAGGTCCGCGGCGGCGGCGATGTCGTCAAGACGGCGACGCAGCCCCTCCACCCTGGCGATGTCCCCGCGCGTCGACGACAACCGGCGGGTGACAGCCTGGGCCCGGTCCTGATCGGACCAGAGGTCGGGGTCCGCGGCCTGACGCTCCAGATCCTCGGCGCGACGGCGCAACCCCTCCACGTCGAGAACCGTCTCGATGCCGGTCAACGTGGCATCCAGCTGTTTGATCTCCTCGGACAGGTCGACGGCCATGCTNTTCNCCTTNCCGGCGGCGCCNGGGGCCACCGCCACAACGGATCTTGTCCGCCCGGACGGGAGCCGGCCGAGTTCGCATCGGCGTCGCGCCGAGCCCCGACGGCATCCCCGCGACCTCCCGACGGCATCCCGACGGCATCCCGACGACGCCTCGACCGGGAAACATCATCGTGGCGAAACATGCAATGGCTCGACGACACGAGGATGAAACATTCGCGGGATGCCACGAGCATTTCGGCCAACCGACGCCCGCACTGCGGACAATCGTTACGGCGGCCCCGGGCGGTCAGGCGGTTCAGCCGTCCGACAACAACCTCCGACAACAACCGATACCAATCCCTGAAGAGACACGTACCACATCGCCGAGTGCGCACAACTCGACGCGTCCGCGGCCCCCAAACGATACCTTCGAAGGCGGCGCTTCGCGCACGAATACGTGAACGCCGGGTTTCGTCGGGACAGTGCGGCCCCGCGACCATATGGGTGTCGGCCATGGAGAGCCCGGATGCGGAGAGCTCGGACGCATCGACCGGTGCGCGCGTGTGCACCGGTCGATGTCGCCGGGACGGGACGAAGACTCAAGGACCGACCCCTACCACGGGAAACCGACCACTACCACGGGAAGAGGAGGAAGGCCGCCGTGAATAACCGGATCCGTCGTCCGAGCGATCGGATCACGCCGTTAGCGGCGGCGACTCACCGCCCCGTCGCGTGCCAGCGGAAGGCCGCGATCATTCCCGCAGGAGCACGGAGGGTCCCATCGTGTCGGAGGTCCCGGAGGTCGCAGACCGACGCTCTGTCCTGGTTGCCACCGGCCTCGCGGCGGTGGGCTCCGTGAGTCTGCGCGGCGACGCGTCCGGCCTGCACGAAGCCTGCATGGCAGCCCTGACCGCGACGGTCAGGGCCTACGAGACGTCTGATCTGATCACTACCACGTCCGCCCTGGTCTCGCTGGAGCGCACGACACAGACCGTGCCCCGGGAGCACCGGCTGCGCGGCCGGCCGGCGCTGGAGTGGATGCGGCTGCACGCGGCGGTCACGACGGTGGCTGCTGCCACCGCCTACGACCGCGGCAAACACTCCGACGCCGCTGCGCGGGCCGACCGGGCCGCGGCGCTCGCCCGGGCGGCCGGGGACGGGCCACTCGCCGCCCGCGCCCTGGCCCTGCGCGCCCGGGTGGTCCGCCCACACAGCCCGGCGGTGTCCTTGCAGATCGCCGGGGCGGCGGCGCGGATCGCGGGGCACAGCTCCACCCGGGCCCTCATCGCCGGGAAGGTCGTCACCAGCGCCTGTGCGGCGACCGGCGACCGGGCAGGCGTCCGGGACGCCGTCGCCNGAGCCTGGCAGACGATGGAACGGCTCGACGACACCGCCCACGGCTCGCCGGGTTTCTCGCTCGACACTTACTCCCCGGCGGATCTGGCCTTGGCCTGCGCCGAGGCCCTGACCACCGTCGGCGCGGCCGACGAGGCCACGCCTCACCTGGAACGCGCCTCGACGTTGATCACCGGCAGCGGCCAGACGGGCATGGTGGTCTCGGTGCGGATGGCGCAGGCCCGGGCCGCGCTGGCCCGGGAGGTCCCGGATCGCGACGAGGCAGCCCAGCACGCCGCTCAGGCGGTGGCGCTGTCCGCCGGGCGGCCGGCCGAATGGGTGGCCCGGCTGGTCCGGGACGTGTCGGATCTGGCCGAGCGCCGCACCGGCCACGGTCTCGACGATCTCATGGACGCCACCTCGACCTGGTTGCATCAGGGGTCGGAGGAAAGCCAACGGGTGACGCGCACGCAACCGGCGCGGTTCGGCGTTCCGGCGCCGGCCGGCGTCATGGTGCAGCGGGCTGGCGGACCACCGACTGTGCCTGCGCTCCGGCACGTACCGTGACCGGACCCACCCCGAGGGAGCCGACGACCGGAAGGTCGACCACACGCGTGCCCTCCACCTCCACCGTCGTCGCGTCGACGAGGGTGGAGGTGAGGATCGTGCGGCCACTCGGATCGGCCCGGCGCTGGTACTGATCGACGGTCGTGGCGATGTCGGCGAGGGGCAGGCGCTCGAAGGCGTCGGTGGTGGTGTAGATCGCGTTCTCGTCGATGCGCTGGGCAGCGGCCAGCGCGGCGCCGTCGGCGGCCGAGGCCACCGACCGACGAGCGAGGTAGACGGCGGACACGTCGGTCACAACGACCACCAGCATCGCCGCGACCATGAGATACCCCAACGTCAGCACGAGAATGGTCCCGCCGTCCGCGCGGTTGGTCCCGTCCGGGCGGACGACTCCGTCCGGGCGGACGACTCCGTCCGGGCGGACGACTCCGTCCGGTGTTCCGGTCGACCCCGTTACTCCGGTCGCCCCCGTTACTCCGGTCGACCCCGTTACTCCGGCCGACCCCGTTGCTCCGGCCGACCCCGTCCCGCCGCTGGTCACAGGCACATGTTTGGTCACGGGCACGCGTTCTCCTTGCTGACGCTCCTGCCGGAAGGCCGAACAGGCGAGGCCGGAAACCCACTGCCCCAGCAACCCTATTAGCAACCCTATTGTGGAAGAATAGCAGCCCCATTGCGGGAGAATACGGTCATGCGGCACTGATCCGCCTTACTACCGGAGTCATCGACCGGTTCCGCTCGATGGACGTCAACGGCGGCGCACTGATCGTGGGACACGTCGTGGCGAGCGTGCTCGCAATCTCGTCTCGACGGCGCTGGTGTTCGGCGTGGCCTTCGCCATCGGCTTCCGCTCGCCCGCGGGCCTCGGGCGGTGGCTCGCCGCTGTGGGCGTGCTGGCGCTGTTCGTACTCTCGCTGTCCTGGCTGCAGGGCTTCGCTCGTAACCAGCAGCCGCGTGCGGGTCAAAACCATCTTGCCGTACGGCGCGCGGACAAAGTACTCACCTCACCCCTGACGATCGCGTACACCTCTAGGCTCCGAACCCGTGCACCGGGAGACTTCCGCACCACGGATCCGATATCCGGATCTCACCTCGTCACGGCCGCGGACGATCGCGCGTCCGTCGGCCAGGTTCGCCGGCAGGCTCCTTTTCCCATACCCAGAAGGGGATCATCCAAGTGACCACGGCTGCCAAGACCACGAACGTGTTCGATTTCGCGCCCAATGACAGAACACTGCTCGACGCGGAGATCGCCGCTCTCGAGAATCTCGAGAGCGGCGACTTCAAGAATCTCCCGCCGGCGACCGTGGCAAAGTTCGGGGAACTGCGGGGGGCGGGGACCTTCACGGCGACCAGGATCCCCGGAGCCGATGCCGACGTCCAACTCGACGCCGGCGTGCTGGTCCCCCTCAAGCCGGGGCCGCACCCGGTTGTCATCATGCCGGCTCCGCTGGCGCCGACGGGATGGAAGTCGTATCCGGGGATGCTCCTGAACTTCGCGCTCAAGGGATATCTGGCGGTCGCGTACAGCGAGCGTGGGATCGCCGACTCCACAGGGAAGATAGACGTCGCCGGTCCGCGGGACCGGGCGGACGGCTCGGCCGTGATCGACTGGGTACTGAACACCTATCCCGACCGCGCGGATCAGGATCGGATCGGGTTCGCGGGGTCGTCCTACGGCGCCGGCCAGAGCCTGATCATCGCGGCGCATGACGACCGGGTGCGGGCCGTGTGCGCGCAGAGCGCCTGGGCCGATCTGGGCCGATCGCTGTACGAGAACGAGACACGACACCTGCTGGCGTTCGAGGAGCTCGCCAAGCTGTTCGGCGAGGAGAACCTCTCCGCCGAAGTCAGGGAAATCTTCGACGACTTCCGGGCGAATCGGAATATCGAACGGCTGCTGGAGTTCAGCGCGGTCCGTTCACCGGTTACCTATCTGAACGAGCTCAACGCCAGGAGGGTCCCCATCTTCCTCGGCACCTACTGGCACGAGACCATCTTCTCGGTACCCGCGGTGGTGGAGTTCTTCAACGCATTGATCGGTCCCAAACGTCTCCTGGTACTGATCGGAGATCACGGCGGCGACGAGATCAAGGGATTTCTCGGCGGCATCAGTCGTCCGACAGCGACGACCTTCCGCTGGCTGGACCGCTTCGTTGCCGACGAGGAGAACGGCGTGGAGAACGACGGCGACGTGCACACCGAGTACATGCACAACCTGTTCACGATCAAGAAGCTCGCCGACTGGGACTCGTACACGCTGCCGCCGCGACGCTACTACCTGAACGCGCCGCTGCCGGGGACATCGGACGGCTCACTGACGCCTCAGCCCAACTCCGGGTGGAGCCACACCTTCCGGGCCGGCACGGACACCCCAGCACTGATAGCCCCGGCCCTGGTAAAGACCGGCGTCCTCGAAAGACTGGGGGCTCCGATCGTGTACGAGACCTCGGAGATCTCCCGCGAGGACGCCGCGGTGTGGTCGACCGAACCGCTCACCGCACCGAGTCAGATCACCGGAACCGTCTCGGCGCATCTCACGGTCACCCCGTCCGCGAAGAGCGCGACGCTCGTGGCGCACCTGTTCGACGTCGACCCGGGTACCGGTAAGGCAAAAATCATCACCAGCGCGCCCTTCACCCTGCTCAACGACCGCGAGGGAGAGACGCAAACGATCGACATCCACCTACAGCCGGCCGACTNCCGCATCACGCCGGGCCACCAGATACAGCTGGTCGTGGACACCAAGGACAGGTTCTTCGGCGACGCCACCGTCACCAACAGCAAAATCGAGATCTCGTCCACCGACGGCTCCTCGTCCTACCTGAACATCCCGCTCGACGAGATTCCGCTCGAGAACGACTAGCCGACCGGATCCCACGGCGCACGCCTACCCGGGTGCGGAACCGTGGTCGCGGTCCCGCACCCGGGCTCGCCCCCCGGGTGCGGGTCGGAAGGATCGGATCGCNCCGCAGCACGATGTGCTGGTCCATCGTGCGTCGTCAAGCTCGACTATGATTGCATCGTCCTCGACGGTATCGCGGTCTGTGATGGTCGGAGGTTTACATGGCGCCTGCGCCACGGTTTCATCGGGTCGCCGCACTGCAGCGGCGTTTCGTGGACCGCGAACCGGTGCTGGCGGCTTTCGCCGAAGAGCTGACCCATCTAGGTGACGGTCCACGGGTCTTCAACGCCATCGGCGTGGGCGGTATAGGTAAGTCACGACTACTGCGCGAGTTGAAGGACCGGGCGGCAACCCGGTATCGAACGGCATCACTCGATCTGCAGGTGCACTCGTTGCGCCAGCAGGAAGACGCGCTGGCGGTGCTACGCAACGAACTGGGGTCGCAAGGGGTACACTTCGATCGCTTCGACATCGCCTACGCAGTGCTGTGGCAGCGGCTACACCCACATCTGCGGTTGAACCGTTCGGAACTGGCATTCGTCGACGAGAGTTCCATTCTCGCGGATATCGCCGACACGATGACCGGAATTCCGATTTTCGGTACGGCCCGCGGCCTTATCAAGCTGTTGGAGCGTGGCGGCTGCGACATACGCCGCCGCCTGCGGGTGCGGCGCGATCCCACCCTGGCGACACTCGACGACCTGCCGAACAGTGAGCTCGCCGACGCCGTCACGTTTCTGTTCGCTGAAGACCTTCGGGCTGCCAGCCAGGACAGACAGTATGTGATCATCCTTGACAGCCACGAGGCACTGGTGCCGAGCCCGGTACGCACCGGACGGGCGCAACTCGCGGATGCCTGGCTACGTGATCTCGTGGCACAGCTCGACCGCGGCCTGGTGGTCATCGCCAGCCGGGANCCGTTGCGGTGGGAACTGACGGATCCCGACTGGGACGGCCTCATCGAGATATGCGACATCGGCGGCCTGCCCATGGAAGCCCGGCTGGAACTCCTCGACACCGGTGGGATCACCGATCCGTTCCAGCGCCAGACAATTGCGGACGCCAGCGCAGGTCTCCCATTCTATCTGAACCTGGCGGTGGACACGCACCTGCAGACCGGTGGGCGGGTCAGCGGTGCCCTCGTGTCCCAGCAGGAGATCTTGGCGCGCTTTCTTCAGCATGTCGCCCCGGAAGAGATTCGATCACTGGAGGTCCTGAGCCCGGCGCGAATCTTCGACTATGATATTTTTCGGATGCTGACGGCCACGTTCCATCTCCCGGGACATCGCATCGCCTGGGAATCCCTCACCGCATATTCATTCGTATACCCGGCGAACACCGCGCTGCGGTTTCATCAGCTCATGGCCGCAGCCCTGCGGGAACGGCTTTCTCCGGGCACTACCACCGACATCCACGCCCTGCTACAGGGACTGTGGGAGAACCGGGNCGACCAGGCGACCGGCCAGGACAGCGGCGCTCATGCCGCCCGCGCCCTGCGGGAGGCCGCGTATCACGCCCTGCGGGGTCGGCAGATCAGCGGCGAGAGCATCCTCGGCTATGCCGACCACGCGGTTCGCCGTGGGGGACACAGCGCAGCCCAAGGCATCACCGAGGACCTGCGCGCCCGGCTCAACGACCAACCCGACCACGACAACCTGCCCGAAGCGCTGCGGTGCCTGCAGGCTGAGGCGGCGATTCGCCTCGGCGACGCGGCCACGGTCACGGCGCTGGTTCCCGAACCGGTCACCGCTCTGGCCATCGACACAATGGTCGGCGCGCGGCTCGCCGTGGCCGCCGGACATGGTCGACGCATCGCCGGTGAGACCCGGGCCGCGCTCGACGCCTACACCCAGGTCTGGGACCACGCCACGGGGGCATCCCGGCTGACCGCGGGCCTGTGGGCCGCCGACCTTCACATGGCCCAGGGCCGGTTCCGAGACGCGGAAGCACTCGCCACCGACCTGAGTGCGTCCGCTCCGGGGCAGGACACCGAGTTTCACGGAGACGTGGCCCGGATGCGTCACCTCGCCCACCGGTTCGCGTTCGAGTTCGACGCCGCCGCCCGCTATCTCGACGAGGCCGCCGCCCACTACGCCGCAGCCGATAGCGTTCTCGGGTTGGCCAACATCCAGACCAACCGGGCCGAACTCCTCGCCTATACCCACCCTGCCGAGGCCATCGTCGAGGCAGGCCAGGCGATCGAGATCCAACGCGAGATCGGCGCCCATCACGAGCTCGGCAAGGCGTATACCGCTCTCGCCATCGGGCAGCTCCGATGCGGTCAGCTCGACGAGGCCGAGACCTCCCTACGGTCCGCGTGCGCCGCCCTCGATGGGGTCGGGTATCGCTCCGGTCGAGCCCGCGCCGAGTTCTACCGCGCCCTGGTCCATGCTCGCCGGGGTCAGCTCGACGAAGCGGTTTCCTCGCTCCAGTGGAGCGTCCGCGAGCTGGAAGCAGCCGACGTCTACCCGACAATCATCCTCTGCTCGGCGCACGCACTGTCCATCCTCGGCATCGATGACGGGCAGGTGACCGCCGCCGCGAGCCGGGCACGGGCAGGAATCCAGCCGTTCGGCACGCTTACCGATCTTGACGCCCGCGTCGAGGACTTCGTCGCCGACCTGCTCAACGGGCACACGTGGCGGCCCGACGAACTGTACCGGCAGGCGGTCGGGCGCCCCGATGCCGCGTCGGGTTTCTACAATCACAACATCCGGATGGACACGCCGGCCGGAGACGTGATTGTTCGTATCCCGATTCCGGGCAGCGACATCATGGACCTGATGATCTGGCCGGAAGGGGACGTGCTGCGCGCCATCCGCGGGACCGTGACCCACGCGCCCCGTCTGCTCTACGCCCGCATGCAGCCCCGCTATCAGATCGTGGAATTCCTTCCCGGTCAGCTCCTCGACAACACCGCACCACGCGGCACCCGTGTCCCCGACCACGTCATCGGCGACGTCGTGGAACTCTTCGGGCAGCTCGGCCTCGTCCCGCGCGAACGCCTGCCGCAATCGCCGCCAGGCTGGCCGGCGGACGGGCGGACCGCCGACTTCGCCCGCCGCCTGTCCGCTGTCACCGCAGGCGTGCATTCCCGGTTCCTTCCCGACTTCGGCGATCTGTACGCCGAGTTCGGCATCCCCATCGACGCGCTCACCGAGATCAACAGTCGATGGACGACGCTGCACCCGCGGCCTTTCCGCCTTCTCCATACCGACATCCACCGCAAGAACATCATCATCTCGGATGGCCAAGCCTACTTCCTCGACTGGGAACTCGCCCTGTGGGGCGATCCGGTTTATGATCTTGCGGTCCACCTGCACAAGATGAGCTACCAGCCCGACGAGTCAGCCGCACTCGTCCATGGGTGGACCTCCGTTGTCAACGGTCCGGCCACCGAGGGATGGCAGTCAGACCTCGACACCTACCTCTCCCACGAACGGGTGAAGTCCGCCATCGTCGACACCGTCCGCTACACAAAAATCATCACCGAAGGAAACCTCAGCCGCGATGACACACATGCATTCATCGACAAGCTCGTCAGGAAACTCGCCGCCGCGCACGCCGTACTCAGCAACCGAGTTACCATCGACCACGAGGCCGCCGCAGCCCTCATACAGCAGTGGGCCGGCAGACGCCGATAGCCAGCCCAGCAAGAACGGCCAGGTGTCCGCGCGGATCGACATCAGTGGAGTCCACGGACGTGGTGTACATCGCGTGGCGGCCGAGTTTTGGGGAGCCAGTCACGCTTCAGGGACCGCAGACCGGACTCTGCTCCCCCAAATTCGCCGACCTGGCGCGCCGAGCCGAGTTGCTCCCCGAGCCGGACAAGTCCTTCGCCGCCAAAAAGTCCACCGGACCCCGTAAAACCTTGCAATCCCGCGTAACCCCGTGAACGTACGAAACCCCTGCTAGGGCTGGGTTTCCCGCCTGTCGGCGCGGAACTGATCAATCACTACGGTGAACTGGCCGTTAACCGTGACATCGGTAATGCCGGAGAACAAGGCGCCGGTTCCCGGCAGCGCCACGACCGTACGGACACAGACGACGAACGACGCGCCCGGCTCCAGGGTTGCCGCGCCGTCTCCGGGATCCCCCGCACCACAGTCGGCGCCCTCGGGAGCGAACCGGACCTGTGGCGCGCCGGGGACGCCCTGGTCGGCGAGGGCGAGCTGCGCGGCGAGCCGCGCCCGGTCCATGCCCTGCGTCTCACTGTCCGCGGTGGCGAACGCCCGCCCGGCCTCCCGGGCGGCCTGGGTCACCCCGAACGCCGCGCGCTGCACCGCGAAGACGCACAGGAACAGGTAGACGAACGGGATGAGCAGCACGACGGACAATCCAACGAATTCGATCATCGCCGNACCGTCGTCGGCCCTGGTCGCCCGGCCTTCCTGTCCGGGCCCGACAACGCGGCCTATGCGACCGACGCGGCGCACGAAAGCCACACAACCTGTCCTGATCATCATGATCGCCCGCGGCAGGGAGTGCAGGATCGCCCGCGCGACCCGATCTCCCGCCACGCCACCCCTCGTCACGGCAGTTCCTTGAGCGCATGGCCCTTCACCGTGATCGTGATGCCGTCGCCCAGTGGGACCAGGACGAGCGGCACGGCAACCCGGCAGGTGACCTCCGCGAGCGGCGTGCCACCCGGCCCATCGACCTGCGCCCCGGTGCAGACGGCGTCGGACCGTCCCGGGATGGTCCGCGCGATGAGGGCCTGGGCGTAGGGACCGCCCTCGCTCGCCGGTACGCCGAGGTTGGCCGCGTGCCTGGCTCCCTCCGCGGCGTCCGCCGCGAGCGTGTTGCGGATGTGCAGCACCAGGCCGACCTGGATGATCCCCAGGATCAGGAAGAGCAACAACGTCCNCACCAGGATGAACTCGACGACGGCCGATCCGCCGTCAGCCGCGTCAGCCGCGTCCGAGGCGTCCGAGGCGTCCGAGGCGTCCTCGACGCCGTCCTCGACCGCGTCCGGTCGGTGCCCGGTTCCCCTGGGGCCGCCGTCGATCCCGTCCGGCCCCGCGGCGGCCGCGAGCTCAGCCGCCACCGCCGATACCCGACACCGAGTTGATGGCCGAGGTGAACAGGTTCTGCAGGGCGGGCGTCGCCAGGGTGGCGATCGCGACCACCAGCGCCGCCGTCATGACGGTTATCATGACCCAGCCGGGGACGTCCCCCCGGTCGCGATCATGGCGGCTGCCCGATGCGACGGCTGACCGCCAGGCCCGCCATCTCGCTTTCACGGCCTGCCCTGTTCGTCCCATGTCTCCTCCTTCAGGCTGGCTGATCCGACCTCGCCGGACGGACGCGTCCACCCCGCGGGCGGCCACCTGCGCGCCCCCGGACACTCACTGCGCGATCACGGTGAAACTCACCAGGGCCGGGTAGAAGGCAAAAATCACGGTCGTCGGCAGGACGAGGAACACGACCGGGATCATCATCGCGATCTCCTTGCGGCCACCGGCCTCCAGCAGCTGCCGCTTGCCCGCCTCACGCGCGTCGACGGCCTGCGCGCGCAGGATGTCCGCCAGCGGCGTCCCCCGTTCGATCGCGACCGCCATCCCGTCGACGAACCGCACTAGGGGCGCCAACGCCGTACGCGCCGCGATGCCCTCCAACGCCTGCACGAGGGTGGCCCCGGCGCGGGCGTCGGCCAGCGCAAGCCGCAGCTCGCGCCCAAGCTCGCCGTGGGTCAACCGGCTGACCCGCTCCAGCGCCCCGATGGCCGACTCCCCCGCGGTCACCGCGAGCGCCAGCAGCTCCGCGATCGTCGGGAACTCCAGCAGCATCCGGTCCTCGCGTTCGGAGATCGCCCGCGACAGCCAGTAGTCCCGGGCCACCACCCCACCGGCCGTGCCAGCGACGATCAAGGCGACACTGACCAGGGCCGGCGGGCCGACGCCGAGCAGCGCGCGCAGCGCCAGCAGGAAGGCGCCGATCAGCGCCCCGCTGGCCGCGCAGATGACCTGCTGGACGCGGAACTCCTCGATGCTGGTCCGTCCGCCGGCCTGGGTCAGCCGGCGTTGCAGGGCGGCCCGGCCCCCCAGGAAACGGTCGAGTCGACCGGCGGCGTCCGCGAGTAACGGGCGCGCGAGCGCCTCGACCGCGGCGAGGCCCGGCCGCGGCACCCCCCGCGGCCGGTCGTCGAGCAGCCTCGAGGGTGTGGGGGTGTCCCGCAGGTAGGGATCGATTCGGTCAGCGAGGTGGATGCGCCGGGCCCGGGGGGAGCGGTAAACGATGATGACCAGGCCCAGCCCGACGAGGAACCCGATCAGCGCACCGCTGGCGACCGTGGTCACAATCCCGCCCCCCGGCCGGCTGCCGCTCCCCCGCGCAGCACCCGGCCCTCCTCCGGCAACCGGCCGATCCGCTTCATGAGCAGGTAGGCGAGGGCCGACACGGCGCCGCCCACCACGAGCACCAGGACCCCGGTCGGGCTGTCGTAGGCCCGCACGTTCTGCCCCCGGGNGGCCAGCAGGAGCAGCACGATCCAGGGGGCGGCGAGCGCGAGTCGGGCGGCGTTCACCGTCCAACTCTGCCGCGTCTCAAGCTCGGCGCGGGTGCGGGCGTCCTCCCGCAGGAAGGTGGACAGCGTGCGCAACAGCCGGCCGAGGTCGGTCCCGCCGACCTCCCGGGCCATCCGCAGCGACTCGATGATGCGGTCGGCCACCGGATCGGCGAGCTCGTCGGCGAGGCGGTCCAGGCAGGCCGAGAACGACCCGGTGGCGCTGTAGTCCTCGCCGAACCGGGTGAAGGCCGGTCGCAGCTGCACCGGCCCCCGCACCCCCACCGCGGCCAGGCCCTCNGGCAGCGACATCCCGGCCCGCACCGCGCTGGACAGGTTGTCGACGACGTCCGGCCACAGCTCCCGCAGATCATGCCTGCGGGCATGCCGCCGACGGACCACGAGAGCTCGGGGCAGCAGACTCGCAAACACGACGAAGGCGCCGGCCAGCGACACGGTCTCGGTGAATGCCAGGACGACCAGGCCGACCAACAGGCCCAGACCCAGGCTAATCATGACGAACTGGCGCGGGGTCACGCCGCGGATGCCCGCCTGGGCGAGCAGGTCGCTCGTCGACCGTTCCCAGCGCGCCGTCGCCGACCAGGCCGGGAACCGCGGCCGGCCGCTGGTGACGATAAGGAACAGACCCAGACCGAACAGCAGGCCGAGGAAGATGCCCATCAGCGCTCCGCGGCGATCTCGGGCCAGCCCCCGCCGGGCCGATGATGATGGTAATCATGGTCGCTCTGGGCCAGCAGGGCGGGCAGGTCGTAGCCGGCGCGGGCGAACCGTTCGGGATGTGGCGGGAAGCCGTCGGCGCGGNCCAGTCCGTCCGCGCGCGNGCGGNAGATCTGGGNAATCTCGATGACATCCCCCTCCGTCCGGCCGGGCAGCGCGACGACCTCGGTGACGCGGCGCCGGCCCGAGACGTCCTTCTCCAGATGGACGACGAGGTCCACGCTGGCGGCGACGGTGGGCACCACGAAGGCATGGCTGACGTTCTCGCCGGCGAGCAGGGGCAGGGTGCACAGCTTCGTCACGGCCTCGCGAGCCGAGTTCGCGTGCAGGCTGCACATACCGGGCAGCCCGGAGTTGAGCGCGATCAGCAGGTCGAGCGCCTCCTCTTGGCGAACCTCGCCGACCAGGAGCCGGTCCGGGCGCATCCGCAGGGCCTCCTTGACCAGCCGGCGCAGCCGGATTTCCCCGCTGCCCTCCAGGTTGGCCTGCCGGGTCTGCATCGCCACCCAGTCGGCGGCCCGCAGCTTCAGCTCGAACACCTCCTCGCAGCTGATCACCCGTTCCCGGGCCGGGATGGCCGAGCCGAGACAGTTGAGCATGGTCGTCTTGCCGGCCTGGGTGCCGCCCGCAACGATGATGTTGAGGCCGGCGACGACCGCGGCGTCCAGAAAGGCGGCCGCTGCCAGCGTGATCGTCCCAAGACCGACCAGTTCGTCCAGGCTCGACGCGGACAGCACAAACTTACGGATGTTGATCGACCAGTGCACCCGGGTGACATCGGGGATGACCACGTGCAGCCGGGAACCATCCGGAAGCATGGCGTCGACGAACGGGGTCGAGAGGTCCACCCGCCGGCCCGAGGACTTCAGCATCCGCTCGACGAGGTCCTGGACCTGATCGGCGGTCAGAATGGTCGTCGTCAGCTCGCTGCGACCGGCCCGGGCGACGAATACCCGGCCCGGCTCGTTGATCCAGACCTCCTCCACAGTCGGGTCGTCGAGGTGGCGTTGCAGCGGCCCGAACCCGGCAACCGCGTCATAGACCAGCCGGGCGGTGACGTCCCGGTCGACGACCGGGGGAAGGTCGCTGACGAGAGCCCGTTCCTCATAGTCGGCGAGCACCTCGTGAACGAGCTGACGCACCTGCGCCGGGTCCCGCACGGGATCGAGAGAACGCCGCCGGACAAGCTCTCTGACCTCGTCCTCCACGAACGATGTCGCGTCCAGCCAACTGCCGCGTGCCACCGCCACGAAAACCGCTGCTCCTCCGACTTTCGTCTCTTCCCGCCCCAACAATTGCCACGAAGCGTAGAAAGAAGGTCACTGGTAAGCAACCCCCGACGTCGGGGGCAGACGCAACAACGTTCGCACAACCCCCACCGAGGGTGTGGAGCGGGTAGGACTCAGGTAGGCCACAGCCCGTACAGGGTCCCACCTTGACCACCAAGACTGCTACTCTCCGCAGTCAAAAAGCGGCCGCGGACCGGACATTCATCCTCGCTCTGCGCGCATATCGACTGCACCGACGGTGCACCAACCGCCCCGGAAACGCCCGCGCGATTTCTCCCTCGAAACGACGCCGAGGCGATAGCCTTTCGGCGGTCCCTAACCCGAACANCCCTGTAGTCGATATCGCATCGCTGGGTCGACAGGCGGANCCCCCCCNCCCCGCCGGTCTCATCCAGCGTCCCACCAACGCCTGCCTCGGGGGTCCCTTCCGTGTCCGGTCAGCCAACAACCAGCGCGGTCGTCAGCCGCTCGCGAGAACCTCATTCGGCCACCAGGGCGGCGTTGCCCCCGACGCATCCCCGGCACGATCCCCCGGGGGGGAAAGGGGCATCACGATGAGTGGCGCCCGGGATCCCCGATCGTCAGACATGTTCGACACGACCGCTTGGAAAATGTTCTGGCGGATTGTCGAAAACTGCCCGGTCGCGGTATTCGCCACCGATACGGCAGGCCGGTATCTCTTTGTGAACCGGCTGTGGTCCGAGTTGACCGGCGTTACCCGCGACGAGGCGGTCGGACGGGGATGGCAACGCATTGTCCATCCCGGCGACGTAGCGAACGTCGGCAGCCGATGGCGGCACCTCGTCACGCACGGCGACGGGTTTTCGATCCAGGTCCGGTTGATCCGACCGGGCGAACCACCCTGCGACGCGGTCATGCAGACGGTGGTGACCTCGGCAGGGGACGGTAGACGACGGATCGTCGGCACCCTCACCGTGCCGTCGGCCAGTGCGTTCGAGAACGCCGCCGGGCCGGTGACGGGTGTGCCGATGAAGGGTGTGCCAGTGTCCTCGCCGCGGGTCCAGGGGCGTCGCTCCCCGATCGGCCCATCGTCCGCGGACCAGCCCGATACCGACGACGTCGCTGTCCGGGAACGAGCCGAACCCGACGTCGCCTCCCGCGAACCGGCGCCTCACGAAGCGGCCGATCTCGAACACCTTGACGACGAGCAGGCCGAACTCGACCGCCTTCACCGTCGCGAGGCGGCTTTCGAACTCGCAGCTCTCGATCCCGACCTCCTCGACGGACACCTGCTCGGTCATGATCTCCTCGGCCTCCAGGCCCTCGCCGCCGATGGGGTGCCCGCGGGCGATCTCGACAGGTTCGGCGTGTTCGACGGACCGGACCCGTTNGACGGACCGGACCCGTTCGACGGACCGGACCCCTGTGATCTGCCGGACCAGTCCGATCGGGGCGATCGGGGCTGGGAATGGTCTGTTCCGCTTCCCCGCCGGCCGGTTCCCGGCGAACCGACGCCAGGCCGGGCGACATCCCGTGAATCCACCGAGGATCGGCCCACGGTCGGGTTTCCCCGCGGGACGCTCCCGCCTGGAGCGGAGTGGCGCGCGGCCGTGGCCCTGCATCGCAGCGAGAACGACGACCTGCGTCCCTTCGGACGCGCCAGGGGCTCGAACCACACCTGTGGCTGCCTGTTCTCCGAGGCCCGACGGATCGAGGAGGCATGCCGGGACCGGGAACGCTGGCTGACGACCCTGCTCGCCGAACTGACGACCGCCGTGCTCATCGCCGACCGGGACGGGCGTGTGGTGGCGGTGAACCAGGTGTACTGCGATCTGTTCGATCTGGCGGACCTGCCCGTCGACCTGGTCGGAACGGACTGCCGGCTGCAGCTGCGTCCCCGGCCCGGACTGGTGGACGATCCATCCGGATTCGCGACGCGCCTGGACATCCTGCTCCGCCGACGGCGGACGCTACGCCGGGAGACGGTGATGTTCGCCGACGGACGGGTGTTCGAGCGTAGCCACATCCCGCTGACCGCGGCCGACGGCTACCGCGGCCATGTCTGGCTCTACTGCGACGTCACCGACCGCCGGATCCTGGAGGCTGAGATCGAGGGACTCATCTCCGGACTGTGACCGAGCGGGGTGGAGGGCGGTCCGGTCAGTAGACGCCGCCGTAGTGCCGGGCCTGCAGATCCTGGGCCTGGCCGACCCAATCGTCGGAGACGATGCGGTCACCGAAGCCATCCAGCCGGTGAGCGAGCCGCTCGACGTCGGTATCACCCATTTCGGCCAGCTGGCTGAAGGTTGTGATGCCCAACGCCCGCAGCCGGGCCTCGATCACCGGGCCCACGCCGACAATCTCCTTGAGGTTGTCGCCGCCCGACCGCACGGGATCGAGGAGACCGTTCCACCGCGGCGCGGGTTCCAGCACGACCCGGCTACCCGTGCCCGGCTGGCCGCTGGCCCCGTTCGTTCCACCGGTGCTCCTGCCACCGGTGCTCTTCACGCCGCCGCCACTCCCCTGACCACTCGACGGCGGTCCGCCCAGGGCCGGTGGCCGGTTCTTCGTGGCAACGCCGCTCGCCTGGACCGTCGCCCCCGAGACGTTCGGCTCGGGCGACAGGGCCAGGCCGTGCGCGGGCAGCGCGCTCTTCGACGGCCCCGCGTCGTTCGGGGTGACCGCGAGGTTCGACGGGACCACGCCGCCCGCGGCAGCAACCCCGACCGCCTCGGCGGCCTCGGCAGTGGGGGCGGCCTCGGCAGTGGGGGCGGCCTCGGGATGCTCGGCACCGGCTTCCTCGTCGGAGGAGGCCTGGCCCAGAAGCGCCTCGGATTTCGCGATCCGCCCCAGCAGACTGAGCCGTTCGGCCGCCCATTCGGCCTGGTGCCGATCCAGCCGGGTGGTCATGGTGGCCACCTGGCGTTGCGCGTCCTCCGCCTCCGTACGGGCCATGGCCAGCCGGGAGGAGAACTTGGCCGCCCGGCCCTCGGCCTCGACGAGCTGTCTGCGCAGCAGCTCGGCCTCATGGGCGAGCTGCGCAGCCGAGGGGCCGACGGGATCACCGCCCGCCCCCGGAGAGCCCGCCGGCACCGGGCCGGCGGCACCCGAACCGGCGGCACCCGAACCGGCGGCACCCGAACCGGCCGGGAGGGCCTGGGCCGCGCCGGGTGTCACGGCGTACGCCCGGGCCCGCAGCGCCGTTTCGATCTCCTCGACCCGGGCGCCTGCGATCACAGCATGGCGCTCCGCCTCGGCGATTCGCCGTTCGGACTCCGCGGCACGCTGTTCGGCGACAGCGAGCCGGGCAGTTAGATCCGCCTTCTCCAGGGCGACGTCGTCACGCTGCCGGCGCAACCGGGCGATCAGCTCGGCGGCCTGCCCTGTGCCCGTGCCGCGGGCGCCCGAATCGGGGACACCCGTGTCGGCGTCGCCGGTGCCCGCCGGCCCGGCGTTTACCCGGTTCACGTCGTTCGCGGCTGCCGCCCGATCGGCCGACGGGACCGCGCCGGGGCGGGATTCGTCGAGGTCCGGTCCGGTGCCGGCCGGTGTCTCCCCCGATCCCGCCCGATTTCGCGCGGCGTCGGCGTCGGCGTTGCGGGCCTGCCGGCGCAGCGGCGCGATCAGGANGACCCATGCCAGCGCCGCACCAATGAGCATCGCCACCAGCACGTACGCCAGGATCTGCCCGGCGAGGTACAGCATGGGCTGCCAGCCTCCTTACCGCGGTGGGTCGGTCGAGATCACACCTGCCAGCGGGGGTGACATCTCGGTACGAAGGTTGTGGAAAGTGGAGCCCCCTCGGCGCCATCCAGGTGGTGACCCGGTCGCCGCCGCAAGGCTCCCCAGCATTATTCGCAACGCCCGACATCGGCCGCACCCGGGGAGGTTCAACCGTTGGCCACGTCGATCTCCCTGGGTGGGAAATCACCGTTCACGGACGTCAGACGACGAACAGCACCCCAGGGAGGAGCCTGGAAAGACAACCACGAGGGCCGCCCGTCGGGAACATTTCACGCCAGCTGGTCACCAGTCCAGACAGCATGCCCCAACGAGCCGTCAACGTGCGTGGTCTCCTCCCCCGTGCGGGGGTGACCTCCACCGCGCGGGGGTCACCCCCGCGCACTCAACATCCGCGTCTCCGCCGGGGTCAGAGAAGATCGGGAAGCTCCTGAGGCGCGAACCACAGCAGTTCGAAGCCCTCGACGCTGTCCACGGTGAAGGCGGCGTCANCCCCACCGAGATCGGCCTCGACGATGCACTTCGCCGCCGCCGCGACCGCCGCGACGACCTCCTCGTCGTCTCCGTCGTCGACATGGATGGCCTGCGCGGCCGACCACGGCACCGGGAAGTCCACCTCGACGGCACCCCGCTCAAGATCGTCGCGTACCCGCACCTCGCCGTCCGCGACATCGGCCACGAAGACCACGCGCCGGCGCGGCGCGGACGGGTCGGCGTCCAGCAGTCGCAGGCTCGCCCGGCCGGCGTCGTGCAGCGCCGCGTACTCCAACTCCTCCTCGGACTCCGACTGGGCGTACCACTCACGCGTCGCGGGGGTGACCGCGAATCCGGTGCCTGGGGGGATGCGCGCGGATTCCCAGACCGATCGGGCGACGGCCAGCGTGGACGGGAGATAGATGCGCACCCGCTCAGTGTGCAACCAACCGGGGCGAGCCGGCCACGAGGACCCGGTCAGCCACGAGAACCCAGTCAGCCACGAGAACCCAGTCAGCCACGAGAACCCAGTCAGCCACGAGAACCCAGTCAGCCACGAGAACCCAGTCAGCCACGAGAACCCGGTCAGCCAGCCAGGCCGAGCCCGAGCCGGCCCCCCCTCGCCTCGGCGTCGTCGGTGGCCCCGTCGTCGGTGGCCCCGGCCACGCCGGAACGGGCGGAACGGGCGGCGACATGCAGGGCCTCGCCCGTCGTACGCAGCGCCGTCTCGAACACCTGGGCCCGCCGGGTCAGATCCATCACGTTTCCGCCGATGACCTCGAGGTCCTCCGGACCTGGGCAGAGCACCGTCACCCGGGTGCCCGCCGCCTCCACCATCTCGACCTCCCGCATCAGCCGGCGGGTGGCGGCCCGGCGGACCTGGCGTTCGACCCGGGCCACCGTGCCACGGGGTCGGTCGAGTTGGAACGAGCAGGCCGGGGCGAGCACCAGGATCTCCGCGAGGCCCGCGTCGGCAAGAAGATCGACTGATGCGGGCGATCGGGTTCCGCCGTCGACGAACCGCTGGCCGTCCACCGCGACCGGGGCGTACCAGCCGGGAATGGCACACGACGCCATCACCGCCTCGGACAAGGTCGCCCGAGGCGCATCGGCCACGCCGAACAGCACGCGCTCACCGGTGTCGAAGTTCATGGCCACCACCCGCAGCGCGGGCCTGGTCGGCCATTCGGTCGGATCGAGGCCCTTGCGGTCCATCGCCGCGGTCACCAGATCGCCGACCGCGGAGATCTTCCCACGGCCCTGTGGAAGCATCGCCGCCAGCGTGACCATCGGCGAGGACCGCCGGGGGTGCCGGGCGCTGGCCGTCAGCAGCCTCGGTGAGCCCATGCGCATCCGGGGGCGCGGGGGTAGGGAGGCACCGAGGTCGCGGTAGTCAAGAACGGGATCACCCGCCTCGTAGATCCCCCGCTCGGAATTGGCCATCACGTCGATGCCGATCCCCAGACCGAGCAGGGCCGCGACCACCGAGCCGGCGGACGTGCCGACCACCAGGTCGGCTCCGCTCAGGTCGCGGCCGGTCGCGGTCTCGACCGCCCGCATCGCGCCGATCATCCAGGCGGAGCCGAGCACTCCACCGGCCCCCAGGACCAGACCTCTGCGTGGGGCCCGTTTCCTGGTCATAGTCCACCTCCCGGCGCGGCGACCGGGAAGGGAGACGCATCGCGCTGGGATGCCCGCCGCCCGGCATGCTCGCTGCCATGTGGGCCGCCCGGTCGCACCTGGGCCGGGCCGCCCACGAACGGCGTGCCCGCCGCGTCGGGACGGCCGGGGATGGGCCAGTAGCAGTCCACGGTCCGCGTTGACCGTACCTTGCTGCTCTCGGCGCTCGAAGCGCCCGGGCAGTCCACCGGACTACTCCGGCGGCTCCTCGCTACTCTCTTCGGGGAAACTGGTCTCCAGCACTCCCCAGGTCCGCAGCCGCTCGGCGAACTCCTGGGGGGTCGTGTCGTGGAGCAGGGCGAGCGCACGCACGTCGCCATCCCGGATGGACAGCACGCGGCCGGCGTAGTCGTCCCGTTGGCGCTGGATCTGGGCGACCCACCGACGAACGAGAGCAGAGGAGTCCGGCGGAGCCTCGCTCAGCTTCTCCAGGTTGAGCACCGTACGTGGGCGACGCTCCCGCGGCGGCAGCTGATCCTCGTTGGGCAACAGCGCCGAGACCGGGACTCCGTAGAATCCCGCGAGTTCGGAGAGCTGATGCACGCTGATCATGCGGTCACCGCGCTCATAGGAACCAACGGCAGCGGTCTTCCACCGCCCCCGCGACTTCTGCTCCACTCCCTGCAGCGACAGACCCTGCTGTATCCGAATCGCCCGCAACCGGGCGCCCACGGCCTTCGCGTACTCTCGGCTCACCCGACACACCCCCAGCCGTCTCGAACGAGCATCACGTACCTCTCGTCGCGCCCATAGGAGATCAAGGTACGACTCGTGTGGCGCTGGCGAGGCATGCTCCCACTAACGTAACGTTGCNGAAAGAGACCGCTCACAGATACATATACGATGCTACGTTGCGCGACTTTCTTGTGCGACTTCTCTCGCATCTCAGACTCTATGAATTAAGAAAGTTACTCTATGTAGTAAATCTTATAAGATCGAAAGCTATCAGCAAGATCCCTCTCACGACTTGACCGAAGTCCCTCCACATAGCGATGCCCCTAAATTGCTCGCCGTAACCGCTCCCACTACGCCGGGATGATGGTGCGAATACTTTATGTCACGGTTACGCCAAGGGCGTAACCGTGAGTTGCCGACACCGCGCGAGCGATCAGCCGAACGGCAGCAGGCCCAGCGGCAGGCCCAGCAGGGGATGCGGCTCTGGCTCGTACGTCGGGACGGCCCACCCGCCCACCAAGATCACCGGGCCTGGCGCCGCAGGCTNCCCCGCCGACGGCGGGGAGCCGCCGGGCGGCCAAGCAGCCGGCCAGCCAGCTCCCTGATCGCCAGCCGGGCCGGGGAGGTCGGAGCGATGTCACGCAGGAGCTGTCCGGCCACCTGGGCGGCGTCCAGCCCGGCGAGGTCGTAGGGCACCAGGGCCACCGGCTCGGTCCCGGTGTGGCGCAGAATCGCCCGACTGACCTCGCGGGCCGGGTCCGCGCCCACAACCGAGGCGCGCAGCCGGTTCACCACGACAAGCGGGTCGACGGCGGGGACGGTCTCCCGCAGGTCGGACAGTCCCCGCACGAACCGGACCAGACCGACCGGTTCGGCGGACGCCACCGCCAGCACGACGTCGGCCGCGCCCAGCACGGCTAGCGTCGCTCCGTTACGCCGGGGCGCGGAGGTGTCGAACGACAGTTCCTCGTCCGTCTCCAGGCAGAACCCGCAGTCCACGACGACGAAGGACGCCAGACGCCGGGCCATCGACAGCACGGTCTCAACGGATGCCGGGCGTAGCTCGGGCCACCGCGAGGGGCGGGAGATGCCGGGCAGCACTCGCAGGCCGCCGCCCAGATCCCGGCACAGTACGGCGAGCCGGGGCACGTCCAGCAGCCCCTGGTTGGCCGACCGGGCCGCCGCGGCCAGACCGGGGGCCTCCTCGAGCAGGCCGACGAGCTGCCCGACCGCGCCGCCGTAGGAGTCGGCGTCCACCAGCAGGGTGGAGGTCCCCAGCCCGGCGAGTTCGGCGGCCAGGCACAGCGCGATCGTGGTGCGTCCCGGCGCGCCGGCCGGACCCCATACCGCAATCACCCGGCCCACCCGGCCGTCGCCCGGTTCGATCGGCCCCACACCGTCGGTGACGTCGATGGCCGGGGCGAGCGGCCCGAACCCGACGAGTGGTTCGCTGTACGAACCGGACGCCCAGGTCGCCGGCGCGGCCGCGTTCGTCGCCAGCGCCCGGGATGCCTCGACGACCGCTCCCGCGATGACCTCCGCGGTGGCGTCCGAGGGGATGACCGCGGCCACGCCGAGTTGCCGCAGCCGCCGGTCGCCGTCCTCGTCGCCGGGGGCGGTCAGCCCGACCACCGCGATGCCCGCCATGGCCAGGCGGGTCAGCGCATCCCGGTCGAGCCGGCGCAGGTCCGCGGACAGCAGGGCGGCCCGGGCCGCGCCGGTGGTCGCCGCGGCCAGCAGGTCCGGCAGGTCGACGCAGCGGCGCACCACCGTAACCCCGAGGTCGCGACGATCGAAGGCCGAGACCAGGCCGGCCTCGACCATCGCATCGGTGACAGCGGTGAGGATCGGCAGGCTCACCGGCCGTACCCCGGCACAGTGGTCGGTCCCGTCGAGCCGACCTCACCGCGGGAGTCGCGCTCAAGCTTCACGACGTCGACCCGCTCGCTCTGCGAGGCCGCGACGGCCTGGATGGCGTTGTCCACCGGCACGCGCAGCGTCAGCGAACGGTCCCCGCTGGTCAGCTTCTCGAGGCTGACGAACTCGACGTCGTGCAGGACCAGCGCCTCGGCCCCCGCACCCGCGGGCGCGGCCGGTGTGCTCCGGCCGGCCTGCTGATCGCCCCCGGTAGTGCTCGGCGCTGCGGCGCCGCTCTGGAACACGAAGACGTCCACATGGTCACCCGGTCCGAGGGTCGGCAGCCGCCCGGCCTTCACAATGATCGGCACCAGCCGCGTCGGCTGGGTGTTCTGGCCGGCGAAGTCGGGTCCGCTCACCAGCTCGCCGGTGTCCACCGGCCGCGCCAGGGTGGCGCCGATCAGGTCGTCGAGACGGCTTCCCGGGTAGTAATGACCCGAGGTCTTCTCGTCGAGCCTGGCCGATACCGTGGCGAGATCCCCGGCAACGATGATGTGCCCGGCCGGCAGGTCCACCTTGGCGACCACCCACTGGCGGGTCGCGTCCGCGCTGGCGAACAGCCGCGCCCCGACGACCACCGAGACGAGCACGAGCAACACCCCGACGAGCAGCCGGGAGTCGCGCCACCGTCGGCGGGTCAACCGACGGGCCGGGGGTGATGTCGGTGGCGGGGACGCCTCCGGGCGGGCCGGTGCCGCGGCGAGCTCGGTCACCGGGAGACCTCCCTCTTCTCCTAGCCGGACCATTGGTACATGTTCGCACCTTCCGGTCGCAGAGCGTACGCGGTCGTCGGCCCTGAGCCCAGCCAAACCAGCGAGGAATCGGCTGCGGACCGAACGGGATCCGTCGACATCTGGGCCATGCAGGCGCGGGTGGCGGACCAGTCCAGTACCTGCGAGCACGGGCTTTTGGCGGTATCCGCGTGCACTTATCCACAAGCACACGCATCCGGACGCGATGAGCGGTGGTATCTCTGATACACACATGAGGAGAGACATCCGCCCTCAGAAGGAGGACTTTGATGAACGACCGCTTCCTTCAACTCAGCGATGTGGCGGACATCCTCAACATCTCCTCCAGTCAGACCTACGCGCTTGTCCGCTCGGGCGAGCTCCCCGCCATCAAGATCGGGGGGAGGGGCCAGTGGCGGGTGGAGCGCACCGAGCTGGAGGCGTACATCCAGCGCGCCTATGAACAGACCCGGGCCTTCGTCGCAGCCAATCCGATGAGCCGTAACGAGGCTCCGCCCGAGGACTAGGCACAGTAGGCGCGGCGAGGTCAGTGGATCCGACGAACGTAGGCGATCGCGTCGAGGGGGATGGTCCAGCCGGAGCGGATCTGGCCGCGCCGGGCGAACTCGCCGACGGCGTGTTCGGCCACCTCCAGGAAGTCCGAGCCGACCCGCACCGGCGTCCCGTGCAGGGTCACCNCGTCCACCAGCATGAGCGTGCACGCCGAGCGGTCCCGGACGAGCCCGCGCAGGACGTACCGCAGATCCAGCTTGGCCGCCAGCGGACCCTCATGACCCGGCTGGGCCGAGACCACCGGCAGGTTCTCCACGGCCAGCAGCGACCGCACCGGTACCAGAACCTCCGTCGCGCCGGGCTCGGTGATGAGCAACCAGTCCATCCCGAGGGCCGCCAGGGTGCCGTGCAGGATCTCGGGAGCGCGCTGACCACCCACCACCCGGCAACGTGTCGGGTGTCCGACGACGGGTCGCATCCGATCGATCAACCGCAGGTAGGCAGCCTCCCGTCGGCTGCGGTCCGCGAGCTCGGCGGAGAGCTCGGCGGCCTCGTTCGCCTCCCACTGCAGCTCCAGGTCGGCGAACAGATCCTCCCATCGCATCGATACCCCTTCCCATAAAGGTAGATTTCGCCCACTTCCCCCAGTTGCCCCTCACTCCCTACACAAGCAGGGTTGACAGCGAGATTTCAGGGGTTTACACAAGCAAACATAGGCAAACGAACGAGTTCGACAGCATCCGGCGGACAGGAGCACCCACAATGATCGCGAGGGCGGCTCGACAGACGCTGGCGCGGTTCGCCGGCGCGACCGCGGCCGCAATCACGGCGATCATATTGATCGTTTTCGGCCCCCGGCTGGCCGACCTGCCGGAGAGCGTCGAGGCCGCCCCGGAATGGTTCGCCGCCGCGCCCGAGCAGGCGCTGGCCACGATCATCGGGGGCGTCGCCTGGGTGTGCCTGCTCTGGCTGTGCCTGGGGGTTCTGCTCGGCGCGCTGTCGGCTATCCCCGGCGGAGTCGGCCGGCTCAGCGCGGCGCTGGCCCGCCGGATCGTTCCCCGCACGATCCGGCGGATGCTCGAGATCAGCCTCGGAGTGACACTCGTCACCGGGGTGGCGCCGATCATCGCCGCGGTCCCGGCCTCCGCGGCCACCGGACCTGCGGGGACCGGTGTCAGTGCGGGCGCCACCGCCGCACTGCCCGATCTGGACCGGCCCACCACCGTCGGCCATCCCCCGANCCCGATAGCCGGCTNCCCCGNCCTCGATCGCCCCCCGGCCGGCACCCCCGCCGGTCACGCCCCCGCGACACCCCCCGTCTCCTCCACCGGCCCCGTCTCCCCTGCCGGCCCCGTCTCCCCTGCCGGCCCCGTCTCCCCTGCCGGCTCCACGTCCTCTCCCGAACCCGGTGCCGGTGCCGTCCCGGCGACCAGCCCCACCCCAACGATCTCGGTTCCCGGTCTCGGTGAGGCGATCCCCGTCGTGGACCTGCACGAGACCACCTCGGCGGCCGGCTCGCCAACGCCGCCCCCAGCCCCGGTTTCCGCCGCCGGCGGAAACCCGGTGCACACCGCCCCTGACCCCGGCGCCCTCACTCGGCTCACCACGGCTCGCACGACCACAGCCGGCTGGCCGGACCTGGACCGACCCGCCACCACCTCCCCGAGCAGCCCGGCCGCGCCCGGCGCGGCCATCACTCCGACACCGTTCAACCCGACATCGTTCAACCCGACATCGTCCGGACCGACATCGTCCAACCCGACATCGTCCAACCCGACATCGTCCGGACCGGCGGCTCCGATCGCATCGGTACCGGCCCGGGATCCGATCGTGCCGCCGGCCCCTCGTGGAACGGGCAGGCCCATGAGCCTCCCGGGTACCGACCGGACCTCTCCCGGCGTCGAGGCGGCGGAAATCGTCGTCCTCCGCGGCGACAGTCTCTGGTCCATCGCGGCCCGTCATCTCGGCCCGAACGCGACGCAGGAGCAGATCGCGGCCGAGTGGCCACGGTGGTGGGCCGCCAACTCCGACCTGATCGGCCACGACCCGAATCTGATCTTCCCCGGCCAACGCCTGAAACCNCCCCCCGGGCCCTGACCCCGCCCACCACTTCCGGAGCCTGCCGTGACCGCCACCTACGCCCTGACCCTGCCCCGGCGTCCAGTTCCGGCCCCCGGAATGCGCCGCCTTCCCATCACCCCCCACGAACCGCCCTATGACGACGAGGCCGGCTCCTCGTCGGCCGGCGCCCCGACCGGCTCGTCGACAAGGCCNCCCCGNCCCCGGGTGCGGCCGGCCGGACGCACCACCGCCGATCGTCCAGGCCGGCCCGTGACCGCCCCGGGAGGCGGCGGACGCCGCCGTGGCGGCCCGTCGGGACCCGGCGGGCCGCCACGCGGCCGTGGCGGTGCGGACGGCCAGACCGAGCCCGGTGGCACGACGGTCGATCGGACTCCTCGGCACCTCGCCATGCCCGAGCGCACGGTCACGGGCACAGGCATGGGATCAGCGGCGTCACACGCGGTGCCGGGTCTCGATCCGGTAGCCGGTCCGCGGCCGGGACACCCCGCCGGGAGCCGGACGAACCCACCGCCCCGGGAAACGGCGGTGGTCATCGTCAGAGCGATCGTCGAGACGCTCGGNGGGGNGCGCCCGGCCTCGCATCTCGCCGGATGGACGACGCCCCNCCTGCAGAACGATCTCGAACGCATCGTCGCCCAGACCACGGATCGCAGGCGGGGTCAGGTCCGCAGCGTACGGGTCAGCGAACCGCGCCCCGGAGTCGCCGAGGTCTCGGCGGTCATCAGCCGAGGTGCCCGGGNGGCCGCACTCGCGCTGCGCATGGAGTCGTCCAGCGGACGCTGGCGGGNGACGACCCTGCAGGNGGGTTAGTGCGGCCACCGGTCCCGGAGATGGATCACTCGGTGTTGCGGCGCGCCGGGTCGCCGTGGCAGCGCTTGTACTTGCGGCCCGACCCACACGGGCAGGGCGCATTGCGAGCGGGACGCGTGCCCGCACCGGGCTGCGCCGTGCCGGCCTCGCCGCGGGCGGCGCTGAGCGCACCGTCTCCAGCCGGGCGGCCCAGTCCCGACCTGCCATCCACCGTCGTGACCGGCCCGGATCCACCGTCGACCGACGGCGCGGTGTAGCGCAGGCCACCGGTCGGCCGCCGCGGCTCGAGCCCCTTGACGAAGACCGGCAGCGGTGCGGACGGAACCGGTGAAGGGGGTGGCGGAGTCTGACGGGCCGCCGCGGGGCGAACGGGCTGCGCGTCCGCGACGGGACCGGCGCCGTCCGGAATCGTCGGCACCGCCGGAGCGGGCAGGGTCGCGGCTGCGGCCGGCGGTGCGGGAGCAGCGGACACGGCCGGCTCGACGCCCACCGACGTGGCGGCCTCCTCCTGCCCCGCAACCTGGACCTCGACGTTGAACAGCAGCCGGACGGACTCCTCCTTGATGCCCTCCATCATCGTCTGGAACATGTCGAAACCCTCACGCTGGTACTCGACCAGCGGGTCCCGCTGTCCCATCGCCCGCAGCCCGATGCCCTCCTGCAGGTAGTCCATCTCGTAGAGGTGCTCGCGCCACTTGCGGTCCAAGACCGCGAGGACGACCCGTCGCTCCAGCTCCCGCATGATCGGTTCGCTGTCGGGGCCGTCGCCGAGGTCGAGTTCCCGCCGGTCGTACGCCTCCTGCGCGTCGACCTGGATGTCCTCGAGCAGGTGATCGGCAGTGAGCCCGTCTCGATCATCGACATCGGGTGCCACCACACCGACCGGGTAGAGCTGCCCGAGCGCCGTCCAGAGNGTGTCGAGATCCCACTCCTCCGGGTACCCGTCGGCGGTGGCGCCGCGCACGTATCCCTCGACGGTGTCGTCAACGAAGTGACGCACCTGCTCGTGGAGATCGGCACCGCCGAGAACCTTGCGGCGCTCCTCATAGATCACGGTGCGCTGCTTGTTCATGACCTCGTCGTACTTGAGGACGTTCTTGCGGATCTCGAAGTTCTGCCCCTCGACCTGGGTCTGGGCCGACCGGATCGCCCGAGTCACGATCTTCGATTCGATCGGGACGTCCTCGGGGATGTTCAGCCGATCCATGATGCCCTCGACCGCGGCCGCGTTGAACAACCGCATGAGATCGTCACCGAGGGAGAGGTAGAAGCGCGACTCACCGCGGTCGCCCTGCCGGCCGGCCCGGCCACGCAGCTGGTTGTCGATGCGCCGGGACTCGTGCCGCTCGGTGCCGAGCACGTACAGGCCGCCGGCGTCGACGACCTCCTCGTGCTCGGCCTTCACCGACTGCCTGGCCTTCTCCAGGGCCTCCTGCCAGGCCACCTCATAGTCCTCGGGGGTCTCGATCGGCGAGAGGCCGCGCTGGCGCAGCTCGGCCTGGGCAATGAACTCCGGGTTACCGCCGAGCATGATGTCCGTACCACGACCGGCCATGTTCGTCGCCACCGTGACGGCGCCCTTGCGGCCCGCCTCGGCGATGATGGCCGCCTCCCGCTCGTGGTGCTTGGCGTTGAGCACCTCGTGCGGCACACCACGCTTGCGAAGCTGCTTCGAGAGGTACTCGGACTTCTCGACGCTGGTGGTGCCGACCAGGACCGGTTGGCCCTTCTCGTGCCGCTCGGCGATGTCCTCCACCACGGCGTCGAACTTCGCGATCTCGGTCTTGTAGACGACGTCCGGCTGGTCGAGCCGGACCATCGGCTTGTTCGTCGGGATGGGGACGACCCCGAGCGAGTAGATCTGGTGGAACTCGGCCGCCTCGGTCATGGCGGTACCGGNCATGCCGGAGAGCTTGTCGTAGAGCCGGAAGTAGTTCTGCAGCGTGATCGTCGCGAGGGTCTGGTTCTCCTGCTTGATCTCGACCTTTTCCTTGGCCTCGATCGCCTGGTGCATTCCCTCGCTGTAGCGACGACCGTGGAGCACGCGGCCGGTGAACTCGTCGACGATGAGAACCTCACCGTCGGTAACGATGTAGTCCTTGTCCCGCTTGTAGAGCTCCTTGGCCTTCAGCGAATTGTTCAGGTAGCCCACGAGCGGGGTATTCACCGATTCNTAGAGGTTCTCGATGCCGAGCTGGTCCTCGACCTTCTCAACCCCGGACTCGGTGATGGCCACCGTCCGCTTGCCCTCTTCGACCTCGTAATCGACATCGCGTTCGAGCAGCGGGGCGATCCGGGCAAACTCCGTGTACCACCTGGTCGGATGATCCGCTGGACCGCTGATGATCAACGGCGTGCGGGCCTCGTCGATGAGGATGGAGTCCACCTCGTCGACGACCGCGAAGTTGTGGCCACGCTGGACGAGCTCCTCCGAACTCCAGGCCATGTTGTCACGGAGGTAGTCGAACCCGAACTCGTTGTTGGTGCCGTAGGTGATGTCGCAGGCGTACTGGGCCCGCCGGACCGGCGGCGGCATCTGCGGATGGATCACCCCCACGGTGAGGCCGAGGAAACGATGGACCCGGCCCATGTTCTCGGCGTCGCGCTGGGCGAGGTAGTCGTTGACGGTGATGACGTGCACACCCTTACCGGCCAGCGCGTTGAGGTAGGTCGGCAGGGTCGAGACCAGCGTCTTGCCCTCACCGGTCTTCATCTCGGCGATGTTGCCGAGATGAAGGGCCGCGCCCCCCATGATCTGCACATCGAAATGCCGCTGGCCCAGCGTGCGCCGCGCCGCCTCGCGCACGGCGGCGAAGGCCTCGGGCAGCAGGTCGTCGAGGGTCTCCTTCCCGTCCGCGAGCCGCTGGCNGAACTCGTCGGTCATGCCTCGCAGTTCACCGTCGGACAGGCCGGTGAAGTCGTCCTCGATCAGGTTCACCTGCTCGGCGATCGCCTTGAGCTTGCGCAGGATCCGGCCCTCGCCGGCACGCAAGATCTTGTCTAGTACCACGGGCGAAACTCCTCCGGCAGGCGCGTCGGCGAGGTCACCGACCCCACGATGCTAGCCCTTCGACAGCCGCCTACAACATCCATCCGCGCGCGGTTCCTCCGGCTGGGACCGGTGAGGAGCGGGCGACGGGAAGGGGTGCCGGCGAGCGAGGCCAGGGGTCGTACGGACGGGAACGACCAGAACGGGATGACAACACGGCGTGCATGGTCCGCCCATGCCACGCCGCACTGTCCAACGACCGGGAGCGCGGATGGGTGCCCTGGATCGGCGGCAACGGTGGCGGCCGGTGCAAGGTTGGAGCATGGCACCTCTCGAACCGGCGGAGATCACGGCGGGCCGTCTGCATCTGCGCCCCTGGCACCCCCGGGACGCCGACGCCGTACACCTGGCCTGCCAGGACCCGGAGATAAGCCGGTGGACGAGAGTCCCGACGCCGTATCTGTACCAACACGCGGTGGACTTTGTCTCACGCCAGTCGCCGCAGAGCTGGGCCAGCGGGACCGGGGCGCTGTTCGCGGTGGTGGATGCCACGACCGAGCAACTCCTTGCCTCNGTCGGACTGACGGATCTCTCCGGCGACGGCGACGCGAAGATTGGTTACTGGTGCGCGGCGCCGGCGCGCGGGCGGGCAGTGACCTCCCAGGCCGTTGCCGCGCTGACCCGCTGGGGTTTCGGAGCTCTGGGGCTGGCCCGGATCGAGTGGCGGGCCGCGGNGGGNAACCNCGCGTCTCGCCGCGNGGNCGAGAAGGNCGGCTTCACCGTGGNGGGNACCCTGCGCCGGGCCCTGCTGCTGGGCGACGGTAACCGGAGGGACTGCTGGGTGGGATCGCTCCTACCGGACGATCCCGCGCCGCGGTGACGCCCCCCCGACCGGGCCTCAGGTGATCTCGAGCAGCTTCTCCCGGACCGCGTACACGACCGCCTCCATCCTGGAGTGCAGCTGGAGCTTCTCCAGGATGTTGCGGATGTGGTTCTTGACCGTGTTCTCACTGATGTAGAGCTGCTTGGCGATGTCACGGTTGTTCATGCCCTTGGCGACGAGCCGCAGCACCTCCATCTCCCGGTCGGTCAGCCGGGGGGTAGGGAGCTGCGGACGGTCATCCTTGTTCTTAATCATGGCTGCGAACTCGCTGAGCAGCTTCGACGCCATGGACGGGCTGATGAGGCTCTGCCCCCCGTACACGGCGCGGATGTCCGCGGCGACCTCGTCGATAGAGATCTCCTTCAGCAGGTAGCCCATGGCCCCCGCCTTAATCGCGTCATAGAGGTCGGCCTCCTCGTCGCTGATGGTCAGCATGACGATCTTGGCGCTCGGGACAGCCTCCTTGATGGCGCTCGTGGCGTCGATCCCGCCACGGCGCGGCATCCGCACATCCATGAGCACGATGTCCGGCGCCATCTCCTTAGCCATGGTCACCGCCTCGGCACCGTCCGCGGCCTCCCCGACGACCTCGATGTCAACCTCCTGCCCCAGCACCATCTCCAGCCCACGCCGGAACAGCGCATGGTCGTCAACGATCAGCACCCGGATGGGGTTCGCCTCCGATGGCGTCGGCAGCATCTCCTCAGAGCGCTGCTCCTCCACCGTCATCTGACCTCCCTGGACCACTGCCCGCGGCGCACCGCCCCGCGTGCCTCCACGCGGGGCGGTGCGCCGTGTACTCCGACACCCGAGGCAAATGGTCGCACGTCGGCCGGCGGACGCGGCCTTCAGATCGTCTAAACGGCGGCGGCCGAGCTCACGAAGGCGCCTCGGGTTGGCGACGGCCGCTCGTCCCGCTGATCGGCGCCCGCCGGCCCCGACCTGCCGGCCGCCGCCGAACCGGACAACCGGATGACACCGTAGTCGTANCCGNCCCGCCGGTAGACGACGCTGGGGAGGCCAAGATCGACGTCGAGGAAGAGATAGAAATCATGCCCCACCAGTTCCATGTTGGACAGGGCCTCCTCCAGCGACATCGGCTCCGCCTCGTGGGTCTTCTCCCGGACGATCAGCGGAGCCTGCTCGCTCTGCTCGCCCGCACCGATCCTGGCGGTGGATTCGTCGGCCGGGGCGGCGACGACCGGCCTGGATCCGCCGCTGCCGCTCCTTCCGGCGGCACCGGCCTCCTCGGCACCGGTCGGTAGGGCAGCCGCCGGCTTCGTGCCCTCCAACGGCATGAGACTGCCGAGCGGAACCGAGGTGATCCCGGTCGGCTTGGCTCCAGCGTGGTTGGCGTGGTGGCGGACCCGCCGGTCGGCGGCCCGGCGCAGCCGCTCGGCCAGTTTGCCGGCGGCCAGGTCGAGGGCGGCGTAGCAGTCGGCCGCGGCGGCCTCGGCCCGGATCACCGGACCCCGTGAGTACACGGTCAGCTCGACCCGGTCGCAGACGTCGGACAGCCGGGGGTTGCGTTCCTTCGACAGCTCGACATCCACCCGGATGATGTTGGAATTCAGCCGTTCCAACTTGGCGAGCTTGGCCTGGACATGATTGCGGAACCGTTCCGGAACCGCGGTGTGCCTGCCCTTGACCACGATGTCCACGCGATCCACCTCCTGTTCGCCTGTCCGACGCCCACGGCCCTCGCCAAGGCTGCCGACCGTGCGCCGGTGTCTCGGAACTTCCGGAGGGAACCGTCTCCGCGGGGCCGAGACGATCCCCCGGGCGCCCTATCTACGGTTGTCGCACCTTCCCAANGTTCTGCGGCTGGCTGCCCGCATTCGGCTCCCTTCCCTTCAGCGGCGGCGCTACTCCGTCCGCCGGCCCGGTATCCGCACGACGAGTGCACTGCGACCGACAAGCGGTCACTCCCGCTCCGTCGGGCCACTCGGCCGTTGCGCCGACTGCCTGGTCAGGCGGTGCGTACTGGTAGTTTCACCCCGACGGCCCCGTCATTGCGAGCAAGCGGTCCCGTCCGCGCGTCGGGCCCGAAGCGGCCACCACCGCGACGGCGCTCGCCCGCAGGGCGCCGGCTCGTAGGGCCCGTACCGCCTCACCCGCCGTGGCNCCCGTCGTCAGTACGTCGTCGACCACGACGATGCGCGGGTCCGCGGGAGGTCCGTCCGAGAGATCGTCGGCGGCCCGCACCAGCCGGGCCGTGCGGGCAGGACCGACCAGGCCGAAGGCGCCCGTGAGGTTGACGAACCGTGCCGCCGCCCCCAGCCCGGCCTGGTCCGCCGTGTGCCGCACCGGCCGCAGCACGGGAGCGATTCCGACCCGGTGCCCGCGTCGGCGCAGGACCGCGGCCGCCACGGAACACAGCAGCTCGAGGTGGTCGAAACCACGCCGACGCCGCGCGGCGCGGTTCGAAGGCACCGGGACCAGCACCACACCGCGCCCGCGAGGACAGCGACCGGGATGCACGTCGGTGGCACCCACCGCGCCCGACGACACCGCCCGCGCTACCGCGCGGGCGAGCGCACCGCCCAGCGGACCGGCCAGGTCGCGCCGGCCACGCTCCTTGTAGGCGAGAAGGAGCGCCCGGACCCGGTCGGCGTAGCGGGCGGCGGCCAGGCACGGCGGCAGCCCTCGCCGCCACGGGGTGGCCAGGGAGCCCGCGGCGGCGAGGAACACGGGACCACGAAGCTCGGCGACACACGCCGGGCACGCCGACGCCCCCCAGTCGCCGCATCCGGCGCAGGCAAGCGGCATGATCAGATCAGCGAGAATCGCAAGATTCCTGGTGAGCAGGGACAACGTGGCTCGAGGCATGACAGGAAGGATCAGCCGCGGGCCGCGGGCCGACCAGCCCCGAGTGGTGATCTGTGGATACCGCCCCCGGCAGTCGCGAAGCGGCTGTGGACAATCCCGGGCGACGCGGTCGGCCACCGGCCCCGCAGCCGAGGTGGGGCCGGCCTGGCCGGCACGTCCCGGCCGGCACGTCCCGGCCAGCACATCCCGGCCAGACCGCGTAATTCCGCCGGCATCGCCAGCATCCATCCTGGCCGAGAGCACAGAATCCTCACAGTGGCCGCGGCATGCCCACCACAAGCACGGCATCCTTACCTCGACACATCGAACCTCGACACCGAACCTCGACACCGACCGCGACGAGTGGAGACACACCGATGGCCGACGGACCCGGTTGGGCCTCGCCCGGCACCCCGCCGCCCGGCGCCCCGCAGGGCCCGTGGGGACAGTGGCGGTGGGGCCCNGCCGTCCCGAAACCGGGCATCATCCCGCTGCGCCCCCTCGCTCTGGGCGAGATCCTGGACGGCACGTTCGCCACGATCCGCACGAATCCCGGCGCGACCGTCGGGGTGACGGTGGCGGCCGCGGCGGTGGTGGAGACGGTGTCCACCACCGTCGCGATCAGCGGCGAGGACGCGTCGCCGGGCGCCAGGGCCGCCATCACCGTCGCGATGCTCGGTCTCGATCTCATCCTCGGGCTCTTTCTTTCCGGGGTGCTCAGCGTCGTGGTGAGCGAGGCGATCCTGGGAAGCCGAATCACCACANTCGACGCGGTCCGACGGGTCGCGCCGCGGCTGCCCGGCCTGCTCGGCCTCACGGTCATCGTGGCGCTGTCGGTGGTACTGGGGCTGATCGCGCTGCTGGTCGGGGCGATCGTCGTCGGGGTCTACCTGGCGCTGGCCACGCCCGCGTACGTCCTCGAGGGCGGCACCGTGCGCGACGCGCTGCGACGGTCGATCGCGATCGTGCGTGGATCATGGTGGCGGACGTTCGGTATTCTGCTGCTCGCCATGCTGGTGGCGGGGTTCCTCGGTGCGATCTTCGCCATCGCCGCCAGCATCGTGATGGCCTCCTCCGAGTCGGTGTTCGGCGACCCGATCAGGGGTGATCTCACCGTCACCGGCTACATCGTCCAGGCGATCGGCAGTCTGCTCGCCACCGCGATCTCCACGCCGATCGTCTCCGGAGCCGTCGTCCTGCTCTACGTCGACCTCAGGATCAGACGCGAGGGTCTGGACGTGACCCTCGCCGAGGCGGCCCGCGCCCGCACCGCCGGCCTGCGGCCCTCCGGATGACGCTCGGCGGTCCTGTCACTCGGGACGGAGCTCGGGAGGAGGCTCGGCGGGAACTTTCCAGGCACCTCTACAGAAGTTCCGAACCCAGCTGGTGGAGCCGGGCGGTCCGGTGGATCGACGACAGGATCGGGGATCTGGTCCACTGGCTGCTCCCCGGCGGAGACGGCCTCGGCGGAGGGTCGGGTGGTCTCGGGGTCCTCGCGCTCGTCCTCGTACTCGTCGTCGTGGCGGTGGCGCTGCGGTGGTGGCTCGGCCCGGTGCGCCGCAGCGCGCGTACCAGGCGGGAGGATAACGACCTGTCCAGTTCGTCAACCGCGGCGCAGCTGCGTGCCGAGGCTGACGGCCACGCCGCCGGCGGAGCCTATGCGGAGGCGGTTCGGTCCCGGCTACGGGCCATCGTGCGGATGCTGGAGGAGAAGGGCGTGCTCGATCCGCGCCCCGGCCGTACGGCCGGTGAACTCGTCGAGGAGGTGGCGAGAATCGCGCCGTCCCCCGACGGCGGGCAACCCCGGGGCGGAACGGACCGGCCGGGCGCGACGACGGGCGCGGCGGGCGATGGACCCGGCACGGCGTTCGAGCCGGCCGCGGCGCTCGCCGCGGCGGTCGAGGTCTTCAGCGAGATCTGGTACGGCGGGCGCCCGGGGTCCGCGGCCGGCTACCGGGTCCTGGTCGAGGCCGACCGCGCCCTGATCCAGCTGCGTCGCGGCACAGACGGCACAGACGGCACAGACGGCACAGACGGCACCGGCGGCACCGGCGGCACCGGCACCCTCGCGGTCCCGGCATGACCATCCCCGGCGCCCCGGCGATCACCGGCGACCATCTCGGTGGCGGCGGGACGGCCGGCGGCCGGTCCGGGCGGGGGTCGCCGAGCGCGTTGCGCAGCGGTCCCAGGCCCCCAGCGGTGCGCCGCGGGATCCTCGTGGTGGCCGTCCTCGGCGTCCTGGTCCTCTGTTACGTGGTCGTCTCGGCGCTGGCCGGGCGGCCCGACGGCCAGGCCTACCTGGACGTGGCCTCCGCCGAGCCCGGAGGAACCCGGGCCCTAGCCGAGATCCTGCGGGCACGCGGGATCATCGTCTCCGCCACGGACAACCCTTCCGGCGGCCGGCAGCAGGGGCCGAACCCCGGTGGTCTGGGCGGCGGGGTCGGTCCAGCCGGGGCGGGCGGTAGGGCGACGCTGGTCGTCGTCCATCCGGGACGGCTCACCCATGACGAGCTGATCGCCCTGCTCGGACGGGTCTGGCAGGGCGCCGACGTCGTCCTCGTGGCGCCGGACGCCACGGTGCTCGGTGCCCTAAATGTCGGGGTGGTCACAGCAGGCTCCGCGCCCAGCGGCGAGCAGAGTGATCCACGGTGCCTCCTGCCCGAGGCGACCACGGCCGGAACAACCTCGATCGGCGCCGACGAGACCTTCACCCGCCAGGGCGACGGAGCCGGTCTCGGCGACATGGCGGTCTCGTTGTGCTACGGCGACCCGCACGGCGAGGCACGCCTCGCCGTGCTGACCCCCACCCGATCGGGCTCACCACGCGCCGGTGGCGGGCGGCTGGTACTGCTCGGCTCGGCGGGGNTCCTCACCAACGAACACCTCGGCCGCACGGGGAACGCGGCGCTGGCCCTCGGCCTGCTCGCCCGGCAACCCGTACTGTCCTGGATCACACCCGACGCGGGTGGGGCCGGCGGGGTCGGCACGAAAAGCATGATGGATCTGCTGCCGTCCGCCTTCTGGTGGACCTTTCTGCACATCGTCGTCGTCCTGGCGCTGCTGGCGCTGTGGCGTGGCCGGCGGCTCGGGCCGCCGGTGCCGGAGCCCCTTCCGGTGGTCGTCCGGGCGGCCGAGACGGTCGAGGGACGCGGGCGACTGTACGCGGCGGCACACGCCCGGGACAGGACCGCCGACGCGCTGCGGGCCGGGACGCGCGTCCGGCTGGCCGAACGGATGGGCCTGCCCCTGATCTGGACCCCCGCCGGTTCCCTGAGCCCCGATCCCGTCGCTCTGGTGACCACTGCCAGCGAGCAGACGGGACGGTCACCCTCGGAGATCGGATCGCTCCTGTACGGTTCGGGCATGCCGCCGCAGACCGCCGGACCGCCCGGTCACCTCGGGCGGGCCAGGGACTGGTACCAGTCAGGCCGCTACCCGGCCGAGAACGGACAGCGGGCGGCATCCGGCGGGGCCGGACGGTATCGCGACGGCGGATCCGAGCGGACCGCCGCGGCGGGCGTTCCCCGGGCCGGCGTTCCCCGGGCCGGCGTCGGCGCCCCTCGACGCGATACGCAGGACGCGGCGCTGCTGGCGCTGGCCCACGCGCTCGACGAGCTCGATCGACAGGTAGGCATACGGTGACATCCCCGCGCATCGACGCGCCGACGACAGCCCCCCCGCCCTCGACCGCATCGTCGTCCGCCGCGGCGCCGGGTCCGGGAGAGCAGCCGGCACCACCGGACGCGCAGACGGCCCGCCGGTCCCTGATCGCGCTGCGCGGTGAGGTGGCCAAGGCGGTGATCGGTCAGGACGCGGCGGTCAGCGGGCTCGTCATCGCCCTGCTGTGCCGGGGACACGCACTGCTCGAGGGGGTGCCCGGCGTCGCGAAGACGCTGCTGGTCCGCACGCTCGCGACCGCGTTGGCACTGGACACCAAGCGCCTGCAGTTCACCCCGGACCTCATGCCCGGCGACGTCACCGGCTCGCTGGTGTACGACAACCGCAGTTCCGAGTTCACCTTCCGGGAGGGCCCGGTCTTCACCAACCTCCTGCTGGCCGACGAGATCAACCGGACTCCGCCGAAGACGCAGGCCGCCCTGCTGGAGGTGATGGAGGAGCGTCAGGTCAGTGTGGCGGGCGTCCCGCGGCCGCTGCCGGCCCCCTTCGCAGTCCTCGCCACCCAGAACCCGATCGAACACGAGGGCACCTATCCGCTTCCCGAGGCGCAACTCGACCGCTTCCTGGTGAAGGTGACGCTGCCACTGCCGCCCCGCGACGACGAGGTCCGTGTCCTCGCCCACCATGCGGACGGGTTCGNCCCCTCCGACCTGCCCGCCGCGGGGGTCCACCCGGTCGCGGGACCAGCGGACCTCGCGGCGGCCCGCGCCGCGGTGCTCACCGTCGCAGTCCACCCGGAGGTGCTGGCCTACATCGTCGATCTGGCCCGGGCGACCCGCGCGGCACCGTCGGTACAGCTCGGGGTGTCCCCCCGCGGCGCCACCGCGCTGCTGGCGACGGCCCGGGCCTGGGCGTGGCTGTCGGGACGCGGCTATGCGACCCCCGACGATGTCAAGGCGCTGGCCCGGGCAACCCTGCGGCACCGGATCAGCCTCCGTCCGGAGGCCGAACTGGACGGCGTGACGGCCGATGTCGTGCTCGAACAGGTACTCGCCACCGTTCCGGTGCCCCGGTAGGCGGAAACGGTGGCGATCACCGGCCGTACCGTCGCACTGGCCCTGTTCGGGGCGCTGGTCGTCGTCCTGTCCCCCGCCCCGGGCCTGACCCTCGTGCTGGTCGACCTGGTGGTGGTGGGCTTGGTCGCCCTCGACCTCGCCCTGGCGGGTGGGGTCCGCACGCTGGAGTTCAGCCGCTCCGGACCGACCGCCGGGCGGCTGGGTCAGCCCGTTCCGCTGGTGCTCGGCGTCACGAACGGCGGCACCCGCACGGTGCGTGCCCACATCCGCGACGCCTGGCCGCCGTCCTCGGGGTCCCGGCCGCGGGAGCACCGGGTCACCGTTCCGGCGGGGGAGCGGCGCTTCCTGGAGACGACGCTGCATCCGACCCGGCGCGGCGACCGGGAGCCGTTCCGCATCACGATCCGTTCGCTGGGGCCACTCGGCCTCGCCGGCCGGCAGGGACGGCATCACTGCGCATGGCGGGTCCGAGTGCTGCCGCCGTTCACGTCACGCCGCCATCTGCCGGCCGCTCTCGCGCGGCTGCGGGAGGTCGAGGGCGAGGTCGCCATCCGCGGCGCGGGCGCCGGCTGCGAGTTCGACAGCCTGCGGGACTATGTGATCGGCGACGACGTTCGGCTGATCGACTGGCGGGGNACCGCCCGGCGCGGGACCGTCGTCGTCCGTACCTTCCGACCGGAGCGTGACCGCAGGGTCGTCTGCGTACTCGACACGGGTCGGACCTCGGCCGGGCGAATCGGCGATACCCCCCGACTGGACCACGCGCTCGACGCCGCGCTGCTGCTCACCGCGGTGGCGCTACGCGCGGGTGACCAGGTGGGTCTCGTGGCGCACGACAGCGTTCCTCGGATCACCCTGCCAGGCGGGCACGATCACGGGTTGCTCGCCCGGATGAGCGACGCGATGGCCACCCTGGAACCGGCCCTGATCGAGGCCGATCATGGCGGAATCGTGTCGACGGTGCTGCGCGGGACTTCGCGGCGGTCCCTGGTCGTCCTATTCACCGACCTGGTACCGGCGGTGATCGAGGAGGGGNTGCTCCCGGCTCTGCCGACGCTGGCCGCGCGGCACACTGTCGTGGTCGCGGCGCTGCGCGACCCGCGCGTGGACGAGATGACGACCGGCCGAGGTGACGTCCGTGAGGTGTACGCGGCCGCGGCGGCCGAACAGACTCTGCTGCGGCGACGGGAGCTCACCGAGACGCTGCGCCGCCGCGGGGTCGAGGTGGTGGACGCACCGCCGAGCGGCTACGCGGCGGCCGTCACCGACACCTACCTCACCCTGAAATCCCTCGGCCGGCTCTAGACGACTATCTCAGCGAAATCATCGAAGGTGATTTCGCGAGGTGCCGGCCGGGCCGGCCGGTGTCCCCGGATGGTTCCGTGGCGGTAGACGGTACTCTGACCAGCATGGTCCGGGGATGGCCGCTGCCAAGGCGGCGTCACGGGACATCGCACCGACCGCGTCGCGCCCTTGTCCAGGAGGCCGGTTTCCGCGGTTCTTGGCCGGCCGAGGCACACCATGCCCCTCCCACCGCCCGGCCCGAGGCCGGCGCGACCCGAGAGTCCGCGCTCCGGCGCCCATCCGCGAGGGTGGGGCATCTCAGGAGGTCTTCCATGCAACGCCCACGGCGGCCTGCCGCTCTCGCGCTGGTGGTCGCGGCGGTACTGGCACTCGCGTCCTGCGCGTCGTCGGGTGGTTCGACCCCGGGCTCGTCGGGCACCACCGGGTCGGCCTCCCTTCACCTGGTCAAGCCCGGCCAGCTGACCATCGCCACCGGCTCACCGGCATATGAGCCGTGGTTCGCCGACGGCAGACCGGAGAGCGGCCAGGGATTCGAGAGCGCAGTCGCCTACGCCGTCGCCGCGAAACTCGGTTTCACCGCGGCGCAGGTGCACTGGATGAACGTGCCGTTCAACAGTTCGTTCGCACCCGGCGCGAAGAACTTCGACTTCGACATCAACGAGATCTCGATCACGCCGGAACGGCGGCAGGCAGTCGACTTCAGCAGCGGCTACTACGACGTCGCGCAGGCCGTCGTGGCGCTCAGATCCTCACGTATCGCGCACGTGACGACTCTCGCCGGGCTGAAGAACGCCAAGCTCGGCGCCGCGATCGGCACGACGAGTCTGACCGCCATCAACAAGCAGGTGAAACCGGCAGCGCAGCCGGCCGTCTTCAACGACACCAACGAGGCCGAGACCGCGTTGGAGAACGGCCCGATCGACGGGATCGTCGTCGACCTGCCCACCGCGTTCAAACTGACCGCCACCGAGATCGAGAATTCCGTCATCATCGGTCAGTTTCCCTCGACCGGCGAGCCCGAGCAGTTCGGCCTGCTGTTCGAGAAGGGTAATCCGCTGGTGCGCAACGTCAACGCCGCGCTGGCGGAACTGACCGCCAGCGGCGAGCTCAGGAGGATCACCGAGCAGTGGCTTTCAACCACGGCCGGAGCCCCCGTTCTGAAAACCGATGGTGCTCGCCACCCATGAGATGGTGCCGGGTAGTCGGTGTACCCGCGCTCAGGCCACCGGGAGCAGGTCGGCGCCGCCGCGTCCGGTGTCGATGTCACCGGTCTCTCCGGCCGCGGCCGCCCGGCCGCCATACAGCCGGACGTAGGCGATGAAGCCGCCGAACGCTACCGCGCCGATCCCGATCCGGATCGCCGTGGGCAACCCCGACGGGGTCACGAACGCCTCGATCAGCCCGGAGGCGGCCAGCACGAGCGCCATCCCCATCGTGATGGCCACCGCCGCGCGCCCCTCGGCGGCCAAGGCCTCCACCCGCCTGCGCGGACCCGGCGCAATGATCGTCCAACCGAGACGCAGCCCGACCCCGCCCGCGACGAACACGACCGTGAGCTCCAGCAGGCCGTGCGGGAGGATCAGGCCGAAGAACTGCCCGCTCTCCCCACAGCTGGACATGTATCCGCCGACGACGCCGAGATTCAGCGCGTTCAGCAACATGACCAGCAGGGTCGGGAGACCCAGCAGCACCCCGGAGACCACCGCCTGCGCGGCCACCCAGGCGTTGTTCGTCCACACCTGGCTGGCGAAGGACGAGGCCGGATTCTCGGTGTAGTAGGACGCGAAGTCGTGGCGGCACAGATCCGCGACCGCGTCCGGCGCACGCAGGTTCGCCTGCACCTCGGCGTCGTGCACGACCCACAGACCGACGGCCAGCGCGACGAGCAGGGAACCGAGCGCCGTCGCGACAGCCCACCATCGGCGTTCGTACACGGCCACCGGAAACGTCACCGCGAAGAAACGGCCGACGACATGCCAGCCGGGGTCGGGTGCGCCGCCCACCGCCGCCCGGCCTCGCGCCACCAGGTTCGTCAGATCGTCGACCAGGGTCGTGTCGTACGACCGGCTGCGGATGACCGAGAGGTGGGTAGCCGTGCGCTGGTACAACTCGACCAGTTCGTCGAGCTCGTCCGGTGCCATCCGCCGCGGCCGGCCGGCCTTGTCGACGAGCCGACCAAGCCGGACCCATTCCGGACGGTGCACGGCGACGTACGCATCGAGATCCATGGCGGTCTCATCCTCCCAGCCCGTCGAGATCCTCCCAGACCTCGAGCCGCACGCGTCCGAACCGTCCTCACCGCCGTCGGCGGCACCACCCGGCGAGGAGGATCGAACCGGGCGGCGTAAGCCATAAGGTGATGTCCGGATACCCATCGAGGTCCCGGGGGGCCCAGATGAACCAGGTCGTCACGGGAAAGGGATCCGCCGGTCTCGCCGGCACGGGTGTCCTCACGGGTGAGGCGATCGTCACAGGTGAAGCGATCACCATCGAACTGCGGGTGGCTCGGCTGGGCTCCCGTCTGATCGCCGGCCTGCTCGACCTGCTCATCCAGCTCTACATCCTCTACGCGGTCGGCGCCGCGGCCCTGCTGATCGTGCGGCCCGACAACGACGCCCTGATCGCCGCGGTATTCCTGCTGGTCTACGTCGGCGTCGTGCTCGGGTATCCGGTCACCTGCGAGACGCTGACGCGCGGGCGGACCCTCGGCAAGATGGCCATGGGGCTGCGTGTCGTCCGCGACGACGGAGGTCCCATCCACTTCCGGCACGCGTTCGCCCGGGGTCTGGTCGGGGCGGTCGTCGAACGTCCCGGACTGCTACTGGGCCTGCCCGCGGTGATCAGCATGCTGGTGTCGAAACACGCGAAGCGGCTGGGGGACGTCTTCGCCGGCACGGTCGTCCTGCAGGCCAGCGTGCCGCGCCCTGGCGGAGCGCCGCCGTCCGTCCCGCCCCAGCTCGTCGGCTGGGCCGCCACCCTCGACCTCACCGGGTTGGATGATGCTCTGGCCCTGCGTGCCCGCCAGTTCCTCGGCCGGGCGCACGAGCTGTCCCCGCAAGCCCTCGAACGCCTCGGCAGCGGGCTGGTCCGGCAGGTGCGGGCCGTCGTGACACCACCGCCGCCGCTCGGCACGCCGGGCTGGGCCTACCTGTCCGCCGTGTTGGCCGAGCGAACCCGGCGTGCCTACCATCGGCTGACGGCGAACCGGCCGAGATCGATACCCTCTCCCGTCTTCTCCCCGTACCCGACGGCCCAGTACCCGACGGCCCAGTACCCGACGGCCCAGTACCCGACGGCCCAAGACCAATCCCCGCCACCCCCCTACCCCACGGCCCCGCAACCCCCGCCGGGCCGGTAACCCCCGCCGCCCTCACCGGTCCCCGGCAGGCAGCCAGCCCATCATCCGGCCGCACCCGCCCGGACCAGCCGGGACACGCACCATCAGATCCACACTTCCTTAACGTCTGCTAAACAATGTGGGGCGTACCGCACACACCGGACGTGGCGGCTGGTCCGCCGGTGAAACGCTCGTCTAGCGTTACCTAGGAATCAGACCGTCCGCACCAACCGCCTCGAACCCGGCGCGCACCCGCTGCCACGTCGCACCGGGTTCGAGGCGGTGATGCCGGTGAGCGACCAAGTGCCGGCTCACGCATGCTGGACAGGTCCCAGGAAGACTCCGGCCCTTGCGCCGGTCCACGGAGGGGGTGACGTTGACGTCTGTCGGACGGGAGTCGAGCACTCCATCTCAAGCCACCCCGCCCCCGCGCGCGAGCAAGCCGGCCCGGCCGGGTGTCCCGTCGCGCGCCGTCGCGCCGGAACGTGCCCCCGCCCCGCCCCGATCCGCCGCATCGCCCCGATCCGCCAGGCCATCCCGATCCGCCAGGCCATCCCGATCCGCCAGGCCGGGCAACGTGGCGAGCGGCGTCACCTATGCGGACGACGGCGCTTCCGCGCGTCGCTCCCCCGGCGGCACGGGCGACGGTCCGGCCGCAGCCGGCGCGGCCGGGGCCGGTGGAGCGGGTAGGCCGCTCAACCCCCGTCCGCCCGTGAACCGGCGTCGGGTCCTGAAGAAGATGGGGCTGACGGCGATCGTTCTGGGGCTGGTCGTCGCGTTGTTGTCCCTGCCGTTCGTCGGTGCGGTCGGCCTGTTCGCCAAGGAAAGCGCGGACCACTTCCTCGGGCTGCCCGGCGAGCTCGTCACGCCTCCGTTGCCGCAGAGTTCGACGATTCTGGCCGCCGACGGATCAGTGATTGCCACGTTGCGCGGCGCCGAGAACCGCATCGTCGTGCCCGGCAACGAGATCCCGAAGATCATGCGCGAGGCGATCGTCTCGATCGAGGACGCCCGCTTCTACAAGCACGGCGGCGTCGACCCACAGGGCGTCTTCCGCGCCGCGCTGCGCAACAGCGAGGCCGGCGGAGTCGCTCAGGGCGGTNCGACGCTGACTCAGCAGTACGTCAAGAACGTGCTGCTGCAGAACGCCCGCACCACGCGGGAGCGAGAGGTCGTGGCCGGAGACTCCCTGGACCGCAAGATCCAGGAACTCCGGTACGCCCTGGACATCGAGAAGCGGTTCTCCAAGGACGAAATCCTGGAGCGCTACCTCAACATCGCGTATTTCGGTGACGGCGCGTACGGGATCGGCACCGCCGCCGAGCACTACTTCGGGGTGCCCATCTCCCAGGTCACCCTCGAACAGGCGGCGCTGCTAGCCGGGCTCGTGCAGAGTCCGTCCCGGTACAACCCCGCAGCTCACCCGGAGGCCGCGCTGGCCCGGCGCAACACCGTGCTGGACAAGATGGCCGCCGAGGGGTATGTCTCTACCACCCAGGCGGAGGCGGCGAAGCAGCTGCCGCTGAACGTCGTGAAAGCCCCGCCGCCAGCCGCGGACTCCTGCGAGACGTCGTCGGCGCCGTTCTTCTGCGACTACGTGCGCTCCCAGCTGCGGGCGAGCCCGGCGCTCGGTTCCACCCTGGAGGAACGCAACCGACGCATCTACGAGGGCGGCCTGGTCATCAGGACCACTCTCGACCCACTGGTGCAGCAGGCGGCGCAGGACGCCGTCAACTCGACCATATCGCCGAGCAACCGGGTGTCGGCGACCGAGGTCGTCATCCAGCCCGGTACCGGCAACATCCTCGCCATGGCAGTGAACCGGGTGTACGGCTCGAACACAGCAGCCAACCAGACGGTGGTGCCGCTGCCGACCAACGCCACCTTCCAGCCCGGGTCGACGTTCAAGACCTTCGTGCTCGCCGCCGCGCTCGAACAGGGCTACGGCACCTCGACGGCCTTCTACTCCCCGGCCTGCTACGAGAGCAAGAAGTTCCCGTTGGACCGCGGTGAGGGCGACTGCCCCAGGGGTTTCTCGAACTCCGATCCCGCCGAGGCCGGCATCTACGACATCCCCAAGGGCACCTGGGACTCGGTGAACACCTTCTACGTGCAGCTCGCGGAGAAGACCGGCATCNCGGCGGTCCTGGAGATGGCCAAACGCCTGGGCGTCACACCGCCGAAGGCGGACAAGATCGGCTCCACCGACGGGGCCACCGCCATCGGTGGCGGCCAGTACATGTACGTTTCCCCGTTGCAGATGGCCGACGCCTACGCGACGATCGCCGGCGGCGGGGTGCGCTGCACGCCCCGCTTCGCCACCGGGGCCGTCGACTCCAGCCACGACCCGATCGACATCGCCCAGCCGCCGCAGTGCGAACAGGTACTCGCCAAGGGTGTCGCCGACACCGTGACCAGCGTGCTCGCCGGCGTCCCGCTCCACGGGACCGGGACCAAGGCGGCCATCGACCGCCCCTCGGCGGGCAAGACCGGCACCACCGACGAGTTCTCGGCCGCCTGGTATGTCGGCTTTNCCCCGCAGATCACCGCAGCGGTAGCCGTCGGCGATCCCATGGGAGCGGAGAGCCACCCGCTGCGGGGCGTCGTCGCCGACGGCCGGACCTGGCCCCGTGTCTTCGGCGGCGACCTGCCCGCGATCATCTGGAGCAAGTCGATGCGGGCCGCCCTAGCCAACCAGCCGGTAGTCCCGTTGCCCGGTGCCGATCCGACCGTCGCGCGCGGCATCAAGGGAGGTCTGCAGAACACCCCGCCAGCGCCGGCACCCGGTCAGGGCCTCGGCGACCTGTTGCAGAACCTGGGTCAGCAGATCTTCCCTGGCACGGGCGGGCAGCCGCAGGGAGGCGGCACCCCGCTCGGCCAGCCCGGCACGGACCAGAGCGGGCAGAACCAGGGACAGCCGCAGCAACCCCAGAACGGCGCCGAACCGGGATCCGGCAGAGGGGATCAGCCTGCCGCCCACTAGCCCGCCTTCCGGCGGTCTGTCAGCGCCTGAGGTCTGTCAGCGCCTGAGGTCGTGGGCGGCGGGTACCTGCACGGGATCGACCCCGAGCGCCAAGGCGAGATAAACGGCCGTGTAGTCGAACAGGCCGATGAGTGAGGCGAGCCGTTCCAACGGCCCGCCGCCGTCGGCGCGCAGTTCGGTGACGCCGACGCCTCGCTCGGCCGCCACCGCCACCGCCGCCTCGGCCTGCCGGGCGACATCCGGACGTTCGACGTCGGGATCGCGCAGCAGGACCAGGCGGAGCCGGATCGACTCGTCCTCCTCGGCGCGGTCGCGGAAGAAGTCGTCGAGGTCGTCGCGCGCCGGGTCGCCAGCCGCCGCGAGACCCGCCCCGAAGGCACCGTCGAACAGCGCGACCTGGTGGCGGGCGGGATGCGGCAGCGCCCCGGCGATGGCCGGATACTTCGCGCTCGTCGCGAGCTGGGTGACGGCACGTTCGGCCACCACGTTCGTCACCGGTGAGGTTCCCCAGATGAGCGGCAACGTACCGGCCAGCTCGAGCGCGAGCGTCTTCGCCGGATTGACGAACGACTCGCTGGACGAACGGCAACGGGTCGCGACGTCCTCGAGGCGGACGGCGGCCGCCTCGATCGCCTCGTCCGCCACCCGCGCGATACCCAGGGCCCGGGCGACGATGATCAGTGGCAGCGACAACGACCACAGGACGGCACGAGCGGGCCGCTCCGCCGAAGTCACGACGAGGGGCGCACCGGCCACCCCGGCCAGGTAGGCCAGGGGGGTGTCGGCAGGGGCGACCACGGCCACCCGCGCGCCGCGCCGGTTCGCCTCCTCCACCGCCGAACAGGTCTCCGCGGAGGCACCGGACGCCGACACCGCGAGGACGATGTCGGCCACCCCCACCCAGCCCGGAAGGCCGTAGGTGTGGTGACCGATGACGGGCACCGGGCTGGCCGGCCCGGCGACGGCGGCGAGCACCTCGGCGGCCAGCGCCGCGCCGCCCACACCCACCACGACGACCGCCCGGGGCCGTCCGTCGGCGGCGAGGCGACCGACCCCGGCCTCCTGGGCGAGGGTGGCACCGCGACGGACCTGGCGGGCGGCGGAGGCGATGTGCGGCAGGAGACCGCCGGCGTGACCGGCGTCGATCCGGGCGGTGTCGTCGAGGATCGCCTCGTCGAGATACACGTCGAGGCCGCGGCGTCAGTTCGACGCCGACGCGCCGGAGAACGGGATCGCCTCGTCGAGCAGCATCACCGGGATGTCGTCCCGCACCGGGAACGCCAGGTCGCAGGCGAGGCACACCAGCACGGGGGCGCCGCTCAGCTCGTCGGGCCGCAGCTCACCGTGCTTGCTGCACGGGCAGACAAGGATCTCCAACAGCAGCGGGTCGAGACTCATCAGGCTTCCCTTCCGCTCCGGATCCGAGCGAGGATCTCGTCGCGCAGCCGGTGCATCGTGGCGTCGTCGGGCCCCTCCACATTGAGCCGCAACAGCGGCTCGGTGTTGGACGGGCGGAGGTTGAACCAGGATCCGTCCGAGAAGGAGATCGTCAACCCGTCCAGGTGGTCCACGTCGGCAGCGTCCGGCGCGTACGCCTTCTCGATCACGTTCATCGCCGCCGCGGCGTCCGCGATCTCGGAATTGATCTCACCGGACGCGCTGTAACGGGCGTACCCCCCGAGCAGCTCGGACAGCGGCCGGTCCTGGCTGCCCAACGCGGCGAGCACATGGAGCGCGGCGAGCATGCCGGAGTCCGCTCGCCAGAAGTCGCGGAAGTAGAAGTGACCGGAATGCTCGCCACCGAAAACCGCGCCGGTACGGGCCATCTCGGCCTTGATGAACGAGTGGCCCACGCGGGTCCGGACCGGGACCCCCCCGCGCTCGGTGACCAGCTCGGGGACCGCCCGGCTGACGATGACGTTGTGGATGATCGTGCCCCCCGGCTCCCGGGCCAGCTCGCGATCGGCCACCAGGGCGGTGATGGTCGACGGAGAGACGATCTCCCCCCGCTCGTCGACGACGAAGCAGCGGTCGGCGTCGCCGTCGAAGGCCAGGCCGATGTCGGCTCCGGAGCTGCGGACGGCGGCCTGCAGGTCCCGCAGGTTCGCCGGCTCGATCGGGTTCGCCTCGTGGTTCGGGAAGGAGCCGTCCAGCTCGAAGTAGAGCGGGATCACTGTCAGCGGCAGCCCGGTGAAGGTGGCCGGGACGGTCAGCCCGCCCATGCCGTTGCCCGCGTCCACGGCGACCGTCAGCGGCCGGATCTGCGCCAAGTCGACCAAGGTGCGCAGATGACGCACGTAGGAGNCCAGCAGGNCCCGCCGAGCCACGGTGCCGCGACGACCGGGACCGGCGGGAATGCCCGCCTCGATCATCGCGCGGATGTCGGCGAGCCCGGTCTCCTGGCCGATGGGTGCCGCGCCGGCCCGGCAGAGCTTCATGCCGTTGTACTTCGCCGGGTTGTGCGACGCGGTGAACATCGCACCCGGAATGTTCAGCGAACCGGCGGCGAAGTAGAGCAGATCGGTGGATCCCAGCCCGGCGGCGATCACGTCCGCGCCCTGGCTGGCCGCCCCTTCCGCGAAGGCCTCGGCGAGCGGGACCGACGACTCCCGCATGTCGTGCGCGGTCACGATCCGCGGGGCGCCGAGCAGCCGCACGAAGGCGGCTCCGGTGGCTCGGGCGACGTCGGCGTCGAACTCCGCCGGCACCACGCCACGCACGTCGTACGCCTTGAAGATCCGCGAGAGGTCACGCATCCCTTCCAACCCTTCTCCCTGGTGTCCCCCGGCACCGGGTGAATGGTGCCTCCCGGCCGCGCGGCCACTACTGCGACCGGCTCGGTTGACCTTATCCGCCGGGTCCGACACCGCTGGAACCGCGTCCGGGCGAACTCGCGCCGAACCACTCGCCGAACCACCGGTACCAGGACAAACGGAAGATCGGGACGACCACCTGACCGGGACGGCCAAGAGGTGGGAGCGCTCCGGATCAGGACGGGCTGGGAACGGCCCGCAGGTGACCCCGCCGGCCACCCGGGGGTGGGGCCTGCGGACCCTGCGGGGGCTCCGGCCCTCCCCGCCGGGACGCCTCACGCACGGCGTCCGCGAGGGCCTCCAGATCGTCCCCGGCCACCTCACGACCCCCCTCACGGGGTGCCTCGGCCTCGAGCCGGACCACAGCCCAGCCAAGCGGCACGGTGAGCCGATCCGCGTGGGTGCCGCACAGATCGTAGGAGTGTGGTTCGACGTACGGGGAGAGCGGGCCCAATACCGCCGTGGATTCCGCGTAGGCGTACGTGAGCGTGGCGACCGCGGCTGCGGAACAGGCCGAGCGGGAGCAGCGCCGAGGCTTCACGTTCCGGACGGTAGCCCCCGGAACGGACGACGGCCACCACCTCGGGTCGTGTCGCGTGGCGCGACGACTAATCGTCACGCGGCGTCGACCATGCCANCGCGGCCCGCATACAATATCCCTCGTTCAGCACGTATCCAGAGCGATTTTGAGATCATGGACCGTCCTCGAGCTGGTAGCGATGGGGGATGGAGCGCAGGGATGTGACCGGAACCGTCGTTGCCGCGCCCACGGATCGGCGCACCACTCCGAGCGATGCCGGAAGCGGCGCGGAGTTCACCGCGATCGACGGACGACCGTCCATCCTTGAACGCTACGCTGACAGGGTGACCGAGCCCGAGCGGTTCCCGGCAGTCGCCCGGCCGATCCCGCCACGGCGCCGGCGCGACCGGCGCGGCCGTGGCATCCGGGGCACTCTCCTTCCGCCGGACGTGCCCGCCTACGCCACCCGCGGCGACCGCTTCGACGATCTCGTCTTGGACGCCGTCGAGCATCTCGACCACCGGTGGTCCACTGAGCTCGCGGACGTCGAGTTCGCCGTCGAGGACGTACCGCCGGTGGCGGTGACCGATGACGAGATCCCGCTCGCCCATTACCAGCCGGCCGGCGGCAAGGGTCGGTCGGGAACCCCGCGACGCATCGTCGTCTACCGCCGCCCGATCGAGGCGCGGGCCGTCGACAGCGAGGACCTGGCCGAGCTCGTCCTCGATGCGATCATCCACGAGANGGCTGAGATGANGGGGGTCGNCCCCGCCGTGATCGACCCGGAGGGCCACGGCTGGGGCGACGAGGAATAGCGAGCAACAGCGAGGAACAGCCGAGCCGCGGTGGCTGGCCGGCCGCAGGACACCCACCACGAGGGAGACCGTGACCACCAGGAACGAGCCCGCTCGGGCGACGGCATCCGGCGCCCGGGTCCTGCCACTGCACGGTCAGGCGCAGTCGTACGCCTGGGGGTCCCCAACCGCGATTCCGAACCTGCTCGGGGCGGCCGCGACCGGTGAGCCGGTCGCGGAGCTGTGGCTCGGCACCCATCCGGTGGCGACGGCCCTCGCCGAGGACGACGGCATCCGCCGTCCGGCCACCGACCTCGTCGGTCAGCTGCCGTTTCTGCTCAAGGTGCTGGCCGCCGAGAAGGCGCTGTCGCTGCAGGTGCACCCGGACCTGGCGCAGGCCCGGGCCGGCTTCGACGCGGACGACGCGGCCGGTCTCGGCTTGGGCGATCCACGTCGACGTTACCGTGACCGGAATCACAAGCCCGAACTGATCGTCGCGCTGTCCCCGTTTCGGGCTCTCGCCGGCATGCGTGATCCCGGCCGGACCCTCGCCATCGTCGCCCGGCTGGGCTCACCGGCCCTCACCGCCGCCTTCCGACCACTGGCCGACGATCCCTCGGGCGGCGCCGCACAGGTGCTCCGCTCCCTGCTGACCATGCCGCGCGAACCCGCCCGTGACCTCGTTCGCGGCCTCGTAGCGACGGCCCGCCGGCTCGCCGCCGGCCCGTACGGCGCGGCAGCGCCGACGGCGCCGGGGCCGCCCAGCGCCGAAACGGACGACACGGCGACGGACGGGGCCGCGGTGGACGGCGCCGAAGCCGATGACGTCGCGCGGGCGGCCGATCTGATCGGTCTGCTCGCGGCCGCGCACCCGGGCGACGTCGGGATCGCGGCCGCCCTGTTGCTGAACGACGTCACCCTGCGCCCCGGGGAGGGGCTCTTCCAGCCCGCGCGGCTGCTCCACGCCTACGTCTCCGGCCTGGGTATCGAGATCATGGCGGCCTCGGACAACGTGCTGCGCGGCGGGCTCACCCCCAAGCACATCGATGTCGACGAGCTCCTACGCATCCTCGATCCCACTCCGAGCGCGGCACCGATCCTCATGCCCCGTACCCTCGCGGTCTCCTCCGGTGGTCTGCTCCGCGGCTGGGATGTCCCCGTCGGGGACTTCGCCCTCACCGAGGCGATCTGCACCGGGGGTGCCCTGGACGTGGGACGGCCCATGCTGCTGCTGGCCATCGAGGGTGCGGTCCGGGTGACCGGCACCGCCGACGACGGGACGACCGTCGCCCCGGTGGAGTTGCGCGGGGGCCGGTCCGCCCTGCTGGCCGGATCCGCCGCGTTGACCCTCACCGNCACCGGTCGGGTCTTTCTCGCCGCTTCCGGCCGCTGACGGGCGACGCCACCGACAGGGCGGGGTGCTGACGGCCCGGAAGACCGGAAACGTCACGANCCNCCCGCACGTCCTGGGAGGACGCCGACCGGTGCCCGGCCCGCCACGAGGCGAAGGTCGAAGGTCGGCGGACACAGGCCTAGCCGCGCTGATACAGGACGGTGGGATCCTCGATGGAGACCGGAGCGTCGAGGAGCCTCGACGCCCCCCACAACGGAACGACGGTGGAGATGCTCCGCGGCATCACGGGCTTGGGCATCCCGAAGGTCGACGACGCGGCGGTCGACGACGCGGCGGTCGACGACGCGGAGCCGGTGGAGCCGGAGGAACCGGAGGGGGTAGGCCCACGGGGCGGATCCCCGGATACCCGGCCCTCCCCCGGCGTACCGGGGGGAGGGCCGATCACGGCGGTGGCCTCCAGCGGGCCGCCGACCGCGACAAGCCGTCCACCGGCCCGTCCGATCGGCATGCGGGCAGTCGCGACGGTGCCCGGCCGTACCCGTACCAGCTCGCCGTCGATCCACGCCGTGACCGCTCCCGCCGGAGCTGCGAGCACGACGACGCCGGTCGCGCCGGGCGGCACCGGTGGGAGGGAGACGACCGCGTCCGGCGCGGATCCCGCCCCGGCGGCCAGCCCCGTCGGCCCGGAGAGGCCGACCGCCTGGCCGTACGCGTCGAGCCCGCGCGGGTCGAGCGGAGGATCAAGGCTGGTGGCGCCGACCCAGGTGGATCCGCCGGCCGAGCCGGTCGACCGCTCTCCCGCCCGGCCCGACGGTGCGGCCAGTCCGGCGAGCACCGGTGCGTCATCGGCCGATTCGACCAGGACCGCCGAGGCGGCGCCCGCCGGCAGCGGCACGGGCGTGGTGATCGCACCCGTGGCGGGCACGACGACGGCCTCCAGGCCGATCGGCGTGTGCCGACCCGTACCCGTGAGGACCGTGATGCGCACCGTGGCCTCCCGCAACGGTGCGGCGAGCACCAGGTGCGCCGTCGAGGACGCTGACCCCGCCGGGACGACGACCCCGCCAAGCAGGAGACGCCGGGCCGGGGCGGAGGTGCTCGGGACAAGGCTCACCGGATCCGCACGCCCCGCCCGGTCCGTCCCCGGCACCGAGTCCGTACGCCCCGCGCTGGGCCGGTCCGCGACCCAGGTGAGAACCCGGCCGGAGCGCACCTGGACGTCGAGCGCGGTCGCGGTGGCCTCCGGTGCGAGGGAGGCGAGTCGCCGGATCACCGCGTGCTCCGGGGGCACGGTGATGTCCTGCGGCGACGTCGCCGGTCCGTCGGAAAGCACCCGCACGTTGATCAGGGCCGGTTCATCTGCCAGATTCGACCAGATCACCACCGGATCCCGACCGGCCACGGTCGATGGTCCGGTGAACCAGACCCGGGCCCGGGACGGCTCGCAACGCGCCTGAATCGGCCCGACGCCGTCCATTGACCCGACGCCGTCTTTGTCCCGGGCCGTCACGGTGGCCGACAGTCCCCCGGCGGACGCACCCTGGGCGGTCACCAGGATCGATCCGCGGCTGCCCGCCACGCCGGTGACGGCGCTGCTCTCCGAGGGCCGCGGAAGGTCCAGGTGACGTCGACCACGGGCGTCCATCCGTAGTCCAAGCCCTTTGGTTGGAACCTCGGACCCCACCGTGGACACCCGCACCCGGCCCGTCGGTCCACCGCCGGCGGCCACGTCCAGGCCGAGCGAACGGGCCCGCCCGCCCGGCCCGTCCGGATCGGGTGCCACCAGCGTCAGGTCCGGGCAGGCCAGCATGGCGCCTGACAGCGGCCAGATCCGTCCCTTCCCGGCACCGGTGCTGGTGCTGGTGCTGGTGCTGGTGCCGGTGCCGGTGCCGGCGAGGAACGCCCCGGTCAGCCCGAGCAGTCCGAGGACCGCCAGCGGCAGCACCGTCCGCGAAACGACCGTCCGCGAAACGACCACGACGTGACACGACGGCCGCTGGTATGACGGCCGTTCGACCTTCCCGACCCGCCCCGGCTGCGTCGCAGCCGGGGGAGCCATCCGCCGCGACCGCATGACCGGGATTCCCAGCATGACCGGGATTCCCAGCAGGACGAGCGCGGCGAGTGCCGCAGCCTGGCCCACCACTGCCCGGTGGGGTGAAGTCCGGTCGTGGTCGATGCGGAGCCGACCGCCGTCGGGCGGCAGTTGGAATCCGGCTGCCCAGCCCCACGCCCGGAACGGAGCCAGCGGCCGGCCTTCCAGCCACGCGTGCCATCCGGCATCCGCCGGCACGGCGAGCACCAGGCAGCGTGCCGGGCCGGACCGGGCTGCGAGGGCGGGCAACCGCTCGCCGGAGGCCAACCGACGTACCGAGGAGGGCGCTGGCGGCAGCGGCGCCGAGAGGAGGGGAGGAACACCCGGCGCCGTACCGATCGGGCGGGTTGTCGGCCTCGTCGCCGCGGGAGCGGAGTGCCGCGCCACCGGCTCACGACGATCGGCCCGATCGGACTCCATCACCCAGGCCAGGGGTCCGCCCGCCCACCCGGATGCGTCCGGTCGCGGCGCGCCGGCCCCACCGGGCTCTCCCAAGGCCGTCGCACCACGGGCCGCAACGGCGGGGCGCCAGAGGATCGCCCCCGGGCGGGGACGATCCCGGATCAAGGACGGCGTCGCGTCCAGGCGGGCGACGAGCTGAGAGGCCGAGTCGACCGTAGGTACAGCGACCGATGTCACGCCCAGAAGCGGGAGCCAGCCGGCTGCCCGGCCACCGTTGGTGGCGAGGTCCGCGACCATGTCGGCGAGGAACCGGCCGGACCGCCGCGGGGTGCGGGCGCCGGCCTCGGGAAACGTCGGCCCGGACGCGGAGGCCAGGGTGTACCGGATCGTTCTGGCCGAGGCCGGTTGGTGCAGGACGAGGACGCGGGCACCCGGCCCGGCGGCGCGGGTCACGGCCGCGACCGCGTGGGCGAGGGCGGACCCCTCGACGCCGGCCGGGTTCGCCCCTGTGGTGTCGCCGGGCCGGGCCACGTCCACGGCCAGGAAGCGGGCGGCAAGGATCAGCGGCCCGACGAGGAGGAGCAGCGTCACGGGAAGGACCACCAGCACGGCCGTGCGCCGCCGGCGGCCCCGCTCCCGGCCCGCGAGGCGGCCGAACAACCAGCAGGCCAGACATCCACCGACGAAGCCGGCCACATCGGCCCTGGGTCCGCTGTCCGCACCGGCCAGCAGGGCCAGGGAGTACTGGGGCAACCGGGCCAGGGTGATCGCCGATTCGGTGAGGACAGCGACGGGATCCACCCGCAGGTCCGGAAGCACCGGTATGATCGTCGCGAGCAGAGCGACGATCATACCGGGCAGCCTGGACCGCGCGGTCAGGAACGCGACGACGACCAGGCCCGCCCAGGCGATGGCCAGCGTCGACGGGGCGCAGGCGATGAACCCGACCAGACAGATCGCGAGCGTCCACACCGGCCGGCCCGGCGCCCCACCGACGCCAAAGCCGGAGCCGNCCCGCCGGTCCCGCAGGACCGCGTCGGCGGCGGCGAGCACCAGGGGAAGGCCGATCACCGCGCCCACGGTGTCGGTGCGGCCGGCGAGGACCGACCCGGTCATCACCGGGTTCAACCCGTAGCCGGCGGCGAGCCCGAACCGGGCGATCGGATGTGGTCCCAGCTGGGCGAGGGCCCGGTAGACGCTCAGGCCCGCGAGCGCCGGGCCGGCCGCCAGCAGGATCCAAGCGGCCGGCGCCGGCCTCCCCCCCAGCAGAGTGGCTGCCGCGGCGAGCAGCGCGGTGAAAGGGGGTGCCGGCCTAGGACCACTCAGAGGTCCATCGGGCGCCCCCGCCCATCCAGACCACACGGCCGACCACAGGTTCCGGCTGCCTGCCGGGAGCGGCAGGCCCCCGCCGAGCATGTCCGCCGGCATCCCCCGCATGGCCAGGAGCCCGACGGCACCCAGCAGGGCCGCCAGGGTCGTCGGCGGCCAGGCCGGCCGGCGCGGGTGCACATCCGGTCTGGGCCCGGTGACCATCAAGGTGGTGTCGGCGACGTCTTCGGCGGCTCCGGCCCGATCAAGGAGATCATCGGCGCCGGCTCCGCGCCGCCACGGCAGGCGGGCCGGGAACAACGGGCGGACGGCCCGATGCGGCACCGCCCACGTGCGGGCGGCGCGCCGACGCATCCGGCGCAGCTGCCATGGCCGCCCCAGCACGGTACCGGCGAGCGTGAGCTCGGCGAGCGCCGCCCGGCGTCGGCCGCGCAGGAGCAGGCCGAGGGTGCGCACGACCGTTCCGACGAGCAGGGCGACCACCATCGCCGGAAACAGCACCGTCGCCGTGTTCGCCAGCCGGACCCGTAGAACCCCCGCGCGGTCGGCCGATGCCCTGGGGAAGGCCGGCCCCCCGGAAAAGGCTGAGGCCGAGGTCACGGTCACCGTGGCCGACGGGACGACGACGACCCGTAGGCCGGCACGGGCCACCCGCCAGCCGAGATCGATGTCATGACCACCATCGAGCTCGGGGTCGAGTCCACCCAGCAGTCGCCAGACCACCGCCCGCACGAGCATGCCCGAACACGCGACGGCGAGGACGTCACGTACCCCGTCACACTGTCCATGATCATCATAGTCCGGGCGAATTCCGGGATGCCGTCGCCCGGCCCGGTCGACGCTCACCCCGGCTTCAACCNCCCGGGGTCTCGTCACCGGCCGGGACCGCGCACCTGCCGGTCCAGCGGAACCGCCCGCTCCGGCGGGTGGGACGAATTCGGCGGGTGGGGCGGATTCCGGAGCGCGGGCGAGCAGTTTGGGGCCGAGGACGGCGGCGCCCCGGTCCAGCCGGGCGTAGGCCAGCAGGGTGTGCAACGCGCCCGGGGTGGGGATCGCGGTGTCGTCGAGGAGCCAGACGAATCCGTGCTCCGGTGGGTTCCCCAGCCGAGCCAGCCCCACGGCTACGGCGGCGCCGAACGGTGTGGCGGACGGCACCTCTACGACGAGGGGCTCGGCGACCGGGTCACCGGCCTGAGCATCCGCGCCGTCGGTGCCCGGGTCGACGGGATGGTCGGCGGACGGGAGGCGACCCTCCCCGTCCAGGGGAGACGCGCGTTGCCGGGGAACGCATCCCCCGCCACCGAGCCGCACCTCGACGACCCGGTCCGGCGGTCTGGTCTGGGCACGCAGGGCGGCCCGGACCTGGGCGGCAACGTCGGGTCCACCACCCCCTCGACCGAGCACGCAGACCGCGACGACCGGCGGCCCCGCGTCATCGGCCACGGTCACCGCGGCGACCGTGGCCGCCTGTGACCTGCCCGGATCGCCCGTCATGCGCCGACCGCCGGTCACCGGTCGGGATCAGACCGCTCGGCGTCGCTGCTTGCGCCTCTCCCGCTCGGACATGCCGCCCCAGATCCCGAACCGCTCGTCGTTCTCCAGCGCGTACTCCAGGCACTCGGCCCGGACCTCACAGCCCGAGCAGATGCGCTTGGCCTCGCGGGTCGAGCCGCCCTTCTCCGGGAAGAACGCCTCGGGATCGGTCTGCGCGCACAGCGCGCNTTCCTGCCACTCCATCGCCTCGCCGAGAAGGTCCCCCATCCCCAGATCGATCACCTGGGCGAGGGCGGACCTCCCGGCCGATCCACCAAGATCCTCCAAGTCCTCGGTCTCGGCCTCGTCAGCCTCGTCGACATCGTCAGCCTCGTCGACATCGTCGATGTCCTCGACGGAATCGTCCTGGATGTCCTCGACGAGGTCGGTGCCCTCGGCGACGGACCGACCGGTCAACTCGGGGAGGGCGGGAGCGGCCGTGGCCGGCACCCGCGCCCGCGGGACCGTTTCGGATGTGGCCCGGGTGTGCCGTTCGGTGAGCACCCGCTCAGGGTGATCAGCGAACGGGTCATGCTCAGCGGGACGCTCGACGTCCGCGAGGACAGTGTGGACGCCCGCGTCGGCGTGCTCCATGTGGACTCCTCCAGACCCGTCGCGGTGCGGTCGGCCACCCCTGGGCGCCGGCGCGCAGGTGACTAGTTTCCNCACCGGTCAGGCGACGCACTACCGCACGAACCCCGCCAGCGGGGGGAATGACACGCCGGTAATTACACGCTCCAGACTCGATCGCGTCAACCCCACCGTCGCAACATCTTCTACAACCAGCGATGAGACCATAGCTCACAGTCACTACAGCCTGTCGCCGAGGGTCCACGCAACCCTCCCTTCCGTCACTCTGCGCGATCAGACGGGTCGCGGCAACGGCATTATCCCGCCCANATCNAAAGGGNANAANCCCCNAAAAGGGCAGGTCTGAGCTNGGGNAACCGCCGCAGGCGCATACCGATCAGCCGCCAGACCCGGCAACCCCAGCCTATTCGACTACGGAGAGTAGTTTTTGGTGATCAGAACTTGGCGGGTGTCAGGACACCACCGGCAGCATGGCCCGGACGGTGCGGCCCCGGGCAGCGCGAAAGCGCTCGTCAGGGATCCGGCCATACGTGGTGGTGCGTTGCCGAGCGGGACGACCCGCCCCCGCGGCCACCTCCTCGAGTTCGGCCACGGAGCGCCGCGAGCCGTGCTGCGAGCCGGCCATCCGACTGATCGTCTCCTCCATCAGCGTGCCGCCGATGTCGTTCGCCCCACCGGTGAGCACGGCCCGACAGCCCTCCACCCCGAGCTTGACCCAGGAGCACTGGATGTTGTCGATCGAGCCGTGCAGCAGAATGCGCGCCATCGCGTNCACAGCCCGGTTCTCCTGGCGGGTGGGGCCGGGACGAGCGACACCGGCCAGGTAGATCGGCGAGCTGTGATGGACGAAGGGGAGGGCCACGAACTCGGTGAAGCCGCCGGTGGAGTCCTGGATGCGCCGTAGCAGGCGCAGATGGGCCACCCAGTGTGCGGGGGTGTCCACGTGCCCGTACATCATCGTGGCCGAGGAGCGCAGGCCGACCCGGTGCGCGGTGGTCACCACCTCGACCCAGCTCGCCGCGGGCAGCTTGCCCTTCGTCAGCACCCAACGGACATCGTCGTCGAGGATCTCCGCCGCGGTGCCGGGGATCGTGTCGACGCCGGCCTCACGGGCCGCGGTGAGCCAGTCGCCGATCGACAGGCCGGTGCGGGTGACGCCGTTGAGAACCTCCATCGGCGAGTAGGCGTGCAGATGCAACCCCGGCGCCTGCCGCTTGATCTCACGGGCAAGATCGAAGTACGCGGCGCCCGGTAGATCGGGATGGATCCCGCCCTGGACGCAGACCTCGGTCGCGCCGACCGCCCAGGCCTGCGCCGCCCGGCTGCCCACCTCGTCCAAGGACAGCGTGTAGGCGTCGGCGTCCCCACGGCGTTGCGCGAACGCGCAGAACCGGCATCCGGTGTAGCAGACATTGGTGAAGTTGATGTTGCGGTTGACGACGTAGGTGACGTCCTCGCCCACGACGTCGCGGCGCAATCCGTCCGCGAGCGCGCAGAGCTCCTCCAGGGCGGCGCCGTCCGCGCCGAACAGGGTCAGCGCCTCGGCGTCGGTGATCCCGGCCGGATCGGACCCGGCGTGGCGCAGGGCGGCGAGCATGTCGGGGTCGATCCGCCGCATGGCACCGGCACCGGCAGCCGCGCCGGCCCGGCTCGCGATGGCCCGGCTGCCCGTGCCGACGACTCCGTCAACCCCCGTCCCGGCCGCGCTGACCTGTGCCCGAAGCGACTCCCAGTCACCGTAGACCGTGTCGAAGTCCGCCCGTTTCTCGCTGCGGCGCCCGACCGTGTCGACCGCGGCGTGCAGATCGGTGCGGCCGGTGTCAGCGAGTCCGCCGTCGGGCTCCTGCCAGGGGCGGCCGACCGGGAGCACGCCGTCGGCGAGCAGGCCGTCCACGCCGGCCAACGCCCCGACGTGTCCGGCCAGGCGCGGGTCGATCCACGGTTCACCGAGATGGGAGGGGTAGACGGTGAGCCGGGGCCGCAGCGTGAACCCGGCCTGCGCCGTCACGGCCGCCAGGACGTCCAGGTCCGGCCAGGGCCGCTCGGGGTTGACGTGGTCGGGGGTGACCGGGGAGACGCCGCCCCAGTCGTCGATGCCGGCCGAAAGCAGCAGGGCGCACTCCACGGTGTCAACGAGGNTCGGCGGAGCCTGCACCCGCATCGTGGGGCCCAGCACCAGCCGGGTGACCGCGACGGCCGCGGCCAACTCCTCGGCACCGACGTCGGGCGCGGAGCGCATCGCGGTGTCGTCCTTGGCGCGGAAATTCTGGACGATCACCTCCTGGATCGACCCATAGCGGCGGGCCAGACCTCGAAGCTCGAAGATCGTCTCGGCCCGCTCCGTCCGGGTCTCCCCGATGCCGAGCAGCAGGCCGGTCGTGAACGGGATCGACAACCGCCCGGCGTCGGTGAGGACCCGCAGGCGGACGGCCGGGTCCTTGTCGGGTGATCCGTAGTGCGCCCCGCCCGGCTCCGACCACAGGCNNGTCGCGGNCGTCTCCAGCATCATCCCCATCGACGGGGCCACCGGCTTGAGCCGGGCGAGTTCCACCCAGCTCAGTACACCCGGGTTGAGGTGCGGAAGCAGACCGGTCTCCTCCAGCACGGCGATCGCGACGGCACGCAGGTAACCCAGCGTCGAGTCGTAGCCGTGGGCGTCGAGCCATTCCCGGGCCGCCGGCCACCGATCCTCGGGACGATCACCAAGCGTGAACAGCGCCTCGGCGCAGCCCGCCGCGGCGCCCGCCCGGGCGATGCCGAGCACCTCGTCCACCGTGAGGTAGGGGGCGGGCAACCGGTGCGGCACGGTGGCGAAGGTGCAGTAGTGGCAGCGGTCCCGGCACAACCGGGTCAACGGGATGAACACCTTCGGCGAGTAGGTGACGACACCCGGCCGCCCGATCGACGCCAGACCCGCGTCGCGGACCCCGGCCGCCGAGCGGCACAGGTCCGCGAGGTCATCGCCGCGCGCGGCCAGCAGAATGGTGGCCTCTACCACGTCGAGCGTGGCGCCGTCCCGGGCCCGGCGCAGCGCCCGGCGTAGCGCCGACGGGGACGGTGGGGAACTGGATTCGGCACCGCTGGATTCGGCACCGCTGGATTCGGCACCGCTGGATGTCGCCGCCGTACTCATCATGAATTCCTCTGATTCTCCGGCGGCGCCCCCGGCGCCCGGCAGGTGAACCGGTCCGGTCGGTGGCCATCGGGATCGAAGGGATGCGGTGTCGAAACGGTACTGAGCGGTTCGGGAGGAAACCCGGTCGGCCCGGAGTCAGGGGGTCACGCGGCCGGCCGCACGCCACCCGGTGGCGGGTCTGCGCAGCCGGTCGAGCGTGCCGATCAACATATTCGTCCGCCGGCGCGAGGCCAGCGTCTCGACCAGAGCCTGCGTCCGGTCGGCTCGCCGGCCGGCGCCGGCGACGTCGGACCCGTCCGGCGTCGTACCGGTGGTCTGTCGCATCTGGGCCCGGCGGGCGGCCACGACCTGGGGGGCGCGGACCCCAGCAAGCGCGCGATTAAGGGAGGCAGACAGGGCTTCGAGGCTCTTGGTGGTTCTGATATCGGACATGACGGTCCTTCCAGCAACGTAGAGAGCTGGGATTCACTCTCACAGCTCTCTCTAATCGGAATCAAGAGAAAGACGGTGAGCAGGACACATCCGCCCGAGACGTCCACCGGACCCCGCTACCCGAGCCCGGCCGGAGTGCACCCACCGACACCGGGACACGATTCCGATCATGCCGGCGTCGGGACGGCGCCGGCGTGCGCCGGCGTACCGCACGGGGGCTACCACTACTGGGCATCGATTTTCTCCTGCCCCACCATGGGAGTCGTTACGCTGATCAGGTGCCACGCAACCGCCAGGAGGTTCCCCGCGAGGAACGGATCGATGCGTTGCTCACCGTCGCCGAGGAGCAGTTCCTGGCCCGCGGGTTCGCCGGGACGTCCATCGCGGAGATCGCCCGTTCCGCCGGCATCGAACCGGGCTCCGTCTACTGGTATTTTCGGTCGAAGGACCACGCCTTCGCGGCGGTGCTGAACCGACTGCTCGACGTTGAGGTCGACCGGATCGCCGCGTTACCCGGAGACCCGGCGGCGAAGCTCTTCCTTGCCCTGGACTCGGTCGAGCGGCGCCGCACGCTGCATCCCTGTGTCGCCGAACGCGCCCCGCACGCCGCGCCGGTCATGGAGTACCACGAGCGGCTGCACGACTGGCTGCACGGGCTCGCGCTCGCCGCGGTGCACGACTTCGTGCCCGAACCCGATCGGGAGCTCGCGGNGGACGCGGTGGTCGCCACCATCGAGGGCGGGCTCGCCAACCCTGCACCCTCCCGGCCGACCAGCCATCTCGTGCACTTTCTGCTCTCGGCCTTCTGCACGGACACGCCGATACCGGCGAAGCCGGAGTTCCACGGATGGATGACGCCGTTGTTCGCCCGACCGAGGCTCGGTTAGGAACCCCGACCGAGGCTCGGTCAGGAACACGACCGGCGCGCCCGCCCCGGTCCGGAGAAATCCGTCCGTGGCCCGGCGGTGGCCGCTATCACCCCGGCCGGGAGATCCACCACCGCCCACCGGTGCCCCATCCGTCGGGGCGCGGTGCCAGGATTGGTCGGTGTGAGAGTTACAGCCCTGGCTGGCGGGATCGGTGGCGCCCGGTTCCTGCGCGGCGTGCTCGCGGCGCTGCCGGAGGCCGACGTGACGGTAATCGGCAACACCGGCGACGACATCACGTTGCACGGACTGCGCATCTGCCCCGATCTCGACACCGTCATGTACACCCTGGGCGGCGGGATCTCGGCCGAACGGGGCTGGGGGCGCGAGGGCGAGTCGTTCGTCGTGGCCGAGGAACTCGCCGCCTACGGCGTCGGGCCGGCCTGGTTCGGACTCGGCGACCGCGACCTCGCCACCCACCTGGTGCGCACCCGGATGCTCGACGCCGGCTACTCCCTCTCGGACGTGGTCCGGGCGCTGTGTGAGCGGTGGAAGCCGGGGGTACGGCTGCTGCCGATGTCGGACGAGCGGGTCGAGACCCACGTGGTGATCTCGGACGCCGACGGCCAGCGCGCGGTGCACTTCCAGGAATGGTGGCTGCGGCTGCGTGCCGCCGTGCCGGCACAGGCGATCATCCCGGTAAACGCGGAAAAGGCCAGGCCCGCGCCCGGCGTCCTGGCCGCCATCGCCGACGCGGACGTCGTACTGCTCCCCCCGTCGAATCCGGTCGTCTCGATCGGCACCATCCTCGCCGTTCCCGGGATCCGCTCGGCCGTGCACGAGACCGCGGCGCCGGTGGTCGGGGTGTCGCCGATCATCGGCGGCGCGGCCGTGCGCGGGATGGCGGACGCCTGCCTGGCCGCCATCGGCGTCGAGACCTCCGCCCAGGCGGTAGGCGTGCATTACGGCGGCCGGGGGCGCACCGCCGAGCCGGCCACCGCGCCCGCCACGACCGGGCACGGGACGGCCCCGCGCCCGGGAGACGGGACGGCGGACGGCCTGCTCGACGGCTGGCTCGTCGACACCGCCGACGCCGGCGCGACCGTTCCCGGCGCGACCGTGGCCGCGACACCCCTGTTGATGACCGATCTGAAGGCCACGGTGGCGATCGTCCGGGCGGCTCTGGAGCTCGCCGGTGTCTGAGCGCAGCGCGGAACGGGCGCTGCGCGTGTTCCCGCTCACCGGCATCGGCGAGGTCCGTCCCGGCGACGATCTCGCCGTCCTGGTGGCCTCGGCCGTCCGGACGCACGGCCCGACACTCGCCGACGGCGATGTCGTCGCGGTCACCTCAAAGATTGTTTCGAAGGCCGAGGGACGGCTCGTCACGGTGTCCGGCGACCGCGAGGAAGCCAGACAGGCCATGATCGACAGTGAATCGGTACGCGAGGTCGCCCGGCGCGGCCCGACCCGGATCGTCGAGACGCACCACGGTTTCGTCCTCGCCAGCGCGGGGGTCGACGCGTCGAACATCGCCAAGGACTCCCTCGCCCTGCTCCCGGTGGATCCGGACGCCAGCGCCAGGCGGCTGCGGTCGGGCCTGGCCACCGTGCTCGGCGTGGATGTCGCCGTCATCGTCACCGATACCGCCGGACGGCCGTGGCGGCGCGGCCTGACCGACATGGCCGTCGGGGTGGCCGGCATGGCGGCGCTGCGCAGCCACGTCGGCGACCTCGACGGCTACGGCAACGAGCTGGGGATGACCGAGGTGGCCGAGGCCGACGAGCTCGCCGCGGCCGCCGACCTCGTCAAGGGCAAGCTGGGCGCCACACCGGTGGCAGTCGTCCGCGGCTACGGCCGGCTGCCCGACGACGGCGCCGGCGGGCGGGCACTGCTGCGTCCCGCTGGTGAGGACATGTTCCGCCTCGGCACCCTCGAGGCGCGCCGGGCGGCGCTGCGCGACCGGCGCACCGTGCGGGACTTCTCCGACGCCCCGGTCGACCCGGCCGCGGTCGACCGGGCGATCGCGGCCGCACTCACCGCCCCGGCCCCGCACCACACCACACCATGGCGTTTCGTGATCGTGACCGAGCGGCACGCCGCGCTGCTCGACGCGATGGCCGAAGCCTGGGCGGACGATCTACGACGCGACGGGTTCGACGAGGCGGCCGTCGAGCGTCGGCTTCGGCGCGGCGAGGTGCTGCGGCGTGCCCCGCTGCTGATCGTTCCGATCATGGTCCTCGACGGCGCGCATCCCTATCCGGACGCCCGCCGCGCCGCCGCCGAGGAGCGGATGTTCACCGTCTCCGTCGGGGCCGGGGTGCAGAACCTGCTCGTCGCCCTGGCCACGGAGGGTCTGGGGTCGTGCTGGGTGTCGTCGACGCTGTTCTGCCCGGAGGTGGTCACCCGGGTGCTCGACCTGCCGGCCGATTGGACACCGATGGGCGCGGTCGGGGTCGGGCACGCCGCCGCGCCCGCACCCGCCCGACCGGACCGCGATACCGCGGCGTTCGTCCTCCACCGCTGACCTCGTGGCCGACCTCTTCCGGGTGGCCCGGCTCCGGGATGATCCGGGACGCCACGGTCACGGTGCGGCGTGGCGGAACAGGGCGTGTCCGGTGGTGTTCGGCGGGTCGGATCCATCCTGCCCGGACGACGTGGTTCAACACTTCGTAGGATCAGTTGCCGTGGGTAAGAAGAGCGTCGAACGCAACACCCGGCTCGAGCAGTTGCGCCGTGAACAGAAGCGCAGGGAACGCCGCCGCGCGCTGCTCATCTACGGGACGTCGGGGCTCGTCGCCGTCGCGCTCCTCGTCGGCATCATCATCTACAGCGTCGCGGACAGCAGATCGAAGAACGAGGCCCGCAAGGTCGGCTACGTCGCGCCGGCCTCGGCGGCCGCCACCGCGGCCGGGTGCACCGGCACGGCGAACGACCCGTTCCGCGGCTCGACGCACGTCAGCACGGCGGTCACGTACGAGGCGTCACCGCCATCCTCGGGTAACCACAACCCCGACCCCCTGCCCGACGGCATTCCCTTCTACAACCCGAACTCGGGCATCTCGGTGGAACGGGCCGTACACAACCTCGAACACGGCTTCGTGATCGGCTGGTACGACAAGAGCCTGCCGACGGATCAGGTCGACAAGCTGCGCAAGCTCGCGGCGGACGCCGGGCCGCGGTTCATCGGTGTGCCCTGGCCCCGGAGCACCTTCGTCGACAACAAGCACTTCGTCCTGACCGCCTGGGACCGCACCCAGCGCTGCTCGACGGTCTCCGCGGACGTAATCAAGNATTTCGTCACCAAGCATGCGAACCCGGACGCCGCCGGGGCCACCTGGGACTCACCGACCGCGCCGGAGTCCGGCGCGGCGGGCGGCACCCTGAACGTGACGGCGGACGGCCCCCTGGTGGATCCGGGCGCGGCCGCCTCCCCGATCCCCGGCGCGGGCACCATGTCACTGTCGCCCACCACCCCGGCCCCGGCACCCTAACCCTCTCGGCCGGGGCGGAGATGTCGGTGACGAGGCGGGCCGCCCAGGACGAGCACCGTCCCGGGCACGGCCCGCCCGGCTAGCTCCAGATACCGGTGCTAGCTCCAGATACCGGTGATGTCCGATGCGCTTCCGGCGTTACCCGCGTGGGTGGTCAGTCCACTCAGGTCCTCCAGGGTACGTAGCACGTTGTAGTGGTTGTAGGTCGTCGACGAGCTGCTTCCGGGGGTGACGTGCGCTCCGTAGAGCACCGTGGTGATGTGATTGCCGCTGGAGCCGTTGTCCTCGTCGAAGGTCACGATGAGCAGACTGTTGTGGGTCTGGGCCCAGGTCGCGTAGGCGCTGAGATTGCTCTTCAGCCACGTGTCACCGGTGGAGACCGAGCAGTCGTGCATGTCGTTGCACAGGTTCGGGATGACGAACGAGACCTTGGGCAGCGTGGAGTAGTTGCTCGGGAACTGGGCGAAGGTGTGGGCGGTGTTCAGCGGCACGTTACTGAAGGCGAACCATGGATTGTGCTTGCGCGCATACTTGGTGCTGCTGTTGGTGCACACCGTCGAGCCCTCGGCGGGCAGGCCCTCGTTGTAGCTTCCCCAGGTGCGACCGGCGGCGATCAGCTCGGAGCCGAGATTGGCGGCGCTACTGAACCCCGGCGTGTAGCAGTTGTCGTTGGTGATGCCCTGGGTACCTCCGGAGAAGAGGGCGAGATAGTTGGGCTGGCTCGGGTGAGTCAGGCCGTACGACGCGGTGAGGTTGGCGCCACCACTTTTCAGTGTATTGTTGATGTAAGGGGCGCTGGAACTACCGATGATCTGCGAGTAGGAATGGTTCTCGAACACCACCACGACGACATGGTCAGGGCTGGGCAGCGCCGCCGCCCGCGCGGGCGCGATATTCCAGGATACGAGCACGGCGACGATCAGACCGACGGCAAACGCGGTCAACACGAGACGTGAACGCCGGACACCGGCGAGAACGGACACGGCAGGCCTCCCGAGGAACCAGAAAAGTAACAACGAGTTCTTACCGTGGAGCCAGATCAGGTTAGAGCCTCCACCGGACATCGTCAGTGCACCAGAGGTAAGAACCGGGGAAACAGGAGGGGCCGGATCCCGAACGGGAGATGTCGGGTTCTCTCCGCATCGGTAACCCGAGCGGGGTCGCGCGGAGGCCGCGGGACGAATTTCCCACGGTGTTTCTTCGGCGTATCTGTGGCCTGTCTCCGGCTATCCGGGTACAAGGCTGTCCGGTCCTCGTCAGGGCCGCGGCCGGGCCGGCTCATCACCCCGGATCCATNCCCTGGACCGCCGAACCAGACGATCAGGAGGAACGGTCCTGGCCCTCGGCTCAGCCCCCGCCGTGGCGGATCGGCATCAGTAGGTAGCGGTAGGCGCCCTCGTCGACAGCGCCGCGGCCGCTGTCCTTGCCGGTGAGCACCGCGGGTTTCGCGGCGGCCTCGACCGGATCGTCGTCAACGAACCCGATCGTCGCCTGATCGTCCTCGACGGCACCGAGCCCGTCCAGCAGGTAGGACGGATTGAACAGCACCGAGAGCTCGGGACCTGCGTACTCGACCGGAATCGTCTCGCTGGCCTGTGCGCCACCACCGTCCCCGGCCTCGGCGACGACCTGGTTGTGGGTGAAAGTGAACCGCAGCGGCCCGGTGCGGGTGGCGACGACGGCCACCCGACGGACCGCCGCGGCGAGCGCCGCGGTCTGCGCGGTGACGACGAGCGCGGCCGCCTCGGGCAGGAGCTTGCGGTAGTTGGGAAACGTCCCTTCGATGAGCCGGACGATGGTCTGCCGGCCGCCGGCGGCGAGGCCGAGCCGGGCGCCGGACGGATCGTCGAGGTCCAGACCAATCACGATGCGGGAGGCCGACGTCGGCGTGCGGGCCACCTCGGCGAGAACCTTGGCAGGCACGTGCGCGAGCGCCCACGGATCGTCGACTGTCGGCTGCCAGGGTATGCCGCGTACCGCGAGCCGGTACCGGTCGGTGGCGACGAGGGCCAGCCCACGCCCGGAGATCTCCATCCGGACCGCGGTGAGCACGGGCATGGTCTCGTCCCGGCCGGCCGCCGGGGCGACCTGACCGACCGCGGACGCGAACCCAAGCGTGTCCACCTCGCCGATCGGTCCGGGAAAGCTAGGGAGCTGCGGGTACTCACCCGGGTCCATCAGCGGCACGGTGAAACGGACGCTGCCGCAGCGCAGGACCAGCCGGTCACCGTCGACCACGACGTCGACCGTCGTCGCGGGCAGGCTGCGCACGATGTCCGTGAGGAGCCGGCCGGGCACCAGCACCCGCCCCGGTTCGTCCACCGAGGCCGCGACCGGAGCCCGCACCGCCACCTCCGTGTCGTACGCGCAGATCGTCAGGACCGAGGCCGTGGCCGCCCCCAGGGGCGCCGCGGAACCGGGAGACGCCGCGGAGCCCGACGGCAGGGGAACCGCCGCGGAACCGGGAGACGCCGGGGAGCCATGGCCCGCGGCGAGCAGGATGCCGGTCAGGACGTTCCGGGCCGGGCCCGGCCGGTTGGGCAGATGCCGAGCGGCCCAGCCGGTCGCGTCGGCGAACGCGTCGCGTTCCACGCTGAACCTCATGAGTGCGATTGTCCTCGGCCACGGCGCGGAATCGCCGCATTCAGCGGACGGTTTTTGTTCCCCGTCCGTGGATGTCCGCGAGATCTCCGCACGGACGGACCGCAGCCGCCGCGTCGTGAGGAAACGCGGCGGCGCTACCAGTGGTCCGCCGCCNCCCGCAACCGGTCGGCTGCGCTCAGGTGCGGTCCGAGCTGAATCGCACAGCGCCCGCCGAGAGGACGACTCCGGGGAACACGCGCGCCCCGGACCGTAGTTCGTTGCCTCGCTCGATCCGTACCCCGTCGCCGATGACCACCCCGTCGAGCGCGACACCGGAGCCGATCACCGCGTCCCGACCGATCACGCTGTCCCGCACGACCGCCCCGGCCTCGACAACCGCACCGTCGAACAGCACCGCACCGTCGATCGCGGCACCCGCGCCGACCCACGCGCCGGCCCCGACGGTCGCCCCGCCACCGATCTTGGCGTCGGCGGCCACGACGGCACCGGGCAGCACCAGGCAGTCCCCGACCGGCCCCGGCAGCGCCGGCGACGCCATCCGGCCGGTCACCAGGTCGCGACTGCCCTGCACGAACGCCGCGGGAGTTCCGAGGTCGAGCCAGTAGGTGTCATCCGGGTAACCCATGACCGCCGTGCCGGCGGCCAGCAGTCCCGGGAAGGTCTCCCGCTCGACCGAGACCGGTCGTCCCGTCGGGATCGTGTCGATGACGGACCGCCGGAACACGTAGCACCCGGCGTTGATCAGATTGGTGGGCGGGTCCGGGGTCTTCTCCAGGAAGGCGGTGACGCGACCATCGTCGTCGACGGGCACGACCCCGAAGGCACGCGGGTCCACCACCCGGGTCAGATGCAGGGTGACCGCCGCGCCGGTCCCCGTGTGCCGCGCGACGAGGGCCTGGATGTCCAGACCGGCGAGGATGTCACCGTTGAAGATCACGACCGGATCGCCCGGTCCCCCGTGGAGCCGCTCGGCCACGTTGCGGATCGCACCGCCCGTGCCCATCGGCTCGGTCTCGGTGACGTACTCCAGCTGGAGTCCGTGCGCCGAGCCGTCCCCGAAGTACTCCTCGAAGACCTCCGCCCGGTACGAGGTGGCGAGCACCACCCGGTCGATTCCCGCGTCTCGCGCGCGAGCCAGCATGTGCGCGGTGACCGGCACCCCCNCGACCGGCAACATCGGCTTCGGCGCCGACATCGTGAGCGGTCGCAGGCGGGTCCCCTGACCGCCGACAAGCATCACTGCGTCCATGGGGCGTCAGTGTCGCAGAACACGCGGTGGACGCTGAAAACGGATCGGGGTCAGGACCATACGACGAACGGCATGCCATGGTTTCGACACGTTGTGTCGGACCGGGGTTCACCAAGCCGCCCGGATATTCCAAATATCTCGGACATCCAGGACATCCATGACTACCAGCAACTCGCCTGCCGGCCATCGGCCGGCCGCGGTCCGCTCAGGCGCCCCGCGCGGCACCACCCCGGGGAAGCAGATCCGCAGAACGGGTCGCCTTCGCCCCCGCGCTGTCCCGGGCGAAGATCAGCGCGAGCAGCAGCCGAACCACGAGACCGACCCCGAGCAGCAGCCGCAGCGGCGCGCGCGCGTTGCCGGGGTACTGCCAGGACAGGTAGCGGAACATGCTGCGGTGATGAGCCAGCACCATCCGCCGTGACGACCGCTTCGTCGAGTGTCCGCCGAGATGCTCGACCACCGCGGACGGCACGTACACCGACTGCCAGGACGCCTCGCCGATGCGGCGGCCGAGGTCGACATCCTCCATGAACATGAAGTAGGACTCGTCGAACCCGCCGACCGCCTCGAACGCCTCCCGGCGCAGCAGCTGGCAGGAACCGGACAACCAGCCGGCGGTCATCTCCNGGGGGAGNCCCCGCTCCCGCCGATAGGAGGCCGTCCACGGGTTCGTCGGCCAACACCAGCCGAACAAGGCGTGCCCCACCCCGCGGCCGAGCGAGGGCAGGTCCCGGGCCGAGGGGTAGAGCGCCCCGTCCGGATTGATGATCCCCGGGCCGAAGGCCCCGCCCCCCGGCCAGCGGTCGGCCGCGGCAAGCAGTTCGTCGACCGCACCGGGCGCGAAGGAGATGTCGGCATTGGAGATCACCAGCCAGGGCCCGCGGGCTCCGGCGGCACCACGGTTGACCGCGGTGCCGTAGCCGAGGTTGCGACCCGGGCGCACCAAGCGCACCTCGGCCCGCTCGGCGGCCGCCGCCGTGCCCTCGTCGAGGTGCGGCGAGTTGTCCACCACGACGACCTCGTAGGGCCGCGTGGTCGCCTTCGCCAGCGAGTCGAGGAAGGCTCCGATCACCTCCCCGGACCGGAAGGTCACGACGACGACCCGGATCTCCGGATCCACACCCATGTCTCGCCCGCCCGTTCTCGCCCACCACCGGTCGCCCGACACATTCCCGTGACGACGCACGGCACCTTGTGCACCGAGGAGACCGTAGCGCGCCCTTTGCGGCGGTCCTTGCCCCGGGGCCGGGCCGACGGGCGCCTCAGTGCTCGGCGACCGCCCGCGCGTAGCTCGCGAGATGCGCCTCGGCGCTGGCCGCCCAGGTGAACTCCCGGGCCCGGGCGAGACCGGCCTCACCGAGTTGCCTGCGCCGCTCGGCGTCATCGAGCAGGGCGCCCATCTCCCGGGCGATCGAGCCGGCGTCCGGCTGAGTGTAGGCGACGGCGTCGCCGCCGACTTCCGGCAGCGACAGACGCGGCGTGGTGAGAACCGGGGCGCCGCAGGCCATCGCCTCCAGCACCGGCAGCCCGAAGCCCTCACCGTGCGAGGGATACGCCACCAGTGACGAACCTCCCAGATAGCCCGGCAGGTCGGAGAAGCGCAGATAACCCGGCCGGATCACCCGCAGGTGGCTCGGCACCGAGGCGACGGCGGCATCGACGTCGTCGTCCCAGCCGGAGCCGCCGGCCAGGACGAGCGCGGGCGGCTCGTCCCGCCAGTGCACCGCCTCGGCCCAGCCCCGGATGAGGTTCGGCACGTTCTTGCGCGGCTCCAGCATCCCGAGGAACGCGACGTAGCGCGAGTCGCCGAGCCCGAGCCGGCGGCGCACCCGCCGCTTGTCCTCCTCGGTCGGCGGATGGAAGGTCGACGTGTCGACGCCGTGGTAGGCGACGTCGGTGGTCGTCGACTCCCCGTCGAGCACCCGCACCAACTCGTCCCGGGTGGCCTTCGAGGGGACGATGATCCGGGCCGCCCGGCGCACCGCGGTGCGCATCGCGGACCGGAAGAACGTGCCCTTCACCGCGGTGTGCATGTCGGGCTCGGTGAAGAAGGTGACATCGTGAATCGTCACGCACACGGGCTGGTGCGCCCGCAACGGCATCGTGTAGTGCGGTGAATGGATGACATCGGCATTCACCTGTTCGGCGACCAGTGGCAGCCCGGTCTGTTCCCAGGCCAACCGCGCGGGCCGGTGGGCGATGGCCGCCGGCCCGGACAGAACGGTGGCGTGTGGGGCCATCCGGCTGTAGCGTTCCTCATCCGACCGTTGGCAGACGAGCGCCATGTCCGCGCCGGTCGCGCCCAGCGCCGCGACCAACCCGTCGACATAACGCCCTACGCCACCACGGTCGGCCGGGACCGAAGTGGCGTCGACGAGCACCCGGGGTCCCACGGCGCTCCCTCCCTGACGCGCCACCCGCGACGGGGTGGTCGCTTGCTTCACGGTGACCGCTTGCTTCTCAACGGGGGCAACACTACGCCCGCCCGTCGTCGGCGACGGACACGGCGGGGGAACCGCTGACTCGACGGTAGAGCGCCCACGTCGCCAGTGCTGCCCCTTTCCAGGTAAATGACCGGGCACGGAGACGTCCAGACTCCGACAGCCGCCCCCGCAGGTCCGGATCGCCCATGACCTTCGCCACCGCGGCGCCCAGCGCGGCCGGGTCGTCCACCCCGACCACCACGGCGGCGTCCCCGCCGACCTCGACCAGCGCGGGGGCATCCGAGACGATGACCGGCACACCGTGCGCCATCGCCTCGACGACCGGCAGCCCGAAGCCCTCCGACCGGCTCGGCGCGAGCAATACGCCCGCACGGGACAGGACCACGGCGAGATCCTCGTCACTGAGCCGCCCAAGGGTGCGCACCCGGTCCGCGCCCAGACCGTGCCTGGCCGCCGCCGCGCGCACGTCCAGCCCACCCCAGCCGGTCGCGCCGACGTGGACCAACGGCAGGCCCGGATCGTCCGGTCGTCGCAGCGCCGCGAGCGCGGTGTCGAGGCCCTTACGGGGTTCGAGCGTGGCGAGGGTGAGTAGATAACGCCCCGGAGGGGGTAGCCCCATCCGCGCGGCGCGGGCGTCGGCATCGGGCGGAACCCGGACCACCGCGTCGGCGACTCCCTCCCCGATCGCGTGCAGGCGATCTTCGGGGATCGGCAGATGCCGGGCGATCTCGGCCGCCACCGCGAGCGTCGGCACGACGATCGCGTCGGCGTGGCGTGCGGCCCGTTCGCCCATCAGCCGGTGCCACCGGACCCCGTGCGGGGTCAGGGTCTCGGGATGCGTCCAGGGAACGGCGTCGTGGATCGTCACGACGAGCTTCGGGCGCGGCCGGCGCCGGTCCAGGGCATCGCCCAGGGCCGGCGCGACGGTTCCGGAGGCCCAGGAAGCCAGCGACGGACGGGGCGGCGCGCCGGAAAGTCCGGAAGGTGGATATGAGTCCACATAACCAGGGGAGCACCGATAACCAGGAGAACGCCGATAACCAGGAGAACGCCGGGAGCCACCGGACCGTTGCCCGCGCCGGGACCCGGTCCGGTCGTCGAGGCCGCGCAGGGCGTCCGCCACCGAACCGGTCACGAACCCCCGGGTGCCACCCGCGGGTGGCACCAGCAGGGTCGGAGCGTGAATGACGTCTACCCCCGTCGGAGCCGGACCCACGCCACGCGCCCAGGCCACGGCGAGTGCGCGGCGAGGCAGACCGAGCCGGAACGGACCGAGGACGCCGGGCAGCACGGCCGGACCGACCTCTCGGCGCCCGGCACACCACCCGGTCACCCGATCCTCGGGAGCGGCGGTGCGGGCGAGCGCCGCCGCGAGTTCGGCGGAGTAGCGCCCGGTCCCGCCGGGAACCGGCGCGAGCAGCTGCTCGACAAGGAAACCCACACGCACGGGTCACAGTCTGCCCCTGCCTCCTCCGTCCCCGGACAGCCGGCCCGGTCCCCGGACAGCCGGGGCCGGCGGGTCAGCGGGTCAGCGGCCGCGGGCGCGCAGAGCCGCGAGTACCATCACGACGCAGGAGATCCCGCCGACCAGGTATCCCCAGCCCCGATGGCCGAAGAGCGCGAACCCGGCACCCGTCCCGGCCACGATCAGCCCGAACAGCAGCACTGTCAGGACGGCGGCGAGGATGCGCTGGTTGCGCAGGGAGGTGGGGGGCGCCGGCGGGCCCNTCCGCGGGTCGTGCTCCGGCTGCCGGCGCGGTTCACGGCCGGGGCCCGGGCCTGCCGACCGGCCGGCGGGCGCCATCGTTCAGCCCTCCCGTCTGCGGGCGTGGGTGAGTACGACGCTGCCCGCGGTGTCGGGAGCCCGCCGGTCCGACAGGGCGACGGCCGGCGAGAGCACGGCCGCGGCGTTCCATCCCGTCCTGCCGCCCTTGGCGGACAAAGTCAGGTAGAGCCGCTCGGCGCGTTCGCTGCGGAACATGTACGTCTGCCGGATGACCTCAAGCCCGACATCATCGAGCAGCTTGGCGAGATGGTCGCCGGAATAGGTGTGCCTGACGTGGTAGCGCTCGCGGTGCCGGTCGAACAGGTCCGGCCAGGACGCCGCCCGGGTGAGGGCGTCGGCGGACATCACCAGGTCGCCACCCGGACGCAGCACCCGCGCCATCTCGGCAAGCGCGGCCGGACCATCGTCGAAGTGCTCGATGGCGCAGACCGACATGACGACGTCGAACGTGGCCGCGGCGAACGGCAGCGCCAAGGCGTCCCCCTCGACGAGCCCGGGATGCCCGCGCAGCCGGCGACCGAACTGCAGCTTGTGCCGGGCGAGGTCGAGGCACACCGCCCGAGCCCCGCGACGGACGGCCTGGCCGGCCCAGTAGCCGTCACCGCCGGCCACATCGAGCAGGGTGCGCCCGGCCAGTTCTCCCGCCCACGACAGCAGGGTGCCGACCTCCCGGCGGCGCATGACATGTACCTGATGGCCCACGAAGGCGAGGGCGTCGTCCCGCACCGGGCTCACAGGTCGGCCCCGCCCGTCCAGTCAGCCCCGCCGATCCGGTCCGCCTTGCTCATTCCACTCCGCCTTCCGAGTCCACGATTCACCCGTGGGCCGTGACCCATGGATGGGCCGTGACCCATGGATGGGCCGTGACTCGCGTATGCGCCACGGCTCATGTGCGCCCAAGCGCGCCCAACGTCACATCAAGGTAACGCTCCCACGCCCCGTCAACGTCCGGCGGTATGACCTTCGAGCGCAAACCGGCGAGCACGCCGGGCTCGTAGAGCCGCCGCAGCGCCACCGCCAGCGCCTCCGCGTCGTCGGGCGGCACGAGTAGACCGTCCACCCCATCGCGGACCGTGGTGGCGAGCGTTCCCACCGTGGTCGCCACGACCGGCACGCCGTGCAGGTGCGCGAGACCGACGTTCTGCGACGCCGTTCCGGCCCGGTAGGGAAGCACCAGGGCGTCGGCACCAGCGAACAGCGCGGGCACCTCCGCCGCGTCGACATAGCCCGACCGCAGGTCCACCCGGGTGGCCAGGCCGAGCTCCTCGACCAGCCGGGCGATCTCCCCCGTCCCGCCCCAGAACTCGCCGGCGACGGTGAGACGGACGTCCGCCGGCCCGCGGGCCAACGCCCGCAGCAGGACGTCCAGTCCCTTGTACGGCCGCACCAGCCCGAAGAACAGCAGGTTGCGCCGGGTGACGTCGGCGGATGGCCCACCGCGGCCGGCCACCGGCCCGGGCGGCGAGGACGACAGAGCCGAGGACCACAGGTGCGTGGCCATCTCGGCCACCAGGACCGGAGCAGGGGTGAGGCGCGCGGCGAGCTCCGCCTGGGCCGGCGTGTGGACGAGAACAGCCGACGACCGGCGCAGCACCGCACTGGTCAGCGGTTCGTCCACGGCCCGGCGCTCGTGTGGCAGGACGTTGTGGCAGAGCGCGACGACCGTGGGACCCGCACCCCCGGGGTCCGCACCCCCGGAACCCGCTCGCCCGGAAGCCGTGCCCCGGCCGCGCGGCCCCCGGGCCCGCAGTGCGCCGAGGACGCCCAGGTACGCCGGGGCCTGCACGGGAGTGACGACGACCAGGATCACCGCGTCGGCCTGCCGCCGCAGGCGCCTGCCGAGCCGGATCCATCCGTCCGGCCGGCGCCACGACAACGGGTAGCGGGTGACCTCGAACGGCTCCATCTCGGGCTCGGTGACGCGCTGCACGCCGGGATAGAGCCGCGCGGGGTACTGCGCCGACCAGGACTCGACCGCCACCTCGTGGCCCCGCGCCGACAGCCGGTGCGCGAGCTCGGTGGTGTGCTGCGCGATCCCCCCCTTGTAGGGATGGGTCGGACCGACGATCGCGATGCGCACGCCGGTCAGGTGTCGCTGCGCGAGCGGGCCACCAGATCGCCGATCAACGCCAGCACGACGATCTGGAAGCCGACCAGAATCGCCAGCAGCGTTGACGTCGCCACATGGAAGTCGTAGCGGATCAGGTCCACGATCAGCTTGACGAAACCCAAGCCCATGATCCACAGGGCGACCGGCATGAGAACCTTGATCGGATCGAAGTACATCACCATCCGCAGCACCTGAAGGATGTAACGCCGCGCGTCCCGGAAGGGATGGAACTTCGACGTTCCGGACCGTTTTGCGTAATCGATCGGGATGTAATCCACCGGATGCTGGTTCGACAGGAAGGACATCGTGATCGTGGTGACGCAGGAGAAACCGGGGGGCAGCAGCCGCAGATAGGGCAGGGAGACGTCCCGGCGGAAGGCGCGAAGCCCGGAGTTGAGGTCGGGAATCTTCATGCCGGACAGCCGCTGGGCGATCATCCGGATGAACCATTTCGCCGGCACCCGGGCCCACTTGTGAGTGCCCTCCTCGGTGCGGCGCGCCCCGACGACCTGGTCGACGTCGAGGTTGTCGTCCAGGTAACGGACGAACTCCGGGATGCGCTCGTTCGGGTACGTCATGTCCGCGTCGGTCCAGACGACGATCTTGCCGCGGGCCTCCTGGGTCCCGATCCGGCGGGCCGTGCCGGAACCACCGTTGCGGCGGAACGGCATCACCCGCATGCGCGGAAACCGCGGGGCCACCTCGCGCAGCACCGCGAGCGTGTTGTCGGTCGACTTGTCGTCGATCGCCAGGACCTCGTAGGAGTAACCGCTCGCGTCCATCGCGGCGGTGATGCGCTCGAGTTCGAGCAGCACATGGTCCTGCTCGTTGTAGCAGGGCAGCACGATGGTCACGTAGGGGGCGTCCGGACCGACGGCGGCGACGCCGTCCCCGGAAGCCGCCTGCACTGGGGTGCCGGCCTGCGGATGTTCAGGTCGGTGGATGGCGCTGACACTCACGTCGGTGTGGCTCCCGGTCGTCGTTCCGGCCCAGCGGCGTCCCGGGCCGGCGTCCTGGCGGTCCGACGTCGTCGTTCCCGCTCCGATCGCCGGTCCGTGGCGGTGGTGCACGCTCCGTCGAGGGCTCGCGCACGACTCTAGGGTGGCACGCCCGACCCGGCGAGCCGACAGCCGGGCGGTCCGGCCACCTGGGCAGCGCCTACTGTTGCTCCGTGGGTGCGTTCAAAAGTGATCTGCGGGAGTATGTGCGGCACGTTCGTTCGCTGCGGGCGGCGCAGGAGACCTCGGCCCGCTCGTTCGTGGCCGGGCTGCGTTACCCGCTCGCATACAGGCAACCGATCTGGACCGGTTCCCCCACCGTGATCGAAGGCCGGGAGCGCATCGAGTTCGCCGAGGGCGCGGCGCTGCGGGTGGGGCTCGGCGCGTTCGGGCTGTCGACCCGACGCGATACCTCGATCATCCGGGTGCATCCCGAGGGCCGCCTGCGCTGCGAAGGTGTCGTGTCGCTGCAGCGGGGCGTGCGGATCGTCGTCGACTCGGGCGTGCTGGAACTCGGCCCCGGGGCGAACATCAACGGGTTCGCCAAGATCCTCGTGCGCGAACGCGTCTCGATCGGCGCCTGCTGCAACGTCTCGTGGGACACCCAGCTACTCGACAACGACTTTCACCCGATGGTCGTCGACGGCGTGGAGCAGCCGATGAGCGGACCGATCGTGCTGGAGGACCGGGCCTGGATCGGCGCGGGGGCCATCGTGCTCAAGGGCGTGACGATCGGCGAGAGCGCCGTCGTCGCCGCGGGCTCGGTGGTGACCCGGGACGTGCCGCCCAAAGCCGTCGCCGCCGGATCCCCCGCGAAGATCGTCGGCCACATCGACTCCTGGCGCTGATCCGGCGTCCGGATCACGCGCTCCGGACGCCGGACCTCGGACCTCGGACCTCGGACGCCAGGGTGGGAAGCCGGACGTCGGGGGCAGTCGGACGTCAAAGGCGGCCTCGGCTGTCCGCGTGCCACGCGGACACCTCCGCGGCCACGCCTAAACCGGAATCTTCGCCTCGCCGAAATCCGACAGATCCTGCTATCCGACAGGTCCTGCTATCCGGCGGACTTCGCAGCCGGATAGCCGAGGACATCCGTATCGACCTCCCGATTCAATGACGGTGAACCGGCCCTCGGGCGGTCAGGATGATGGTTGCGGGCTGCGACGTTGATGGTCCGGGAACACTGACGGTCCGGGAACACCGCGACAACGGTCTGGACACCCGCCCGGGAGCACCCTCACCACCGTGCGCGACCAGGGCTGACGGGAGAAGGGCACCCATGATGTCGACGGGGAATCGGGGGTCCGTAGCATGACTCCACCTTCGTCCGATGGGACTCTGCCACTCGTGGGTGACTCTGTGGATTCGACCGCAACGGCCCGCGCCGACGCCGAGGCCGGCGGAGACGTGTTCCCGATGGGGACGCGCTTCCGGCCGTGGGGGATTCTCCGCACCATCCCCGCGGCCATCTGGGTGATCACCCTGCTCTTCACCGCGCTGCTGGCCGGCTGGTCGGTGATGATGCCGCAATACCATGCGCCCGACGAACCAAACCACGTGGACGCTGTGATGCGGCTCGTCGAGGGCAAGGGCTGGCCGCATCCGGGCCATGCGATCGTGACGCAGGGCGGCGTGGGGGCGATCATGGCTGCCCCCTACGGATCCGAGGAGCGGCCCCGCGNCCTGNCCGCCGGCCCGTTCNCCGCGGCCGACGCCGNCCCCCGCCACGATCGTCCCAGCTGGGAGGAGTTGGACCGGACGCCGGCGCCGGAGGGTAGCATCCAGCAGCTCGTGCAGCATCCCCCGCTGTACTACTGGGTTGACGCCATGATTCTCAAGGCCGTCCCCGGCGGTGGCGACCACCTGCGCTGGGACGAGATCATCGGGATCCTGCGCCTGATCAGCGTGGCAATGGTCGCGCCGTTGCCGTTGCTCGCCTGGGCCGGGGCGAACCGGCTCAGCGGTGGCAGCCGGGTGGCGGGGATCTGTGCCGCCCTGGTACCGCTCGGGATCCCCCAGCTCACCCACATCGGATCCAGCGTCAACAACGACAACCTGCTGGTTCTGACCAGCGGCCTGGCCACGGTCTCGATCGTCTACGTGCTGCGCGGGGACACCTCCCTGCGCACCGCGACCTGGACGGGGGTCTTCGTCGGCCTCGCCCTGATGACGAAGTCACTGGCGATCACGCTGGTTCCCATGGCGGCGCTGGCCTACCTCGTCGCCTGGGGCCGGGCCCGACGCGACGCCCGGGCTGCGTGGGCGCGGGGACCAGCGGTCGCCGTGGCAGTAACCGGACCAGCCGCCATCGCCCCTTNCCCGGCCNCCCCTTNCCCCGCCGGCCCCCGCACAACCGCCCCCCGCACAACGGGCCCTCACCCCACCGGGACGGAGCCCTTCCTGCTCGCCGAGGCCGGACCCGCGGGACCACCCGCCTCCGCGCTTCGCGTGCCCTGGCGCCAGCTGCTGCTTGGCGGCGCGCTGGCGATCGCGCTCGGCGGCTGGTGGTGGATCGTCAACATCGTCCGCTACGGCACCTTCCAACCGGAGACGCCGGGATTCCCGCTCGGCCAGTATCTGGGCGACGACTGGGGTGCCTACACCGAGCTGCTGATCAACGGGACGATCCTGCGCTGGTGGGGATCCTTCGGATGGTTCGAGGTCAACCTGACGACGGTCCCGGTGCGCACGGGCACCGCCGTCGTCATCGTCTTCTTCGCCCTCGCCCTCATCCGGGCCCGGACCGGACGCATCCGGGTGGACCTGCTGTTCCTGCTCTGGCCCACCTGGGCGCTGTTCGGCCTGATGACCCTGCAGTCCGCGAAGAACTTCGACAGGTACTTCCACGTCAGCGGGATCTCCGGCCGCTACCTGTACGCGGGCCTGGCGTCGCTGGCGATCGGGGTCGGGATGGGTGCGGCGGCGACCGGCCGTTATCTCTCCCGGATCATGCCGCTGCTCTTCCTGGCCGGCGCGACCACCCTGCAGGCCTGGGCGATCTCGATGGTGTTTCCGCACTTCTGGCGACCCACGGGCGGCGACCTCAGCGACGCGTGGGACGCGATGGTGGCGTGGGCCCCATGGCCGCAGGGCGCCCTGACGTGGCTTGCCGGCGCGGTGTGCGTCCTCGCCGTGGCAGCCCTGGCCTGCTGCATCGGGGTCCTTGTCACCGGCGGTCCGGCCACCCGCTCCGCCGGCGAGGCCCCCGCTCAGCCTCCGTCCTCGTCCAGGGGACGGTCGCCATCGACGGGACAGCGGCCGGCTCCACCCCTCGCGCCGTATCCGTCGCACCTGCCGCCGAAACGGCCGCGGACCGCCGGCGCGCCGGATGCCACCACCGGCTCGAAGGCGGTCACCGGCTCGGGCCCGGCGGCCGGCACGAGTCCGGAGCCCACCGGCCAGGGCCCCTCCGCCGCGGGGCATCCGCGCTCCCCCTGATCCGGCATCGCCGACAAGGAACCGGAAACCATCCGACCATCGTGCGCGTTCTCTCACGGAGAGTAACACTGAATCCTGGGCCTCGGACAAGGCGCAACCGGCCACGGCGGCGCTGCGCATCGGGGCTCGGGGGCCTCGGATGGTGATTCCGAGGCGCATAGGATCCGCGATGTCAACCATCTCGGTTCGGGAGGGGTCTTGCGCCGCAAGCGGGAGACGGGCAACGCGGGGACGGTGGCGCCCCCGTCCGCATCGCCCGCTCGACCCGACCCCGCCTCCGAAGCGAACCCCGTGGGACCCGAGACGCCCNCCGGACCCGCCGCTCGGTCGGGACGGGGGACGTCCTCGGCGCCGGGCTTCGGCCCGGTGGGCGGCAGCGGTCTGACGGGGCCGTCCATCGAGCCCCTCGACAGCGGCGACCCGACCGAACTGGGCCAGTTCACGCTGCTGGGACGCCTCGGTGAGGGCGGGATGGGGACCGTCTTCCTCGGGCGGGGCAGGCCGGACGTCGCCGAGCACGCCGGCCGGCTCGTCGCGGTCAAGGTCATTCGGCCCGACCTGGCCCGGGTGCCCGAGTTCCGGGCCCGGTTCCGCCGGGAGGCCGACATCGCGCGCCGGGTCGCCCGCTTCTGCACCGCCGAGGTACTCGGCGTCGTCGATCCGCCGGACGGGCGGCCCTACCTCGTCACCGAGTACATCGACGGCCTCACCCTCGCCCAGACGGTGGCCGCGGACGGCCCGCTGCGGTCGGCCGACCTGGAGCGCGTCGCGGTCAGCGTGGCCGCGGCGCTGACCGCCATCCACGGCGCCGGCCTCGTACACCGTGATCTCAAACCGTCCAACGTGCTGCTCTCAGCCTTGGGTCCCCGCGTCATCGACTTCGGCATCGCCCGGGCGCTGGACGCCCCGACGATGCTCAGCCAGGAGATCCAGCGGATCGGTACACCGGCGTTCATGGCCCCGGAGCAGGCCAACGGCGAGCCGGTGACGGCGGCGGCGGACGTCTTCGCGTGGGGTGGCCTGGTGACCTATGCGGGCACCGGTTCCTTCCCCTTCGGGGACGGGCCGACGCCGGTGCAGCTCTACCGCGTCGTACACCGCGAACCACTGCTCGACGGTCTCGCTCCAGCCCTGCGGCCGATCGTCGAAGAGGCCATGCGCAAGGACCCGGCCACCCGGCCGAGTGCCCAGGAGCTGTTCCTGCGTCTGGTCGGAATGGGTCCGACCACGCATCCCGACCCGGAGGTGACCCGCGTCATCCGTGCCGGGGTGTCGATGCCCGCGCCCCCGCAGCGGACCGACCCGGACCGCTGCGCGCCCGGACAGATGTCTGCCCCGGGCGGGTCTGCCTCAAGCGGGTCGGTCGGCGCCGGGCCGCCCGTCGACCTGTCGGCACGGGACCGCGGCCGGTGGAACTGGCGCCGCGTCGCGCTGCTGGCCGCCCCGCTCCTCGCGGTCCTGCTCATCGCGGCCCTCATACCATTCGCGCTCACCACCGGCAGTGACCGGCGGCCGAGCCGGGAGGAGACGGCCGCTCGCGTCGCTCTGGCCGCCGAGGCCGTCCGCAACTCCGATGCGAACCTGGCCGCCCGGCTGTCCCTGGCGGCCTACCGCATCAGCCCGGTGCGGGAGGCCCGCGCCGCCCTGCGCACCTCCTTCGCCGCCGCGACGGCGACGGTGCTCGACGGGCACACGCAGTCGGCGCTCGGTGTGGACATCAGCCGGGACGGGCGCCTGCTGGCCTCGACCGGTGCCGACAACCTCGTCCAGCTGTGGGACATCTCCGCGCGTTCCCATCCGGTGAAGCTCGCCACCCTGGCCAGGCACACCTCGTGGACGCTCGACGCGGCGTTCAGCCCGGACGGACGGCTGCTCGCCACGGTCAGCTACGACCGGTCGGTGATCCTGTGGGACCTCGGCGATCCGCGCCACCCCGTCGAACTCTCCGTCATCCTCGGACACAACGGCTGGGTACTCGACGCCGCGTTCAGCCCGGACGGGAAGGTCCTCGCCACCTCGGGCTATGACAACACGGCCCGGCTGTGGGACGTCACCGATCCGCGCCG